>CAZDBH010000390.1:0-8362 GCA_964503485.1 uncultured Bradymonadales bacterium | reverse complement strand
GACAACCCGATTAGCACAGCGCAAATGGCAAATGGCAAATCTGGTGGGCGCCGCAAGCCAGGGTCTCGGTTCTCAGTTGCCTGAGGTCGCTTCTTTCCAATGCTGGGACCAACCGGGCTCTTTGGCCGGTTTGGTTGACTTTGAGGTCGGTGCCTTTGAGACTCCGGGCTTCAACAAAGGCAGGAGTTCATCGTGGGGCGACTAGATCCTGAAACACACTTCGAGGCCGAAAGCCGAGTCGACGAGGTGTCGGTATATGCTCGCGGAGCGATTGTTCGTCGCGTCGTCGAACCACCGAAAGGCCAACCGAGCGACCGCTTCGAACTCGCGATTCCAGGACTCCCAATCACAGTCGAACGGGGCAGCCTGCGCGCCACCGTGCAGGGCGGCCGCACGCTAGTCGGGCTTCGGCTTCGGACGGTGATACCCGCCGGCAAGATTCCAGTGCCGAGCGGACTCGAAGCAGAACAGCGCATACTCGAGTCCGACGTACGAGTGATGGCCGCACGCCTCGAGGAGTTCACATCACGCGCTAAACTGCTGCGCACTGCTATCGTCGATCCGAGACTCAAAAAGAAGGCTAACTCGTCCAAGCCATCGGCGCGAATAGCCGATGCACTTGCCGTCGAAGCGTTTCTGAAAAATCTGCGCGCAGAACTCGACGGCGAGATGATCGACCTTCAGAGCCGCCTCGAAGACGCACAGCGACGTAAGAATGAACTCGCCGTGCGGATCCAACAGGCAACCTCCGGCGAATTGGCTTCATCGGACCAGCCGACCTGTACCGCAGTGGCCGAGTTCGCTCCCGGAGCTGGTGCCGTAAGCGGGCTGACTCTCGAGTACGCCGTCGAGTGCGCTCGTTGGTGGCCTGCCTACACCGCTCGAGTCGGGACTGACGGTGTGGCCAAACTAGCCCTGGAGGCCTTTGTCGCACAGTCTACGGAAGAGGACTGGTCCAACGCGCTGCTCTCGGTCTGCACGGCCGATATGGTGCGGAACATCGATCTTCCCAAGCTTCAAGCACTGCGTCTCGGCAAGGCACGGGCACCTCGACCCTCGGGCTATCGTTCTGCGCCAGATGGCTTGCAAGCCCTCTTTGCGGACTACGAGCATGTCATTCCGTCCCAGGGCCGAGTTGCTTCAGCAAAACCGACGCCGAAAGCCAAGCCGGCCCCGCCGCCGGCCCAGGCTCCGAGACCCCAGAGTCTCACGACCGGCCAGTATGCACCGCACCCAGCCCCAGCAGAGGCTCCAGCCGGTGGGGGCATGCCCTACCTGGAATCGGGGGCGATCGAACCGTCACGAAGTCCCGCTCCTGGGGCGCCAGAGCGGCGAGCGAGGCGGCGAGGAGGCGCGGTAGCCAAGAGCGCTCGTTTTCAGAGCGCCAGTCCTGCGCTCGAGCAAGCAGCCAGCAATTCGATCGCCGCAGTGGGCCCCTCTGGAATCGAGCCCGAGGCCAACTGGTTGGACTTCGACAGCCTGATACTGGGCTCGGTCGATTCACGTACAGAGCGGGGCCGCCTCAAACAGCGTCCCAGAACCCCAGCGGTCAGGCCTGGAGCAATGACTGCCTCCCGTCTGGCGGGACCCAAAGGCGTGAAACAGCCTGGACCCTACAAAGGGCATTTCGACTGCCGGTACGGTGGCAGCACTCGGGTCGATGTACCGTCGAACGGAAAGGCCCATCGTGTACCGCTTGCGATCGACTCCTGTGAATGCGAGAGCCGGTTCCGCTGTGCTCCGGGACGAGACTCTGGCGTCTACCGCGAGGTAACACTTCGAAATCCGTTTGATTTGCCGTTGCTGGCCGGTCCGTTGGAGGTGTTCCTCGACGGTGCGTTCCTGACTCGCGGTGCGCTGCCAATCGTCGATCGGGGCGGCTTGTTAACCCTGGGACTCGGTTGCGAGGAACGACTTCGAGTGGCTCGCAACGTTCGGCTCACCGAGGAGAACAAGGGGCTGCTGGGTGGCAAAACCCGGGTCGAGCATCACGTCACTCTGGATTTCGCCTCCTCCCTCGGTTTTCCGGTAACGGTCGACCTCGTTGAGGCCATACCGACCAACGACGACGATGATGACGACATTGAGATCACGATGGTATCCGAAAGCCAGCCCTCCAACCCCTACGATCAGTCTGATCGTACGGACCCAATCGAAGGCGGACTCATCTGGCAAGTGGAATTGGGCGCTGGCGAGAAAACACAACTGAGCTACTCCTATCGGATTGATTTCTCGTCGAAGTTCGAACTCGAAGGAGGAAACCACCGTGGCTGAAGGAAAGACGATTTACGAAAGCCGGGCAACCTCCGTTACACTATTCGAAGATCGAGCCACCGTAACCCGGGCCGCCCAGGTGAAGACCGACGGGAAAGATGGGTGGGCACGAATCTCGGGGTTCAGCCCGCTGCTCAGCGATCGGAGCATCCGGGTTAAACCTGCGGGCTCCGGACGAGAGGTTCTCAGTGTTCGGGTCCGGCGAGTCATCGACTATGTGTCATCCAGTTCAGACGAGGATGTGGCGGGCTTGGACAAAGAGGCGATCGAGGCCAAGAACACAGCCAAACTCGACCAACTGGCCATCAGCCGGCACACCCATTCACGAAACCGACTGAGTACGCTCTATTCGCAGTGGGCTGAGGCGATCTCGAGATTGAACTGGGCCCGCGAAGACGACTCGATCCACGAGTGGGACGAGGCCTACCGCCAGATCGGCGAGGCGATGCAAGACGCCATCGAAGGGCAAGAGTCGGCCCACGTCGATCTCGACGGCGCCAACGACCAACTTCGTTCCGCTACCCGTCGACTGGAGTTGGCCCGACGGCGCGAACCCGTCTGCCGAGCGATCGTCGAGGTGCAACTCAGCGGATCGCCCGAGTTGCCTTCAGATCTCGAAATTGACTACACCGTTCCGTGCGCGCTTTGGCGGCCCGAGCATCGAGTGCAGGCGACGGATGGCGTGCTCGAGTGGACAGTGAGCGCTACCTCGTGGCAGCTGACCGGAGAAAACTGGAAGGACGTCGCATTGTCCTTCTCAACCGCCCGCCTTTCCAAGGCGAGCGCCGCTCCTCTGCTGGTCGAAGACCGCGTGAAGATTCGCGAGAAGACCGAACAAGAGAAGAAGGTAGTCACCGTCTCGCTTCGCGACGAAGAAGTGAAACTGGCAGGCAAACAGGACGCTCATCGGTCGGTTGATGAGATGCCAGGCGTCGATGACGGGGGTGTTCCACTGACCTTCTCAGCACCTACCGTGATTTCACTTCCTTCAGACGGAGAACCCCATCGCATCGAATTGTATCGACTCAGCCTCCCGGCCAAGATAAAGCGCGTCCTCATGGCCGAGATGACGCCCATAGCCCATTTCGTAGCCGAATCCACTCTCGACGATGACAGACCGCTGCTGGCCGGTCCGATGGTTGTTTCTCGATCAGCGAGTATGGTCGGTCGCAGCCGAATGTCTTTCGTCGGCGCGGGTGAGGGTTTTGAGATCGGCCTGGGTCCCGATGACGGGGTGCGAATCAAGAGGGAGCAGAAAGAAAAGCCGAGTCGCAAGGCGATTAGCGGAACCCAGATCATCGATCGCGAGGTTACGCTCTATCTGGCTAACCTGTCGGACGTTGAACGAGAGTTCGAAGTCGTGGAGCGAATCCCCGTGAGCGAGGTCGAGCAGGTCGAGATCGAACTGGAAGACTCGGAAGGGTGGTCGTTCGACGCAAAGGACGGCTTCTTGAAGAAACAGGTCACCGTTGGCGGCAACGACCGCGCCGAGACTGGTTATTCGTATCAATTGAGGGCGAAATCAAACGTTCAGCTGCCCTTCTGAGCCGCTGTCAGGGGCATCCTGCCGGCTCTCGATGCACAGAAATCGGCGCGGCGAATTCCACTGGCGCACCGTTGACGGCACCCGAGTCTAGTCTCAGTAGCAACGACGTCTCTCGATCAACGAAGTAATCTGAAGGCTGGTTGGGAAGGACGACCTGTTGGATCCAGTGGTCCTGCGCTTCTCCCGGCAACGAAACGGCCGCCCAACGATACACTACCCATTCCTCATCTTCGGATCGGAGCGTGAGTTGGCATTGGAATTCGGCGGCTTCCTCCGTGCCGATGTTGTACCAGCCAGCGAGGAATATAGGATCCTGGTGCGTGCTGCAGTCCATGACGGTTCCGCCTTCATGTAGATAGAGATCAGTCGGATTACTGGCGAAACGATCGGTGTTGGGATTATCAACCGAGCTGAAGAAGGTCCTTACGAACCCCCCTTCTCCGTCGCTATCCCTCACTTGGGGGCTAGGGACCAGGGTGGCGGGAACCACCGACACCTCCTCGAAGGGGTAAAGCCCCCTCAGGTACCCGTGGTCGTAGGCGCTCAGCGTCGGCTGATTGCCCTGCATCGTACTGATCAGCCCGCGAAACTCCTCGGGCCAGTTCGGCGTGTGCCCCATCCCGAACCCGTGACCGATCTCGTGGGCTATGTTCTCAGCCCGTGGGTGGTCTGTGTTGGTGGGGTCGTCATCATGCTCTCGCCGAGCGGCGTTTACCGCGACGTTGAACGACCAGAACGATGCACCCCCGGCCCAACGTCCCTCGCCAGAGTAGCGACAGGTGTTCATGGCCCAACTTTGGGGATTGAGAGAATCCTCTCGGGCGGAGTACTCGCTGTGGCAGGGAAACCCATCGAGAACGTAGTCAAAATGAAAGACTGGCTCCTCGTGGTCAGCGTACATTTCACTGACCTCGACGTGCGGCCAATGCGCGATTTCGATGCTCAGGTCGGCGCCTTCGACGGCGTTGAACAAAGCCACTGCGGCTTCGACCTCCGCGAACGCGGCGCTGCCCGCTGGGAAGTGCGAGTCACAGACCCTCAAGGTGAAGTGAGGGTTGGCTAACACACCGCTCGTGGTCTCGAGCCAGGTCCGCCCGTCCGTGGTTTGTCGATTGACTTCGGTCTGGTCCGAGTCTTCGTAATACGGTTCCGTGGGTAACTCCTCCGTCGCGTCGGCTTCGGGCACCGAGTCGGGTACGGTGTCGGCGTCGACCGCAGGAGCATCCTGGTTGCCGACGTCGCCCTCGTCACCTACCCCTGGCGTGCCTGTGCAACCCAGGAAGAGTAGGTAAAAAGCCGTCGCAATTCGAACCAGACCATTTGTCGAAAAACGTGTCACGATCACTCCTGGAGCCCTGGCTGAGGCGAGAGTTCACCACCAACCAATGTGAACCACGACACAACAGACTCTCTTCTGTAAAGTCAGAGCTGTTTCACAAGCGTCGCAGCAGGCAGAGATGGCCGATATCGTCGTCAATTCAAGGATTACCATACCGGAAAGCGAGCTTACCGTGTCCTTTTCACGCTCAGGCGGTCCGGGTGGTCAGAACGTCAACAAGGTCGAGACCAAAGTGACACTTCGCTGGCGTCCGAAGGACTCGGTGGCCCTGAGCAAAAGGGACCAAACCTGGCTACTCAACAAGCTGCGTTCGAAGTTGACCACTGAAGGCGATATCATCATCACCTCGAGCAAAACCCGCGCCCGGGAGCAGAATCGCACGGATGCGTACGAAAAACTCGCTGAGTTGGTCAGGACGTCGCTGGTGCGACCCAAAAAACCAAAGCCGACACGACCGACACGAAACTCAGTCAAAAGACGGTTAGCGGCTAAACAAAGACAGTCAGACAAGAAACGAAACCGACGCAAGCCAAGTCGAGATGACTAGGCTTCGTCGAGAGCACGGTCGACGTACGGTGGGCAAATCGACGGTACCTGTCGCCCACAGAGTTGCGCCTCAGTGCTGAGACTGCCAAGATTCTCATCTTCATTATTCGCATGGGTAGACGGCTGGCAGGGACTCGAATGACCTGTGGCCACAGAGAGGGCATATGTCTAGATTCTCATCGCACCGACAAGTTCTCGTCGCGCTGCTGCTCCTCGGCTGCGGAGAGAGTGACACCAATCAGTCGGACCCCGCGGATGCGACCGAGACCGACGTAGACCTATCTCAGTCAGAAGCGCCGTTTGATAGTGAAGAGGATGCCAAAGCGGCTTTGGACGCCGCCGTCCCACCGCTCCTCGAACTGTGGAACTCGGCCCTGGAAGAGGTCTCGCAAAAATTCCACGGACAGGAACACAGACTGGCATGTCCTATGGGCGGGGAGCTCGTCATTGCCGCCTCTAACAACGCGACATTCTCTTCCTGTGCCCTGACAGATCAGGTCACCATCGTCAGCGGTTCAATCGCGTTGAGCGCCGAGGCCGAGGGCGAATGCTCGCGTTTCGTGGTTACTTCGGGAAGCGTCGCCATTCGGTTCGGCGGTACGATCTACAGATTGCCCGTAGGTGCTTTGACTGGTCTTCTGTGCGGAGAAGGCGATTGCTATCGAGCTGAGATCGACATCGCGCCAGGGACAGTGACTGTCGAGGGTGGCGACTCAGCCTGCGTGGCATTGCTCGACGACGTCCCGCCCGACAACGGCTCTGACGGATTGAGCTGGACACAAACCACGGATACAGCGGAGCTGGGCGCCGGCGAGCTGGGCTGCGTCGCTCGTTCGGGCGCCGAGGTCGTCTATGTCATTCAGGACCAAATCGACTTACCGGGCGGTAGGCTGCACGTGCGGGACTCCCCCGATTCGTGGACCGAAATCGACTTCAGCGACGCGCGTGCAAACATGACTTGCCTGGGAAGCGACGAACGGGCCTACATTACAGGTGGTACCTACAGCACGCCTGGCGGCGACGAACTGACCACTACCTACGGCTACGCCCACTCCGACGGGAGCCTGACCAACCTCGAATTGCGGACCTCGGCGGCAAGAGCTCGGTCCACAATGGCTCTCTGCGGCGACAATCTCGTCGTGGGTGGTGGCTACCCCGCGAACCAGACCGGCACCGGAAGCAACCATGTCGATATCCACAATCTGTTAGATCAAACAACGACCACCGCCTTTCTCAGCGAACTGCGCAGGGACATGAGCGCGGCGGTGGTGGGTACCGAGGTCTTTTTCGCCGGGGGAATCATCGAGGGTTCATGGGACAACGACTTCCCGACCTCGAGTGCCCTGGTTCTGAACTGCGAAGACAACAGCTGGTCCACCTCGGAAATGCCCGGCTACTGGGGTCAGATGCGCCCGACCGGAGTCGCACTGAGTGATGGTCTCTACTTTGCTGGAGACACCTACGAAGCAAATGACATGATTGCCACTCTGGACGGGGCTGGCCCTGAGATCGCAATCTACACACCAGACGACCAGAGTTGGGCGACTCTGGCTCCGGTGGGGCTTCGCACAATCATGGCTTTCGCAGCTTCGGAGGACTACCTGTTCGCGGTGGGTCTAACCCCTGACATACCCTCTGTTGTCAGTCTGGCGGTCTACGACCGTTCTGACGAAACCTGGGCTCTGGCGGAACTCACTGACCATCTCTCTGTGTTTGGCGTGTTCGTTTTCGAGTCGCAGGTGGTGGTGGCGGGCCGCAACAATCAGGAGCCGGGAGTGCTCGACGCCGCAGTCACAACCTTCGCCATACCGTGAGTTCCAGATGGTCGCGGGCGGAAATAGTTCACCCCGCTCGAACTGTTGGGTTTGAGGGCTGTGGAGGCCGACATGACTCGTCTCAACATCAAACTCGCCCTGCTGGGGTGTTGTTTTCTCGTCTTTGGGTGCACGCGCTCGAGCGCTGATGAGCCACGTCCTCAGCCGACTCCAGCCGCAACCAACACCGAGCCACCGGAGGCGGTGACAGAATCAGAGGTACCCGATGATCCGGCTCCCTGCTCGCATGTGCCCGGCATCTGCGTCATCGCGTTGCAGCCTCTAGGGGACGTTCCCATTGAGCAAATCACCGAAGTCGAACGCGCCCTCGCAGAAACCTACGATGTGTCGACAGTCGTGCTCGAGCAGACTGATCTTCCAGATACGGCGTGGTATGAGCCGCGCCGTCGCTGGCGAGCTGAACGGCTATTGGATTACCTCGAACCGCTCCTGCCCGACGGTGCCGATCGCATCATAGGTATGACGACCCAGGACATCTCGACCACCAAAGGCGAGCACGAAGACTGGGGCATTCTCGGCTTGGCCGACGTGGGTGGGACGGCGTCTGTTATCTCATACTTTCGGTGTCGTCGCCGAGTTGGTGAAGTCCCCGCCATTGTCCGATTGGGCCGGGTTGCCATCCATGAGTTGGGGCACTCGCTCGGCCTTTATCATTGCCCGACTTTCGCATGCTACATGGAGGATGCCGGGGGCCGGGTCGATACCATCGATCGAGAGACCTCGCTATGCATCATTTGCAGGCGGCGAATTGGATGGGTGGAGTAGATGGGGCTAGGAGCCTGTCGCGCATAGCGCTCCAGGCTCCGCCATTGGCTTTTAGCG
>CAZDBH010000389.1:0-8376 GCA_964503485.1 uncultured Bradymonadales bacterium | reverse complement strand
GCTAAAAGCTAACGGCTGGAGTCCGGGGCGTTATACGCGACGGGCTCCTAGTCTTAGGTTCCCGAGAGAGCCGCTAGCTGAGCGACAGACTAGTTCTCGCAGTAGCTGGCCGTCGTAAACTGGCCACAGGCTTCGCAGACCATTTCGTAGTCGTAGTAGAGGTCGCCGCTCATCGGGTGCACGTTGTACTGGGCGGCAATCACGAGCGAACGCGGAGGGGGGCAGCCAGCCCAGGCCTGGTCTAACGTAGACCGAATTGGTGCTGCTCGACGTTTATGGGAATACGAGGCGCTCCTCACTACTTCGTGTTTTTGTCTCAGAGAGGCCCGCTTGATCCGCACGGTACGACATTAAAACGACTCCGTTCTGATGGGCGTGGGTGTGTTCTTTACCGCGCTGATTCACTGTGCCTTACTCGGGTTCTTGTTGCTGTCCACCGGCCCACCTGCCGAGGCAGCTCAAGAGCTGGTGGAACCGGAGCCACATCCTTATGAAGTTATACCGATCGCAAGATACGGCGAAGTCCTTCCCGACCAGGACGAGCTGCCGAATATCGTCAATCCTGCCGACGATGTACGACCGGAAGACGTTGTAACGCTAAACGATGACAATCAGCCTGACACGTCTCCACTCGATGATCGTCCTACGCGACCAGACCCAGACATCGACCCGGATCAGCCACGTGACAGCGAACGCCACGATCCGAACCGACCAACCAACTCGGAGCAGCAGCAGGGCTTCTCGGACGGTTCTCGGTACGGAACGAGCTTGTCACCCACGGCTCTCAGCAATCTGTTCGCCCCTGTTCAAGCTCAGATTCAACGGGCGGTCAGACCGCCGAGTACCCTGTCAGAGACTCAGCTCGAAGAACTGCACGGAGTGGTTTCAGTTGCTGTTGATCGAGATGGGAAGATAACCGGGTTTCGGTGGCAGGTGCGTACCGGACATGCTCAGTACGACGCCGCTATCGAACGGGCGCTAAACCTCTTCCGTTACAGCAGTCGCCGACTTCACCTGCCAGCCAACGAGGCGGCTATTCAGCAAGCCGTATCCCATGGCTTCGCGATTCGATTCCAGGGCCATCGCTAAGGCCAGTTCGCCCAAACCGCCATACTCTCAACGTGTACCTGCGGCCACGTTCGTGCGCCAGGTGGCGTGGCTTCGCGCATGTGATCGCACTTGACTCCGTCAAGCGCCTCCCCCCGCTTCGCGGGGGGGGCTTCAACGGATTGCCCAGGGGCTTCAACAGGATCGAACCAAAGGTTAGGGGGAATTGTGGTAAAGGCGGGACGGCGGGCTTCTATTAATGGAATTTCGGAATCTCGTCACGGGCTTCTACGCGAACTCTGGGTCCAGACCTCGTGTAGGTGATTCGGACGTCTACTTCGGTGTCGTCGAGCCGAGGACACTCGAACACGTTGTCGTATGTACAGACGGGTGCGCACTCGTATTGAACTCGACGCTTAGAGAATCTGCGGGTGTCACAAAGCAAGTCAGTCCCCATGGTCTCAGACAGAGCGTCTACCATTTCGTACATCATATCGTGGGCATAGTATTGGTCGCACAGTGGGATATCGTCGCCGCAATCTTCGGCCCTGGTGCTACCGCTCAACACACAGCTGTCGTCCGAGGACGAGTATGTTCCGGACTCGCCGTTGCAGGCAGTGCATTCGGCCCCATTGGTCCCATCGGGGCAGTCCACACACCCAGAACACTGAACATGGGTCTCAGCGCTCGCTGTCGCTACAGCAAAGGTGGTTGAGGCGACAACGGCCGCGAAAACAAACATCAGTTTCACCATGACTCGCTTCATTTCTCATTCCTCCAGTCGGGTTGGGTAAGTCGTGTGTTTATGGTGACAATGTGTGGAGGTGTCGGACAGTGTCAGTATTGGCACTTTCCAGAATCGGTGGGAGACGGCTACTTGCGCAAACGCAGGTGGTGAGATGATATTGAAGACACTGACTGAGACGCGAGTACCAGGAGGCGGCCATGACTGCACAGAGCGGGGCCCGGATCCGCTACGAAGAGGAAGACACATGGACGAAGTTCCCGCTGGACTTCCCAAAGGAGCATCCCCGGATACGTCACCAGCCTGAGCACACGATCCGCAGCACAGGCTGTTGGCTGGGATACGAGGAGAGTTGGCTGGTGGAAGATGGCCGGCTCTTTCTAGTCGGCATTATGGGCGCCTACGGCCTGGTCGGCAGCGAACCGCTCTTCGCCGAGTGGTACCACGGGCATCTGACGATTCCCCGGGGCAAAGTGCTCCACTACGTTCATATGGGGTGGTCGACGGTCTTCGAAGAAGAGGTGTTCATCAGAGTCGATGCCGGTGTCGTCACGAAGACCAGTATAATCGACAACCGGAACCGGAAGTTCGACAAGAATGGGCTTCCGGTAATGGACGTGGTCGCAGCGAACCCCCATGACCCAGAAAGAGATGGGTAAGCGGCAAGGGGCAGATCAACCGCACTCTGCCAGTTCAGCCGCGGCAAGGCCCCAGCACCTGAGTATGTGAACTGGCGGTCACACCCCTCTGATCAGCCAAACCTGACCCGATCCGTAAACCCAACCTGTCGATTTCGCCAAATCACCTCAAGAATTCGTGGGAAACTCGGGCGATTCCACAACCGAAAATTGCCACATTTTGCTGTGGCCCGACAAATCCTGGAGCGGCTCACGCCCTCGTTCATGAGCCCAGTTTGACCTGGCGAGTTTGGGCCGACCGAACGATTTGGCACACCGGTTGCGTTGTTGTGCCGGCACTCTGATGCACCAAACGGGAGAGAAACAGAATGAGTAACCGATTGAAATGTTTCATGTTTTTTGTTTTAGCCGGGACAACCTCCGGCTGTCTGGCCGAGACGGGCGATCTGGGCACGACGTCTCAGCCGCTTCACGCCGACGACCTTCCTACCGAGGTGGTTTCTCGCCAGCGCACGGCCCTCACCTGTGGCAACGGCACCATTGAAGGGGACGAACTCTGCGATCCGGGCAACGCGCCGGCCCTGTGCGCTAACCTCTTTTTATGGTACGACGGCGGTAGCGCGAGCTGCCGCAGCGACTGCAGTGGATACGACACGACAACATGTGACCGAACACCATCGGGCTCGAGCGGGGTCGTGCCCATTCACCCAGTACACGGACGGGCTGCCGAAGTCGTCAAGCCGGGGCTCCGCGACCCGACCAGATGGGGTAGCGCCCGCTGTATGGACGGTCAGCCCTTCGACATGTTGGTTAGACTGGCGCCCGAATGGTCGCCCCATCCCGATCGCTGGGTCGTCTACATTCAGGGGGGCGGCTTCTGTGATGACGACGCCAAAGCCTGCGACCAGAGACACCCGCGCCGGACGAACTCGTGGGCGGCCCAAGATCAGACCTGGCGGGCGCTCTACGATCAGACTGGCGTACTGTCGACCGACCGAACAACGAATCAACCGTTTGCGACTGCGAATCACGCCTACCTTCATTATTGTTCCAGCGACATCTGGTCGGGCGCCGATGAAATGCCGCACAAGACCAGTTTCTCGCCAGTGACGTTCTTCACTGGTCGGATCAACGCCCGCTCTGCCATCGAAATTCTCAAGCAGCGCTACGGCCTGGATGACAGCAATCCAGACACCGAGATGCTCTTTGTGGGTACGTCGGCCGGCGGTCACGGGGTTCACCAGAACGCTCGGATGGTAGCTGAGCAGCTTCCCCAAACGGCGGCTTCCCGCCGAATTCGGTTGGTGCCCGATGGGGCGTACCTTCCGCAATGGCAAGGCGGCTGGCGTCGAGATAGTCTGGCTAATGCAAACTCGCCCAACGCGGCAACCTTCGACGAAGGCCTCAGCAATGCCTACGACTTCTGGGGCTCTTCCTTTGACTCCGAGTGCGAAGCGGACAACCCCGGGCAAGAACATCGCTGCGTCTACGGCAGTGTCATCTATCCCTATCTCGCCGGCCCGACATCGCAGGGCGGACTTCACTTGAGGACGATGGAGGTCATTGGTCAGCACGACACCGTTTATACCAGCGTCGCCAGCGTAAACTCGCCGCCGGGCAACCCACTTACTTCGAGCGCGGCCTGGCGTTCCCTCATGCAGACTGAGCTTCAGGCGATTCCCAGCGTCTTCTCTGGTTGGGATGACTACCACGTGCTGTCGGGGGAGACCTGTCGAATGGACTACGGTCCGGCTCAGACACCCTCGGGCCGCAACGGTGAGTACCGCCGAGTGCTGTGGCGCTTCTGGTGGAATATGCCCAACGAGCAGATTATCCATACCACGGCGCTGGGCGCGCCTCAGGCTTGCCCATAGGCGGGTCGGTTTAGTCGTTCGGCTCGAGTAGAAAGTCGGCCAGCTGAAGATTGTGGTCTGACAGACCCGTCTCGACCGTGTCTAGCGCCTGCCTGAAGCCGACCACCTCGAGCGAAGCCGCTTCCCCAGAGCGGAACATGAGGTAGTCGGGATCCCAACGCGCCCGCCGGCCCTCGCGGGGCCAGCCCACCCGAGTGCCAGAACGCGAGGCAGAGTTTCCGTCGGGCCCTACACCCGCCGCGTCCTCGAAACCCGCTTCTTCCAGCGACACAAAGCCTTCGCTTGGCTCGCTCCCATCGTCGGACCGTATGTTGAGGTCGGCGCAGAGCACCAACGGCAGGTCGGTCTGGGGCGCGAGCCCCTCGAGCAGGATAGGAAGCTGCTCGGAGTTGTTTCTGTGAACGGCATCGAAGTCGAAGGCCAGGTGGGTGTTGACCACGCGCAGAGGCCCGGCCGGCGTCTCGACGATCGCGGTCAAAAACCCCTTCCGCGCCAACCACTCTATGAAACCAGGCGCCGTACTGGACGGGTATTCCTCGAACATCGCCTCCCGGACCGGCCACCTGGAGAGGATGGCAAGACCGCCACCCGAAGTCGCCGTGTTTGGCAGCCGATGGTCGACCGCCTCGGCGAACGAGAGGAAGTGGTCGCTGAGCCAGACCTCCTGCAAACAGATGATATCGGGCTCGAGTGCGTCGATGGCCGGCCCCATTCGCTCGAGCCGCTCATCTAGGTCGTCGGCACCAAAGGGAAGCAACCAGGCGTTGAAGCTGGCAACCCGCACTGCCTGCTGAGCGGAAGCTGCGACAACCGACGGAGACTGCGGCGAGGCCGGCGAATGGACGACCGCTGAAGTCGACGAGCAGCGCAGCCAGAGCACTCCGACGGTCAATAGCACCAGGGGGACGGCCAGGACGAATAGGCTCACCTTCACAAAGAGACGTCTTCGCGTTGCCATCCGTCAACTCGCCCGATGACGGCCGATCAATCCTAGGCCCAGAATCAACCAAATCAGAGCCGTCGGGGCGGAGCCCTGCGGCGCCGTTCGGCAGCCATCGTCGTCCCGAGATTCGTCGTCTTCCGCTCGGCCACCCGTGTCGGATCCAGCGTCCGGGGCTTGATCAGGGGCAGTTGGGAATTCCCAGTCGAGGGTCGTCGTCGCATTGACCGAGTGGCAGAGCAGGCCCAGGAGGTTAACGTAGTAGACGTCACCCGCCTCAGCCGCGACTTCTTCTACAGATATCCGCAAATCGGAGGGCGAGTCCTCGAAGACGAGGTCGACGCCACTGGCCGAGGTGGGCAGCTCGAGGGGGTCGTCGCCCAAGGGAAGGGGTGATACGTCGAAGATGATTGGCTCGTTTCGTCGAAGCAATACCTCATAGGAGAGGTCGTCCTCTTCGAAGGGTTCCCCGTCGAAGCGGACCATATCGATATCAATGAGAAGGGCCTCCACTGGCTCGTCGGGCACCGTGATTGCGTAGTTGAAGGCGAGCGGAATCGCGACGCTACCTCGCAGCAGCGGACAGACGTCGAACTCCATGCCGGCTAATCTCGCCGCCGCCTCCGCTCCCGGGATGTTGCCGCGAACGGGCTCCCCAGCTTCTACCGGGACGCTGCGCTCACAATCGGGCAGCCCCCGAGCAACGATCGCCGCTTGAAGTACCTCGGCGGTCTCGAGGTCGATATCACCGTCTTCCTCTAGGGTGGCTGTGGCCTGCGCGAGGAGCGCCCCCAGCTCTGCAAACGTAGGGGAATCGGACAATTGCCCAAGCACTGCGTAGACCACCTCGTCTGCTAGCTCGGCGCCGATCTCTTCTCGGATCTCCCAGAATGCACCGGACACGATCGGGGCATCTAAATGAGCCTCTCCCCAGATGTCGTCGGGACAGCGCATGGCGTTGTCTACGTCTCTGTCGTTGTATCCGGCCTCGGTGTCTTCAGTATAGAAGTGAACTGACTCGTCGAAGATGGTGGCGGCCCAATAGTCGCAGGAGCCTTCATTGATCGCATGCGGGGCCGGATGGAAGCCCTCTTCATCGGCCATGATCGGATAGTTGGGATTGTTTGGCCAAACGTTGTTGCGTTCATCGAACACGTGGTGACCGAACTCGTGGCCGTAAGTGATGCCATCGTAGGCGAGATCCACGGTCTCGGACTGGCCCACGAGGATTGCTCGCTCACCTGAGGGGCCGCTTCCCGCGAACGCGTTCAAAACGTAAGTCCCCTCCCGGTCTGTCCAGTTCACCCACAATGCGATCGGATCGTCGAACCTGAGTTCGTGGGTTTCGTCGAAGTACTTGGCGACATTCGTGAGGTGGTAGTAGCCGCTGACCTCGGCGAAGGGGTCGGTAAACGAGCCAATATCGGGCTCGTAGACAAAGTCCCCACTGTCGTCCGCAGCTGCGAAGCGGGTGTCCCCGGTTTGCGCATAGGCCTCGACGTATTGTCCATCGAGGACGGTCTCATCGCCTAGAAGATGGGTCAGTTCCACCGTGGTGAGTTCACTCGCTTCGGGGTTGATTGGATAGACTGATGCGTTAGCCTGGGCACCGAAACGAACGGGCGGATCAGCTAGGCCGGTGTGGGCGTCGATCTCAACGAACCAGGTCGTGACTCGGTCAGTAGAGACCACGCCCCGGTATACGAGTCGACCACCATCCGTGGTTGGGTACACCGCCAAGGTGAGGCGCGGCTCGTTCAGCGGGGACACTCGAAGCGCAGAGTTTACGGCCAAAACGGCTTTGTTCGAGGTCATCCCTGGCTCGGTGCCGACACTCAGTCCATGCCGGATATCGGAGACAACACGAACCACCACACCACCGTTCAGGTGTAGAACGAGCCCGCCGCCGACCACAGGAATGCCGTGATGATACTGGAGCAAGTGGATCGTCGTCGTGTCACGCCACTGCCCAGTGCGGTCGAGCCCAAGCTCGATGGTTGGGGGGATTGCTAGGTTGGCTCCGTTGTCTTGAAGGAAGTCCGCCGCAATCTCAACCGGTGAGCCGTAAAACGGACCGGAATCCAGAACAGTCATGCGATCGTCCGCGGCAGCGTGCAGCGACGGAAGGCAGAGGAGCAAAATGAAAAGTGGGCGCATGGTGCTTGTGCTCCGGTGACCGCTGTTGAGGTCGTCGGTTGAAGGGATACTAACGTGACGAGCGTAGCGTTGGGCGGCCTGTTGCACAAGGCGAACGAAGGGATTGTAAATGCCGATCAGTTGGAGCCGAGGAGTGAATGAATAACTCCTGTGAGTTGGGGGAGTGAAATCGAGGCAGTGGCCGTGGCAGTGACGCCGGAGCTGGCGACTTCCATCGACTCGACGGTCTCACCGAGGCCAAGGGCGACAATCTGGGGTGTCGCAGCGAACTCGGCTCGGCGTGCAAGAAGTCCTGTGACCATGGCTCCAGCGTATTCCTCTGTGGCCGTGACGAACAGTATCCGTGCAACGACAGAATCAGACACAGCTAGAGCGAAGGACAGTTGCATAATGTCGTCTCGCCCCGATGAGCTCGCGCTCATCCACACTTGCCCGTATCGATTCTGAGCGTGGCTGGCGGCCAGTGGTGCCGGATCGTCGGTCGGATTGTCGAGCCAGTATCGGACTCGGTCGTTGGCCCCCAATGCGTAGGTTCGTTCCCCGAGATGGACCAGGGAGTACTGGAGTCCGCGCCACATCGGCACCTGCGAAGAACCGATTCTCTGGTACGACTCGGACTCGTCGAGCAGGGCGTAGGCTCGAGCATCGTCGATCGTCACCTCGACCAGAGTGATCGCGTTGATGCCAACGTCGTCAGTCGACTGGGAGGAGGTTAATGTCACCGTGCGGAAGAGGTCGGCGACCTCGACCCCCAATTCGGACGAGAGCAGGTCGAGCTTCTCTCGAACCTCTGGCTGTGAGGCCACAAGCGCCATCATTGGGTCCCAGATCGGCGTCGTTTTGAGGGCGTCGACGTCGACCGTTATCATTAGCTGTGTATCGCCGGGTACGAGCGGCAAGAGGCTGTCCCCATTACCCGCTGTAGCACTGGAGGCGAACCCAACCAGTGCAATCACAGCCCCGACATACCGGCTG
>CAZDBH010000388.1:0-8385 GCA_964503485.1 uncultured Bradymonadales bacterium | reverse complement strand
CGCTAAAAGCTAACGGCTGGAGTCCGGGGCGTTATACGCGACGGGCTCCTAGACCACGACCAGACCCGGAACTTCCGCCATCGTATCGCGATCCAGAACGCAGACGGCAGCGATCGACGCTATCTTACGGATATGCGGCCCGACTCGAACGGATCAGACTTCTATCTGATGAGTGAAGAGGGCTACCTGATCGTCGACGCCTTCGACAGCGACGGAAACACGCGCTGGGAGCTGATTCGGCTGGATACCGGTGAGGCGACAGAATTCAGTCGACGCAGTCCGGACGCAAACGGAACCCAGTCCTGTTCTTTCTTTGTTGTGATCCCGTCACCAGACGGGCAGCTCATTGCCCTGCTAGACAGTATTCCCTCGGCGCCGGGTTGCACACGGGCACAGATCGAGATCGAGTTCCTCGATTCCTCGACCCTCACGACGGTCGCATCCTATTCGGCCGATACTTCAGGAATGCCCGGTTGGGGTTGGACCCGGGCCGGCGACCTCCACGTGTGGGGTGAAGACGGCGGCACCTGGCGTGTAGACGTCTCGTCAGGTCCGGCCTCGGCGCCCGTGCCAGATTGCACCTGGCCCCGAACGAGCAGCAGTCCTATGAACTCCGCAGGGGTGGCCATCACGGGCGGCACCCTCGAGGACCCCATCGTTCCTGTCGGTCGGCACGTCGAAAACTGCTGGTAAACAATAGCTTTTCGTTCGCACCGGCTGGCTGTCCGCCTAATCCACCGTTATCGATTTCGACACATTCTTGGGCACATCGGGATGCACACCGTGGTTTTCGATGTGGTGCCGGTTGAGATACTTCATCTTGGCAACGGACATCTTCAGTGCCAGCACCTGCAGCACCACTGCCACCTGATACACAAAGGTGTGCTTACCAAACACGGTCGGTACGCGAATCAATTTGGCGTAGTAGTCGTCAACCTCGGCTGGTTTGCCTTCGACAGACTTGCGCAAGGCCTCATTGTCCCGAGCGATCAGGACGATGTCGGCGCCTCGGATTTTGTGAGTGTGAATCTGGCTAATCGTGATGTTGATGTCGCGTTGGTCGGGCGGGCAAAAGAAGAAGAGGGGATAGTTACCAAAGTAGTTCTCGATACTGAGAGCGTCCTTATACCGCTTGTGGGTGTCCGTCTTCGTCCACGATAGCCCGTTGGGTCGCGTCTCGGCGTCCAACTGGAGTTCTCCGAATCCGAGGTCTTTGAGCATGGCGAGCTGGCCCTGCAGACGCTCGTGCCCAGCGACCTCTTGGCCGGGCTCGCACTGGCTGAGCTGTCCGAAGAACTCGAATGCGTCGCGTAGAAGCTCAGTCATGTCCGACAGCGAAAAGAGCGTGTTTTTACCCAGTATCGTGTTGGGTCCGTGTTTGAACTCGGCTGAGTCGTAGCCTTCGGTGTGGTTGAGCACCACTTCGCGGATCTTGAGGGCGCCCTCTTTGGCCAGCCCAATTAGCGAGGTACCCAAGATATGTATGGATGGCGCCATGAAGAACTTGAGGGCCACTTCAGCGGTGTCCTCTTCGACGGCGCGGAGTGTGAAGTCGATCGCGGCACGCACGTGCTCTAACTGCTCACGTGTCTCGGAGGAATCCATGACGGCCTTGCACGCCAGCATATGAAAAATGGCAACCTGGCTGAAGAATGACTTGGTGGCTGGCACTGCGATTTCGGGTCCGCAGAGCACGGGTATGAAGAAATCGGACTTCTCTTGCGGGATGGTCGACAGCTCGTTGTTGACCATGGAAATGAGTTTGACACTCGATCCGTAGGTGGAGCGAACATCGTTGAAGATGTCGAGCAGGTCCTTGGTTTCGCCCGACTGTGTAACTCCGATGATGATATCCTGCTCGGTCAGCGCATTGATATACATCGATCGGAACATCCCAGGGTTGACCGGGTGGATCGCGAGTCTTGCAATATCATTGAAGAAATAGGCTCCAACCAAAGCCGCGTGATGAGAGGTGCCGGCTCCGATAGTGAAGACGCGTCCGCCCTGTTCCTTGCAGGTTGCGATGAGCTTGGTCAGTTCTTCGCTGAAGCGGGTTGTCTTCCTCTTCTTCTTCCAGATGACAACCTGATCGAGAAGCCACAGCTCACGATGGCGTTTGCGGTCGGTCCGGTACAGTTCTGAGAGCAGCTGGGCCTCATCCGACGTGAAGACGGGTCGAGCCTGAGCAAGGGGCCAAGTGATTTCGCTATCGCGCGCCGCGCTGAACAGCGATTTGGCGTCCGGACTATCAAGAAGCGCCCTCAAGCCGTTGGACAGATCTTCGGCCGAGAAGACGTCGTAGAGCTTCAAAAGTTCGAAAATCACAGCTTTGCACTGGTCAATACAGCTCTCGAATACGTCGAAGAGAACCGCCTCACCGTCTTCCATGAAGTAATACTTGATGATTCGATCGACGTTCTCAGCACCGGATTCGATCTCCTGATGCATGAAATAGCGGTAGCGGCTCTGCAGTGTGATGTCGGCTACATTCAGTCGAGAGCGCCGGAGCGCAGGCTTGTGAGTTGAGGCGCTCGAAAGGGAGAAAACGCGGTACTCGTCGTGGGTGAAGTAAAGGCCTTCTCCCTCAGCTAGCGGTATCAAAAACCGAGTCTTCGAGAGGACCGAGGTCAGGTCGGAGGAAACGACTACGAAGTCACCAGCCGAATCCGTTCCCTTCCCAGCATAGAGCGATGACCCCGATTTGACGGCGAAGATACCCGGCAGGTCGGGGAAACCGAAACAGGCGGCATAAGACCCCTCGGCTTTTGTTTCAGTGCGGCGAATGGCCTCGATAGTGGCCTGAATGCGCTCCTCGTCAGACGCGGGGGGATTGAGGCGAACGATGGCGTCGTAGCAGTGCTCCACTTCGTGGACGAGCATTTCGCCATCGTTGTCTGAGAGTACAGAATGACCGCTTTCGGACAAGTACTCCTTCAGGTTGTCCGTGTTCGAGATGTTGCCGTTGTGTGCACCAATGAGGTGCTGACGGCACTGGACTCGGTGCGGTTGAGCGTTCACGTCTGTCACCGAGCCATAGGTGGCCCAACGCACCTGCCCGATGAAGCGTTGACCTCCGTCGCGCTCCAACTCGAGTGTCTCGATGACCTTTGTGGGGGAACCGACCTTCTTTTTGAGAATCACAGTGCCGTCGGTTTGGAAGAAAGCGCCTCCGGTGGAGTCATACCCCCGATATTCGAGCTTCCTCAGAAGGGCCGACGCCTCGATTCCGAGGTTTGGGTTCCGGTTCTGATAGACAATGCCGACTACGCCGCACATTTTGACCTCCGAGCTGGACACAAATCGCACCACACAAGCGCGGGGACTCCGCTTCGCAGCACACAGTACTCCTGGGCCTGGGGGTGTTCAACGGTCGGGAAGGCTGGCAAACTGCTCCGTAGGACCGGGAATCAACCCAACACAGCAAGCGCATCAGCGGAGCTGCGGATGAGCATCACGCGACGCAAGTTTATGATCACCACAGGTACCGCCGTCTTCGGTTCGGCCTGTGGCGTGGACCGACTCGATGAAGGCTTGCGTGACGTAGGTGACGCCGCCTCAAACGACGTGAGTGGCCATGACGCCGCCGCGGACTTGGTCGATGCCGCCCCTGGGGATACTGAAGACGCAGTCTCTTTTGCACCGGATCCGGCTGAGGTCTGGGACCCGGAGGGACCGATCGACGCAGCTCTCTTTCCGAGAGGTGTTGTGGTCGGCGATGTCACGGCTACGGCCGCCCTCGTTTCCGTTTGGAGCGAAACAGATGCGGTGAGTCTGTCGATCGCTGTCGGTGGCGAGCTCGGTTGGGAACCCATGTCGACCACAAATCGACTAACTACCGAGGCCGGCTGGATCGAATACGAGTTGTCCGACCTCCAACCCGACACCAGCTACGCGATAATCGCCCTTTCAGACACGGGCGGACGCAGCCGTTCGAGTCGTTTTCGAACCGCGCTGGCTGCTGACGGCATGCGCACGATCCGATTTGGTGCTACCAGCTGTCTCGGCGGCAATCTTCCCTGGCCGATACTCACTCGCGCCTCTGAGGAGCGACTCGATTTCTTCTGCTTGCTGGGTGATACGATCTACGCCGACTGGGGCGAACGCGTCGGATTCGAGGCAAAGTGGCGCGAGGCGTTGGCCGTGCAGGGGTTTAGGGACCTGGCTGCAAGCACCAGTCTGGTCGCGACTTGGGACGATCACGAGGTCGACAACAATTGGACGCCCGAGACCATGGCCGAAGAGACCGTTGCCGAGTCGCTGCAGATGTTCCGCAAAGCGATACCTCAACGGCGCGGTCCAAATGGCACCAGTCTTTGGCACAAACTCAGCTGGGGCGGGTCAGCCGACGTCTTCGTGTTGGATTGCCGAGGGGAGCGGCGGGGCGGCAGGTATATGTCTGATTCCCAACTCGAATGGCTGATTGACGGGTTGGTGACGAGCACCGCCGCCTTCAAGATCATTCTCAACAGCGTGCCTATCACCGACTGGGAGTCGATCATACTGGACATCCAAGCCGAGGATCGCTGGCAAGGTTTCCCTGAGCAACGTTCGCAACTGCTCTCTGCGGTCGGCCAGGTGCCTGGCGTCCTGTGGCTAACTGGGGACTTTCACTTTGGTGCGATAGGACAGGTTGACGCGCTCGGCGGTCCTGCGCAGGACCACTGGGAGGTGATGTGCGGACCGGGCGGAAGCGAGATCCTCGAGTATGCCCAGGTCTTGTCCCCAAACAGTCAGATTCCCGTACTGGTCAAGACTCAAAACGCGACGCTGTTCGAGGCAGACCCCGTGAGTGGAGAGGTTCGCGTCCGCTTTGTCGATAACGACGGCGCAATCATAGAAGAGATGAGCCTCAACCTCTTTCCAGATTGAGGAGTTGGGGCTGTTTCTTGGGCGCTGTTCGTTCTAGGAGTGGGGTTTTTGACCCTTCATTTCGACGGTCTCCCCGGCTACCTGCGCACCACTGTCCATGCAGAGCATCCGAACCCGACCGGAGGCAACGATCCTGTCATTCTCGTCCAGGATGGAGACTTGCCAGACGTGACTGCGTCGACCCTTCGCCAAAGGCACCCCGACACCCCGCAGTCGGCCGTCGCGGACCGCCCGCATAAAGGAGGTGGTGTTCTCGAGGCCTACGGTGGTCTGGCCGAGGGGCATGACATTGAGGGCTGCGCCGGTCGACGCGACTGTTTCGACAATCGAGGAGTAGACGCCCCCGTGGACCAACCCGTAGGGTTGTAGCAAATGGCTGCCCACCTCAACCTCGGCTTCGATGCGGTCGTAGGTTACGGACACGAAGCGAAGCCCCATCGTCTGGTTGAAGCCACTGAGTCGGCCGTTCAAGGCGTCGACGATATTTTCGGGGAGAGGCGGTAGTTTTGGTGCAGGCATAGGGCGCAGGGTACGCAATCAAAGGCACTTGGACAAGGGAAGGGTGGCCCCTCGTTGGCGAACATCAGCCCGATCGTTTGCGAATGAGATCGGAACAGAGTTGATGTTGGTCGTTGAAGAGCCGCCGGTAGATCAGCAGAGCGATTAGCATGCAGCCCAACGTGGTCGCGCCGGCGAGCATGAACATGACGACGATTTGATACTTGACCGCGGTGAGAGGGCTCGCACCGGCAAGGATCTGGCCGGTCATCATTCCGGGGAGGGAGACAATCCCCACAACCATCATTGAGTTGATGATCGGTATCATTCCGCGCCGCACACCACTGGTGATACTGTCCCGAGCCGCTTCCCAGCGAGTCGCCCCCAGGGCCAACTCCATCTCGATTTTTCCCCGCCCCACATCAAGTCGCTCGAGTAGCTGGTCGACACAAAGCGAGATTCCCGTCAGCCCGTTGCCCAGAATCATGCCGAGCAGAGGAATGACATACTGGGGGTCGTACCAGGGGGTGACGCCAACAACAGCCGCTGTGACGGTGAAGGTCGTGAGGGTGCCAGTCAACGCAAGCGTCATAAATGCGCTGCCATAGGCGCGTTCGAAGGTGCGCGACGAGCGGTTGATGGCGGCTCTGCCCGCCGCTGCGATCATCAATGTAATGATAGCCGCCAAAGCGATGATCGATGCTTCCGAGAAGACCCAACGAAGGACATAGCCGACCATCAGCAGCTGAACCACGGTGCGAATCGACGCGATTGCGAGTCTCCGCTCCTGCTTTAGGCCCAAGACCAAACTGATGAGACCAGCGAGCGCAACCAGCAAGCCAGAAATGGCGAGATCGCCAAAACCGAGTGGTATCGCGCCAGTCATTCGGCGCCCCTAGCGGCGAATGGACTCAGATTCACTTCGCGATCGCAGAGCCGTTCAATCTGAGCGCGATCATGGCTCACGATGAATGCCGCCAGGCCCCGCGAGTCGGCTTGTTCCCTCAGCAGGTCCTCGACGGCGTCTCGAGAAGCCTCGTCCAATGCACTGGTTGGTTCGTCGAGCAGAAGCACGGGAGACTCGAGCTGGAGGGCCCGGACGAGCGCAAGTCGTTGTTGTTGGCCGATCGAGAGCGTCGATGCGGACTGATTGAGCCGATCGGGCTCGACCGACAGACGTTCCAATAGAACTGCGGCTTTGTCGCGGTCGTAGACCCGTTGGTCGACCGCGTACTCGAAGGGGCGTCTGAGATTGTATTCGACCGTGCCGTCTAGAAGAGCGGGCTGCTGGGAAACGTAGACGACGTTTCGGCGAAACAGGGGCGCCCCGACTTCTGTAAGTGGTTTTCCTCGCCACAAGACATCGCCCGCACTCGCTGGAACCAGTCCGGCAATGACCCGCAACAGTGTGGATTTCCCAACGCCCGAGGGTCCGCCTATGGCTACCAGTTCTCCCTGAGACAGGGTGGTCGAAACCCCGCGGAGAAGGGCTGCTCCTCCAACATTGACTCCCAGACCGTGGGTCGCGAGTTCGGCGTGTTCGCTCATCCCGGCACAGGACCACCCAGCCAGCGCTCTACGGCCTGACGAAAGGTAGTTGGAACGGGTATCGCCTTCATTTCCTCGATGTCGGAGCAGACCTGAGTGATGACCGCTTTGCCCACGGGCCAGTTTTGAGTTTCGTTATGGATGTCATATTGGAGCCTCAGACTGCTGTTACCCAGTCTGAGTAGCGTCAGGTCGATCCGCAACGTATCCCCGTGATGGGCCGGGCTGAAGAACGTCGATTTGACGCCCACGATCGGGAAGCCCCATCCGTGTTTGATGCTATCGTGCAGCGGGTGTCCCAACATTTTGAGCCACTCCTCGTGAGCGTAGTGGCAGTATGTTAGCAGTGCCCCAAAGAACGCGATTCCCGCGTGGTCGACGTCGGGAAAATGTACGGTTTGTTTGAAACTGAACACACACGCCTCTCTTCGATCGGTTTCATTCCCTTGTCGTCGAAAACATGAACTCGACCACAGAACCCTGTGGAAACGGCAGCTCTCTCCATGCCAAGGGCAGATTTTTGGTCGAGATTACGTGGAGAAAATAGAGCGGTAAAGGTAGTTCGAAAAGAAAGCGCCGCACTCGGGGGCGTCCGAAAACCCGAGTGCGGCAAATACCCTTCCTTCCGACGTGAGTATATAGCAGGGGTCGTGCCAAAAAACTACACCATCACGTTTATGCTGTTGTTTTATATGGTTATGAGTTTCACGGTTTTTTTGAGACGGCTAGTGTGCCACATTGGCGCACTAGCCGAGTGAAATCCGAGGTCACTAGACCCCAGACTGTGGCCTGGACGCCACAAGCGGAGTTAGAGCCTGTGGAGAGATGTTGGTTTAACGGGCTGTAGTAGTTGTTGTTATTTGCGTGTTACTTCTTCCGTTCTTGGTGGGGTCAAAAGACTTCAGGCTTCATTTTGCCGACGAAGCTTGGGATAACAGCCCTGTGCACTGAGTCACTGGATGGAGGGCAAATGGGCAAGCCAACCCGTAAGATAGTTGTCACTCGGCCGCTGGTAGGCCGGTGGCGAGAAATCCTGGAGGCGCACGGGGACGTGGTTGTCGCGGGGGGACCGGAAGGACCGCAAAGGGGGTCTCTCGAAGCCCAGTTGAGCGACGCGAACGCGCTCATCGCACTGCTGACCGACTCGATAGACGGTCCATTGATCGAAACGAGCAATCACCTCGAGGTGATCGGGAACTACGCCGTCGGCGTCGACAACATCGACGTCGCAACAGCTAAAAGGAAGGGCGTCACGGTCTGTCACACACCAAATGTCCTCACAGACGCCACAGCGGACCTGACCATCGCCCTCATGCTGGCGGCGTGCCGTCGAATCGTCGAAGCGGATCGTTATATAAGGGAAGGAAGGTGGGCCGGCTGGCGGCCCGATCTGCTCCTCGGTTTGGGGCTACGTGGGAGGCGACTGGGTATCCTCGGGTTTGGCCGGATCGGCAGAGCGGTGGCTTTGCG
>CAZDBH010000387.1:0-8409 GCA_964503485.1 uncultured Bradymonadales bacterium | reverse complement strand
CAGCAGTATCTGGCCAAGAATCCCGGAGGGTACTGCGGTTTGGGAGGAGTTGGCGTGAGATGCCCACTCGGAATACCTGCCTCGGCAAAAGAGTAACCGTTCTCCCAACAGCCTAAAAAGCCTAGTCCGCAGCCGGCAGATTGAGACCAATCTGCTGAAAGAGTTCAGCTGGCGCGTGCATAGGTGAGGCCCACATTGCCTCGTCAGATTGAAACGAAGGTGAGTCGCGCCTCCACCGTACAATCTCTGCGATGTCCACCACGGACTGCCATGGCACCTCAGGGTCTGCCGAAATGACGACATACGGAACCTCGGGCCAAACGCCTGCCAGGTTCTCGTCGTCGTGAATGCTTACCAACCGGCTGTAGAGCAAATGAAGGGCCGCTGCGTTACAGAAGGTTACACCGTCCTCTGAACAGGCGGAGTGTGGCTGCGACAGTTCGCTTGCCGCCTCACGAGCCGAAGCTGACTCGCTAGGGACGTTGAGTTGAAGGGCAACACCCGAGGTGCTCACATGCAGGCTGATTGACGGTAGGGTCGCTGTACCCAGTTCCGATGTCGGCGGCTCGACCATCACTCGCTCCGTCCAGCCGTCGTCCGCGGTTCGCAGGACGATGCGGTGCGACCCCATACCAGCGGAATACGCGGTGAAAAGGACCTGTGCGACAGTAATGTAGGGCAAGGATGAGTGAACGATAAAGAGGTAGTCTGTGTCGGCTTCCCTTCCCAACCGCTGCGTCCACTGTTCGCGCAGGGCCAGATTCTCTCTCATCGCCTGAGCCAGTGCCGGTACGATTGGGCTGCGCGACGAGACCCGCTGCCCCTCGGGAATGTGGCCGTCACGAAGACCAACGATATACTCATCATTGAGCAGAACGCCCGATGAGGTGAGTGTGATCGAATCCGCGCTGGGTTCGCTAACTTGTAGCACCTCACTCGACGGAGCGGCTCGGGCCAGGGTGATCTCCGCGGAGTCAGAGAACCAGGGGAACCTCGAGTCCTCGAGGTACCGGCAGCGCCAGCCAGCAACTCCAAGCTCAGCGGCAGTGGATTGGATGTGGGCGTAGCGATCCTCCATGGTTACCAGACCCAATCCTGAAAACAACTCCCGCACTGGGGTCGACATGTTCCCCGCCCGCGCCACTAAGAACATCAGGCGCTGTCGATCGCTCACCGACTCGAGCTCGTTGGAGGGCGTATCCGTCAACACGCGACAGAATGTGTCCAACTCATCGCGGATCGACGTCGCATCGCTCGGCGCGGGATACGCACGGCGAGCCGGGGACAGGCACAACTGAGTAGGCGAATGCGTCGCAATCAGTTCGTCAGCTAGAGCAAAATGCTCATCTGCACTGGCCTGCAACGCGTTGTGGTCGAGGTGTTGTTCGCTGTCCGAATGGATCAAATTCAAATAGGTGAGCCCCGCCACTTCTCGCGAACACAATGACCACACTGGCTCGCTGACGTCGACCAGCGAGAATGTGGGCAACACGTCCGATTGCAACGTTGACAGAGCCGTGGCGGCTTCGTCGGCAGACCACCCCGGCGCCTCCGGAAGCGTCTCCTGCCAATCGACAACGGTTTGCATACCGGCCATGAAGCGTTCGACCGGCGTCCCATCCGAGTGCTGTGCCACGGCCAGCCCGATTGTGCAGACGGCTACGGTGACAAATACCACAACTGTTTTCAATGCAGAGCTCATTCTGCTGTCTTCTCCATGAGGATTTCAAGCCGCGGCCCGAATCCTAGCCGGCCAGAGCGGTCCAAGCAACGCTCGCTACGGGCATGGAGTGCTGGAGGACGTTCTTACTCGAGGGAATCGCCAAGGCACCAGTTACCGATTTGGGACTCCACGTGAACTAACCTATGAAGTGTCGCCTACCCTTCTTCGAGAATGAAAGAACGCAGGCGCCCCACTTCCCTCCACTGCTGTTATTGTTCCCCTTTCCGCTGGTCCTTCGCGATTCTGTGGGCTATTCTCCAACCGACTCATTGTTGCGGTGAGAGAAATGCAGACAATTCGGTTCCTCAGCAGCCTGCCGCTGGTATTGGCGTTGCTAGTGGCCTGTTCTTCTTCGGAGAGAGGCGAGGCCCCCTCGCCGATCTCCGATTCTGCCGACCTTGAGGCCGGGGGGGACGTAGGGGTCGACGAGACCAGTACCGATGGCGACCTCGATTCCGAGGAGGCCGGTTGCATCGACAGCGACGAGGACCAGGTCTGCGACGACGAGGACGTCTGCCCGGGTTTCAACGACCGGGCCGATGACGACGGAGACGGTGTACCAGATGGTTGCGACCTCTGCCCTGGGTCGGACGATGGCCTCGACAACGATGGAGATGACACGCCGGACGGTTGCGATTGCGACGACGGGCTGACCTGTCACGAGAACGCGACGTGTTCACCGACTTCCGAGGGACCTCAAGCCTGCGCATGTCGACCGGGATTCGAGGGCGATGGAATCGAGGCTTGTCGCAACACCGACGAATGCGAAGAGACGCCCTGTGCTGACAATGCGGAGTGCTCGGATACGCTGGGAAGCTATCAGTGTCGTTGTACCGAGGGGTTCGAGGGTGACCCCTATGAGCTCGGTTGCGACGATGTCGACGAATGCCTCACCGGGGCCCACGAGTGTAGCGAGTTGACCGGTTGCGAAGATGGTCTCGCCCCGCCGGGTAGTTACACCTGTGGCCGGTGTCCCCAGGGTTTCGTACCGGTCCCCGAACTGAAGGGTGCTTGTGATGATGTCGACGAGTGCGAGGATGGCGGACACACCTGCGACCCCATTGCTGGGTGCCTCGATGGCCTGGATCCAGAAGGCAGCTTTACCTGTGACGCGTGTCCGGAAGGCTACACCGGCGGAGGGACGCTCTCTGATCCCTGCGTTGATATCGACGAGTGCGAGAGCGAGGTGCACGATTGCGACGAGTTGGCGGGCTGCGAGGACGGGTTGGTCCCAGCCGGAAGCTTTCGTTGTGGCTTGTGTCCCGACGGTTACACAGGAGGAGGCACTGAGACGGATCCCTGCGTTGATGTCGACGAGTGCGACGTGGGAGGCCACGACTGTGATGAGGTGGCGAAGTGCGTAGACGGATTGTCACCAACCGCTGGCTGGACCTGTGGCACCTGTCCAGAAGGTTATGAAGGCGGCGGCACGTTGTCTGATCCCTGCAGAACACTGTGCGATGTCTATGCCGACGAGGGCTCTTCCTTGGGGTGTGATTTCTGGTCCCTCGACTTGGACAACCGGTTGATGTCATCCGAAAGCCACATCGTGGTGTTGGCCAACCCCCATTCCGAGCTGTCGGCAACGATTCGTGTGAGTGACGGGCACGGCGAACGGATCGACGTCACGGGGTGGCCAGATACTGTCGCCCCCGGTGAGGCCGTACAGTTGGTGTTTGCCAGGAACGACGTGAATACGGTCACTGGGGGGGGCCTTTATGATCCGGCCTACATCCAAGGTACGATGATTGGCGATCAGTCCTTTCGAATCGAGACTAGCCTACCGGTAGCTGCCTACCAACACAATGCGGTGGTGCTGGGGTCGAACTCCGCCGACAGCTCGCTGCTCCTTCCGGCGCCCTTGCTGGGCACAGACCACATCGCCTTGAGTCACCGGCATTGGGAATGGGACAGAACCCGATACGCACCGAGCGAGGGGTTTATCGCCGTTGTCGCGACGGAAGACGATACGGAGCTATGGGTGACACCCACAGCTGTTGTCGTAGCAGGTCACGACAAGGTTCGAGATGAGGCTATCGACCGGATTGAGGTGGGGACCGAGCACCAACTGGTGCTCGCCCGGGGCGAGTACCTCGTCCTCGCCACCGAAGGACCCGACGGCGAAGACTTGACCGGCTCTCACATAGTGAGTTCTCACCCAGTGGCGGTCTTTGGTGGCCAGGAACAAGCTGATTTCAACGCCGGCGGGGGCGCGACCGAACATCTCCAGCACCAGGTGTTCGCAACACCCATGTGGGGCTCCGAGTATCTCATCGCCCACGGTCCATTTTCCGACCTCGCCGGCAATCCCACCGAAGTGGGCCGAGTTGTCGCCGGCGATGATGGGATAACGCTGAGCACTGACCCGACAATCGAGGGGGTCGATGGGGTAACGTTAGATCGAGCGGAGTTCGTCGAATTCGAGTTCTCCGATGATTTCATGCTGACTGCCACCGGACCCATCATGCCGGTTCTGTGGCTCGCTGCCCCAGAAGCGCGGCGGCAGGGTCACCCGTCCATGGTCCTCGCTGTGCCGAAAAGTCGATGGCTAACCGACTACGCCCTCGCGGTCCCGTCGACGGGTGAACGCTACCTAACGGTCATTGCTCCCGCTGGAGCCGAAGTCACCTTCGACGGTGAGGTAATCGCCACCGAGGCGTTTTCGCTGTTTGCGTCCGACGAGTACGGCGTTGCACGCTTCGAGCTCGGTTCTTCCACCCAGGTGAGCAATCACCGTTTGAGCGCTGCAGTCCCATTCAGTGTCACCCTACAGGGCAACCTCAGCGGCGGGACCTATGCGACGGTGGGTGGGCTCTTTCTGGGAGCCATCGAGTAAGGGGAAAGTGTGTCTCGAACCAATCAAAGCCTCTTCCTTACCTCGGTTTGATTTCCACGCCCGCTGTCGTCACCACGGCGACTCAGAATTGCTCCTGCTCGACTAATCGAATAGAGTCACCCAACTCGCAACCGAGGTCCATCCGATGCGCAAGAGTCGAACAACCCTTGTACTGCTGAGCATGTGTCTGCACCCACTGCTGGCATGTGCACCCCCAGTAGAGAGTCAGAAGGCCTGCATCGTGGGCAGCACTGAGGTCTGCGAATGCGAGGGTGGCCTCAGCGGCACTCGCGAGTGCGGCGACGACCGGACGTTTGGATACTGTGATTGTGGGGGTAGCGACGTCATCGACACAGAGACGCGGGACGTCGCGAATGACCCGCGGCAAGAGATGACCTCCGACGCCGATCAAGATCCAGATACCATCTCGAACGACTCGACGGACACAGCCGACTCCACAGATGTAACCGACACAGCCGACGACGTGGTAGAGGATTTGGCAGAGGATTTCGCAGAGGACACCGTTGCACCGGACGAGGTGGGCATCGACGAGACTGACGCAGTGGCCGATGTGTCTGACGCCGACGCCGAAGTAGGCGACGAGACCGACGCGGATGAGACAAGCGACATCGTCACGGATTCGGCTGACGACGTCGATTCCGAACCCGAAGTTTGCGTCAGCACCAGCTGCGCCGCCGAACGGTGGGAGTGTGGTACTCAGGCCATTGGCTGCGGAAACACCGAGTTTTGTGGGACCTGTCCTGGCCAAGCTGAGTGCACCAGCCGCCACTGTTTCTGCGCCTTCGACGACGCCGAGTACAACGGTGCCATCAGCTTCTCGGTGCTGCTGGACGACATCTTGTTCGAGGACGACGACACCCAAATTACGTATGACAGCGACTTTTGGCTCCACGACGGTGACGACGTCGATTGGTTCAAATTTGAAGTCGACGACGTCGCCGAAATCTCCCCCACCACCGACGTTCAAGTCACGTTGAGCGGTATCCCTGAGGGCGCGGACTACAACCTATCCGTGTATTTTGACTGCGCTGGAGAGAACACGGCGGCGGGCGCATCCTGCACGACCGGGGCCGAGGACGATGAATACCATCACGGCTGTCGATCCGCCTCTAGTGGGAATGCGGATGAAACAGTGGAACTCATCGCCCGCTGTGTCGAGGTGAACGACTCAGGAACAGCTTACGTTCGAGTCGAATCATTCGTTCACGTGGAGGCCTGCGTGCCGTACGAGCTATTCATCCGAGTGCACTAGTTGCGCGCAAGGACTCCCCCGGGTCAGTTCTCTATACTGATTCGTGTCGCGTTTCCGCACAGCCTAGAAATGCCACTCCACCCAGGCGTGGTTGACACCAACACCCCAGCTCAGGGGCTGTTCTTCGACGGGTTGCCCATCTCGCAGGACGTACAGGACAGTCCCTGTAATAGCGCTGACCAAGCCAACTCCGCCTGATATGAATGCGATGAGCTCGTACCGGTCGATGATTGACTGTTCTTCAGCGCTATCAACCAACATTTCGTCGGCGGGAAGGTCGTCGATGGTGGATTGGCGATCCGAAGCGGCGACAAAGTATCCGACACTCATCGCGATCCCGGCTACGCCGGCCCCCCACAGCGTCCATTCCGACCAGCGTGGTGACTTGCCTCCAGCATCGCCGGGAACAGGCTCGAGGTTGATCGGACCGATCGTCAGTGCTTCGCCTTCGTTCTGTGCCGTCAAATCGACAGTCTGTGATTGAAACCCATCTGCCCTGATAGTGACCACATGTTCGCCCAAGGGCACGGGAAACTCCGCTGAACACAAGCCCAAGAACGCCCCATCTAGAAGCAGCTCAGCCTGTTCGGGAGAGCATTGGGCTCGCAAGGTAGCGTTCCTCTCTCGGCTGAGGCAGGCGACCGCGTGGTCATAGGCTTGGGTCAATACTGCGCGAAGTTCTGAGTCATCCAACACCCGATCCAAGAGGCTACGCAACCGATCACGTGCCTCGTCGCACTGATCCAACGCGGTCAAGTGACGGGCTAGATTGTATTCGGCGCGATTGGCAATCGCTCGGGCCGCAGCCTGATCACTGTCGCCAAATTCGGAGAACGTCTCGCTCTCGAAGAGTCCCGAGTACCAGCCCAGAAGCTCCCGGTAGGCGGGGACTGCCTGGGATGTGAGTGAAAGCAAATCCTCGCTACTCGTCGCAGCTATCGTGTTCTCGATCCGTTCAACTTCACCCGTCAGGCGTTCGAGCTCATCCCAGTCGACCTGGTCCTGAGCCTGCGCACTAGTCGAGCTGACGGTCAGTAGAATCAGAAGCAAGCTGGCAATGTGACGTATCATCTGGACCGTTATTGCTGAGTTATGGGAATCCGGAGCCGATCGAAGCGCCCGTTGCTATCCTCTTGAGTCTCTTCACTTTCACCGCGGTCCCGGTCTCGATGGCGAGAGCTGCGAACGCGTCGTAGTTCGAACTCGGCCCCTTCGCTATCGAGAGCCAGCGACTGTGTTTCGGATCTGTGACCATCTAACTCGGCTCTGAGCTCGATGGTGTTCTCGGACATCGGTACGACTCCGTCGAATGGTAGGGCGCCGAGCTGCTCCGAGCCCAGAAACACTAGAGCTCCCTCCGTCCCTGTAAAATGTAGCAGATGGGTCTCGGGTAGGGCGCTGACAACGCCGGTCATCGCGATCACAAGCGCTTGGCGTAACTCGGAGTCGCCCACTTCTGGAGCAGCCTGCGCGACCTCCCGATCGGGCGCCGGGCTCGCATCGGGCTCCTCAGGTTGGCTGTCGCTCTGCGCTACCGGGGACTCGTTGCTCGAGGTTTGATCGAATACTCCGGTGGCATAAAGACCCACGGCGATCACAGCGAGGAGGCACACGACACCGAGTATCGCCGGAACGAGACTTCGTTGCGAAGTGTGAGGCGCGCCGTTTTCTGGCGGCCCAGAGTCTTCTGGACGTATGAGACCCGCGGTCGGTGCCGTATGAACTTCGCTCGCTACAGGCGCGGCCACAGCCTCCTGCATCAGCGGTGTCACTGCCGGCTCAGAAACGACCGCTGCCATCGGCGGTTTGTGGACCGGTTCAGTCCGGTCGGTGTCGCGGCGGGTGCTAACCACTCCCGATAGCGAGGTGTTACTAATCGCTTCGCGCATCTCGCGGCTGGAGCCGAACCGAAGGTCCCTGTCTTTTTGGGTGGCTTTGGCGATCACGTCATAGAGAGGCAAGCTCTGTAGTAGTGATGGGAACGCGTGCGGGTTGGGGCCAACTTGTGCAGAAATCTGAGCACCGGGGCTGGTCGCGCCCACCACAGGCAAGCCCGTCAGACACTCGGCGAGGATCAAGCCCAACGAATAGATGTCGACTCGCCCGTCAGACTGTTTGAAGTCCTCGAATTGCTCCGGCGCCATATATCGAGGGGTGCCCATAGCGAGGCCAGTACGCGTGCTCACAACCGCGTCCTCGCTGCGCAGCTTGGCGATGCCGAAGTCCAAGACCTTTACAGCGTCGTCAGCACCGGCGACGTCTAGAATCATGACGTTGTCGGGTTTCAGATCGCGATGAACGACACCGATCGAGTGTGCCTCTTCTAGGGCTCCCAAAACCTGGTCTGCGATGCGAACGACTTGGACGCTAGTGAGTGGCCGTTCTGAGATTACATTACTCAACGGCCTGCCGTGTACGTACTCGAGAGCGAAGAAGGGTAGGCCCTTGTCGGTGAAGCCGTCGTCGAGAATGCGAATCGTTGCAGGGTGACGCAGACGCTTGAGAATCACTGCCTCTTGTTCGAATCGTGCGAGCCAGTGGGCGTTCTCCTCCGGCGTGCTGATTTGAGGAATCATG
>CAZDBH010000386.1:7315-8415 GCA_964503485.1 uncultured Bradymonadales bacterium | reverse complement strand
TGGACTCAAGACCCTCTACCGACGACTCGAGGAGTACGGCTCGGACGGCTCGAGTACCGAAGAATAGGCCGCCGCTGAGCCACGTGAATGGCAATCTCCGCAGACAGTCCAAGAACGTAACGAGCCCAACCGGAGTGCGGTCGGGCTCGTTCGGCCTTCGGGGCTCGAGGAGTGAAGTCGGGCTCGCTCAGGCCTACCTTACGCGATCGTGGTAACCAAACGCTTCGGCCTCGAGTTGCTCATCCGTCAACACGCTATCGGCGCCCGCCTGATGGCAGTGTCGACACGCGTAGTCGAGCGTGATGTACGGATAGGTGTAAGGCGAAGAGGTAATGTCGTCCGGGTCGGCTAAGTAGAACTGGGGTGCGTCGACATCCGTGTTGATTGCGAAGCTGTGACTACGAACGTCGCCGATGTAGTCCAGTGTGGGGTGCGCAAGCGCGCTCTTGGAGAGCCACGGCATGTGGCAGTCAGCGCACTCGAGATTATCTCTCATGTAAGAACTGGCCTGGTAGGTTGCTTCGTCAAAGTGACACGATTCACATTCGCGGATAATGCCTCCGTTCGGATTGTAGGTCTCATCGGTGTACGCGACACTTAGGTGCGGATCGTGGCAGGTGACACAATCGAGGGCGGCGTGCTGTGAGTTGAAATGCTCGTTGAACTGCTCGTGATGGCGAGTGAAGCTGGTCCCGTGGATGATCTCGTCACCTTCGTCAAACTTGAGTGAAGCTGGAATCGAGCCAATACCGCCGCGCACATGACAGCTGCCGCAAAGCTGTGAGTCGCGGTCAACATAGATCATCACTTCTTCGGGAGCGGCAGCGTGGGCTCCGCCCGGTCCGTGACAGCCCTCGCATGTAATACCGGGCTCAGACCAGGTACCGATCATTCCTTCCATACCGTCTTGGTTACCCTCGGGCGAGTAGCCGGTCGTATGGCAACGGCCACAGTTGTACGGCTTCGTTCCGGGCTCGTCCTGCGTGTGATAGGTCGTCCACTCTTGGTCGCCCTCGCCATGGAGGTTGAATTGGACCTCGGTCCCGGCGGCGCCACTCGTGATGACATAGCCATCGTTATCGATGAAGCGCAGTTTCCAT
>CAZDBH010000386.1:0-7301 GCA_964503485.1 uncultured Bradymonadales bacterium | reverse complement strand
AATATAGCTCACATCGGACCATGCGTATCCGTCCGGTGGGTTATCCGGATAGGTGGGAGCCATGTCAAAGTCGCCCAGGTCATATGGAACGACCGGCGCTATCCCATTGGTCTGTGTCAGCTTGTAGGGGTGACCGGAGCGAATGACTTGCTGGTAGTAGTCATCGTGGCAACCGGCGCAAATCAGCATACCGACATAACCGGCTTCGCTTACGAAGTCCTCTCCATCTTCACCGTCCTCACCGGCTTCGCCCATTTCTCCGGCCTCTCCGGTCTCACCGGCTGGTCCTGCTTCACCGGCTGGTCCTGCCTCACCGGCTGGTCCTGCCTCACCGGCTGGTCCTGCCTCACCGGCTGGTCCTGCCTCTCCGGCCGCTCCATCCTCGCCGGCTGGACCCATTGGGCCTACTTCGCCTTCGCAACCCGGGAAGAACACCAGGACGGCGGCGACTACGATTGATTTCCATATTGAGCGCTTCATGATGACTCCGTTTCGGGGTTGTTCGTCACTCCTGAGTCGTATCTACTCAAGATCCGTGCCCAAACTGGATATTCATCGGGATTCGGCGTCCCACAGCACTACGAACAGGTAAAGCGCCTACCACGAGCCCGCTTCACTCGTGTTCCTGGCTGGTTTTTTATAAGGAATTGTCAGTTTGACCAGGTCGAGGTTTGAAACCTGACCAGCCTTGTCATTTTGACACGGTTTGTTGTCCGAAGCAGGATCACCTGCCAAGCAGACTATTGAAAAACAAGGTGATTTCGCTCATATCCGCCAGTCGGTCAGATTGACATCCGGCGATAGTAGATTGCGACCCGCTACGTATCAGCGGACACTACTCAACGGTGGTAAGCCCTTGCTGTTCGATCACGAAAGCCAGCGCAAGGTCAACCAACGAGAGGCCGTCGACCTCTGCTCTCCACGGTCCATGGCCCGCCCCCTCGAGAGGATGAAAGTCGAAGGCGACACCGGTCTCGGTGTACGCATCTCGCAACCGTTCGGCATGTGAGAATAGGACGGTTGGGTCCTCGGTTCCGTGCACGATGCTGACGGGTGCGTCGGTTGTATCGAATCGCTCCAAGCCCCATACCAACTCCAAGGCTTCAATGTGAGTCACCCCTCCCCAGTGGTCGATTATCGTGTGGATTTGGGCTGGCTGATCAAGGTGGGTGCTCGACAGTGTCGGATCGTCCTCGAGGCTCACTTCATCTCGATAATCCGTTCCTTCCGTCACACCCAACATGATCGCCAGGAACGAGCCGGCCGAGCCGCCGATCACTGAAATGTAGTCGGTGTCGATCTGATAGGTCTCTGCGTTGGCGTACAGCCAGCGAATCGCGGCTTTTGCGTCGCGCGCCGATGGATACATGGCAAGCGCTTGCTCCCGGCTACGCGATTCCAAATCAAGTCCGTCAACGTACTCCAACCACTCGGCTGGGACCGTGCCCTTGTCGCCTGCAACCCGGTAGTCGATCGAAAAACTCACCCAGCCGCGTGAAGCGAAGGCCTCGGCGAAGCCCCGAATCTGGCCTTGAGTGCGTCTGCCCCCGGTGAATCCACCGCCGTGGATGACCACCATTGCAGGGCGCCGTCCCGGAGCGTCGGTCGGCTCGTAGACGTCGAGCACCAAGTCCACCGATTCGGTGGTGCCTCCACCCCATTCGCTGTGGCTGAGACCCTGGCCGTAGGTTTCGGTGGTAGTCGTTATCTCGTAGGTTGCCATCTCCTGAACGCTGGGCGGCGGCAGTGCGGGGACGTCTGCGGAGTCCGAATCCTCCGTCGTTTCTGAATCCGCGATCCCTGTGTCCGGGGAAACGGTATCTGGAATTGCCGTGTCACCCCGATTGTCCGGGTGCTCGGCACGGTCTGCCGCGCCGTCTTCCTGTGCGCGTTGGTCCAACTCGGGTCCATCTTGGCCTTCGGTGTCGGTCCCGTTGTCGTCGTCACTGGAACTGCTACCCGACGAGCTGCTGCATCCGACTAGAAGGGCGAGAATCGCGACGATCAACGACGACTGATAGCCAGCACAATGGCCTCTGAAAAACATAACGACACCTTTTGAACCATTCGAGCGCCAATGTTCGCTCACACTATGACCAGCGTCAATCAGCCAACCCGGAATCTCTCGCGTTCAGTGCTCTCCTAGACCCAACTCGACTTTGTGGTCGTTTCAGGCTGAAGGGATTAGGCTGCAGACGCACCGAAACGAGGCTGGACATGCTACGAGCAATTATTGCGACCACGTTGGTCGTTCTTGTGTCGCCGTTGACCGGAAACGCCGAAGACTGCGAGCCGACCAGACCCACGCTCGAGTCGTTTGGACTGGACGACATCAACATGTGGATTTGCCCAGTCCGCAACACGGGCCCCGGGTTTACGGTTGCGGGCGAGGGCACCCCCTTTGCGACGCTCCGATATTCGCTGCAGGTGCTCGATCAGCGCCTCTGCCCCCTCAACTCCTTGTCGGTGCTTACGACGGGGACGGGTTGGGACGCTCCGCCGGTGTGGACGACCGGGAGCGACTTCTGGTTTTTCGTCACTCCGGAGCGCCGCGAGGCCATCGTGAACGACCTGGGCGGGGTTGAAGCATCGGCTGACAGCTGCAGGGGTTATGTCGATCGCATCGAGCTGGGTGAAAACTACTTCTCGGTTACGGGGAACACAATCGCTTTTGACACAGTCATGCTGCGCCCGGCTACCGAAAGCGACCGCCTTCATCCGGAGGGGACGTCACTGTATGCAGAGCGCTCGAGCCCACCGATCTTCGTTCCTGTCCCAGCCGATCAGGCCGATACGATCGTCACTTGGGCGTCTGTTCTGGCCGGCCGACCCGTTCAAGCCGTGGTTGGGTTGAGTTATGCAAATCAAGAGGCCGCCTGCGGCGGAAGAACTGGGGACGGAACCCAGTGCTCGGCGGACACCGACTGCGCGATTTGCCACGACGGGTCTGCCTGCGGGACCGTCATGACCCGACAAGAGATGTTGAGCCGAGGGGAGGCCTGCGAGATGGAGGACTCGGCTGAATGCGAATACGCTCGGGTTCGGTGTTGCGGGGGAATCTGCCGGCTGCGCCCGCACTGATCCGCAAGCGGCATGACCCTGAAGATACTCCTAGTCGAAGACACACCCGCCCTTGGTGAACAGGTTCGCGACCTCTTACAGGGCGCCGACTTTTCGGTCACTTGGGTACGGACAGGTGATGACGCACTAAAACAGAAACCCGCCAGTTTCAGCCTCATCATTCTCGACCTGATGCTGCCCGGAGCTCACGGCCTGGACGTACTGAAGCACTTTCGGAATAACGCCGACACACCCGTCTTGATTCTGAGCGCGCGAAGCGACACCCGAGATGTCGTACGCGGACTCAAGCTGGGAGCGGACGACTACGTAACCAAACCGTTTTGGCCAGAAGAATTGCTGGCCAGAGTTCAGACCCGTCTGCGCCGACCGGTCTTGCAGCGCGGCGAGGTGACGGTTCTCGGCCCGTTGGAACTCGAGTTGGCGGCTCGAAGCGTGACGGTTGCGGGCGAGGTGATCAGCCTCACCCCGGCGGAATTCGACGTCCTCGCGACGCTGGCCAAACGGCCGGGCTCAGCCGTCACTCGGCGCGTGCTGGCCGCCGCTTGCATGGACGCCAGCAAAGATGGATCTGAGCGCACCCTGGACAACCACGTATCGCGGCTCCGACAGAAGCTTGGCGAAGCGGGTGCCATGATCAAGACGGTGTGGGGCATCGGTTACCGACTCGAAGTCGAGGACGACGAATGAACATCGCAAGCAAGCTCGCAGTTCGACTCTTTGTACTCGCTATTCCTTTTACCGCCCTCGCCTGGTTTCTTCTGTCGAGCGAACGCCTCGCGACAATGGACCAGAACGCTGCGGAGCAGCTTCATGCCCGAATGACGGACGAGGTCCTGACTGCCTGCGAATCTGACCCAGGGGGATGGCCGTTTGGCCCACTTGGCCGGTCCGACAACATTCGAAGGCTGGCCGCCTACGGTGCTGACTTCGCGTCGGCGAACGCCCTCTCCCCCGCCCTCCCAGAGGACGTTCAGAAGGGACTCACGGCGGGCGACCGCTTCGCTTCAACTGAAATCGAGTCAGACGGACAGCGGGTTCGAGTGGTTGCGATAGCAGTGGGGGATGCGACTGGCGCGTGCGCTTACGCCGCGCAATTCCGACAGGTGCTCGCCGACTCGACCCAAGCGGGGAGGACGTTCACAACAGCGATTAGCGCCGGTCTGATGGCCGCCATGTTGGCCCTTTTCGCAGCAACGCCGCTGGTACGCCGAATCCGGCTGCTGACTTACCGGGTTGGTCGATCCGAGGAAGCGCCGGATGAGTCGATCGCTTTGGACGGCAAAGACGAAATCGCCGAACTGAGCCGGGTGTTTGAGGCCAACCGCGCCCAGATCCGAGAACAGATTGAGGCGCTCGAGGCGCGGGACAACGCGTTGAGAGCTCACATCGCCGACACCAGTCACGACGTGCTCACCCCACTATCGGTGCTGCAGGGTCACCTGGCGGAGTTGGCCAAACACGTTGAGGAGGACTCGGCCAGCTCGCTTCGGGAGGCCCGGGCTACCTGCCAGTACATCGGCGAGTTGGTGAACAACCTCGGTGCCCGAGCGAAGCTCGAAGCAGCCCTATCAAAGGAAGCGGTCGACATGTGCCGACTGGTCGAGCGCGTCTCCGCCCGATATCGTCCTCTGGCTGCACAGAACCGCGTTAATCTCGATTTTGCGGTGCCCCGCGAAGAACTGGAGGTGGCCGGTGACATCACCCTCATCGAACAGGCGCTCGGTAATCTAATCCACAACGCGGTCGTCTATAACCGGAGCGGTGGGAATGTGGCGGTCGTGCTGGAAGGAAATGGCAGCGGCTTCGAGTTGCGCATCACCGACGACGGCCCGGGGGTATCGCCGGACGAGTTGGCCAACCTGAGGGAACGAAACTTCAGGGGGAAGGACGCCAAAGCCAAGCGCGCTGGAAGCGGGTTCGGACTCGACATCGCGTCGCGTGTTGCGGAACAGCACGGCTGGAGCCTCGACATCAGGTGTCCCGACTCAGGGGGGCTGGAGGCGGTGTTGCGGACGGAAAGTTGACGGCTACCGGCCGAGGATGATGTCTGCCAACTCGTGGCGAGCGTTGTCCCAGGCAGTGGGATCGATTGGCCAGCTCATTTCGGTTCGTACCCAGGTCGGATCGCGCGGATCATTCACGCCGTACTCCCACATGACTTTAGGAATCATCTGCTGGACGATTCGGTCCACCGCCTCCTGATCGATCTCGGCGGCCATCACGAGATATTCGACATCCTGGATGCCACGTCGCCAGTACTTGAGGCGAAGGCTGGCGAAGGGTCCATCGACGCCGTACGAATTGTCGGGAAAGAGCGTATCCGTCCCGGGATAGAACAGGACACCGTCGCCGTTGTTGTAGTTCCAGCCGTATCGGCCGTTCACCGGATGGTCGGAGTCGTTGGAGCCAAACGTGAAGGCTGATTCGAACACATCAGTGTGGCCGGTGCCGCCTTGGAAGTTGTTGTAGTAAGTCGACTCCCAAAAGAACCACCGGTCGATGCCCAGCTTGTACTGAGCCCAGGGCACCGTCCGAGGGGAGACCCCCTCGTCCTCGGTTGCCAGGCTTCCCGTTGCGGGTCTATGGCCGTTGTAGAAGACAACTCGGTTGTCGGAATCCTCATGAAGTGAATCCACCGCGTTCTGCCATGGGTCGGTGTCACCTACCCACAGGCTAGACGCGACAAACTGAAGGCTCGGAGTTTCCCGGACTGCGACCGTTGCGGGCAGCGTCGCCATGCTCAGGACGGAACTGCCCGGCCCCGGGTTCGAGGCCATCCACTGGGCCCAGGTCTCGATTTGCGCGTAATTGGACGACTCGTCGATCAGGTAAAGGAAGTACTCGGTCGTCGGTGAGTTGGTCGCGAACCACGTCGCCCAGGCGTCCGTGTGAGTCCACATGCCGGCCCTCCCCTCGTCTTTCCAAGACCACGACCCGTAGTTCCCGATCGAGAAGATGCCGGTTCCGACCCCTTCGCCTGGCCCACTGTAGCCGTTCTCCGCAGTGAACAGAGTGCCATCGAGTCGCGGCAACCACTCGGGTCTCGGGGCATCCTCGTTCCAGACACCGGGGCCCACATTGCTGTCGATCAATTCGATGCGATGGCGGTGAGCCATCATGAAATGGCGATCGCGAATGGCACGCCCGCGATCACCGTACTCCGACTCATTGGGCCATGCGTCGCCGAGGTATCGCAGATTGATGTCGCCGTATCCCAGCACGACCATTGTCTTGGATTGCGTCTCGTCCGGAAGAGTGAGGTTCCATACGTCGAGCTCGAGGGGAATCCTGTGGGTTTCAGTACCGGCCTCCAGAACGGTCAACTCGCCCCGATAGGTCCCAACTGCGGTATCGCGAGGAATCGTGATATCGGCCCAGATACTCTGGTTTTGATTTTCGGAAATGTCGAAGTCTTCGACCACCTCGAGGGGGACTGCAATGTCAGGATAGAAGGCATTGTGGTCGGGTCGGTCCTCCCAAACGCCTTCGCCAAACCCCTCGCCATTCCAAGGCCGGCGTAGACGCACTGGTATGTGCCTCTCATCGTAGCTGGGATTGTAGGCCGAACGGCTCAGCCCGCGAATCTCCAAGTAGCGAATGTAGAAGAGTTCAACGTCTCGGGTCGTCCAATCGAACAGTCCATCGGTCGGCGCGGGCCCTGACCGAATACGAGAACCATCTGGACCTTCGAGGTCTGACAGGGTCACTGAAACATCCGCGACCACCGAGTCTCCGGCTTCGAGAACCAGGTTGAAGGAGAGTACTTCGTTGCGGGCGCCAGCAAGACGAATCGAATCGCCGTCCCAATGCGTGTTGCTCACGTCGGCCCCCAGCGTCGAACGAAGCTCGTCACGGGTGACTTTGTCCTCACCCGAATTGGCCCAAACTGCTGTGAGAGCGGTGCTACCGAGCGGGGGCAGGTCGAGTTCCTCAGCGAGGTCGAGTTCGGCGTCGGGCTGGATATCGGGCATCACATCGAGATCGGGCTCGAACCGGATATCGATGTCCTCCTCTTTCGTCTCCCGCTGACCGCGATCGCTGTTTGACTCGTCCTCAGTCGTGTCACTCGAATCGGCCCTCAGGTCATCCGGTGGGTTCGTGTCGTTGTCGCTTCCGGAGTCGTTCTCCTGATCTGGCTCGACATCTAGCGCCGCATCTGGCTCCTGTGGGGAATCGGCTTCAGATACAGAATGATCCTCGGCCAAATCGGTAGGAGCCAG
>CAZDBH010000385.1:0-8421 GCA_964503485.1 uncultured Bradymonadales bacterium | reverse complement strand
TAAAAGCCAATGGCGGAGCCTGGAGCGCTATGCGCGACAGGCTCCTAGGTCGCCTGTTCCGGAACCTTCCGAGTTAGTCCCAAACTTCCATTCCGCTCATATGAGTTAGCTTGTGCGCCTGGGCAGCGTCGACTTGATGGACCGGTGAACCTGGGCATGGCCCCCTTTGGGGCGGCCGTCGAAGGTCATCGCGGGTTGTGATAGGAGCGGTCGAGGGTGAGGCGCTAGTGGAGGACTTGTAGCCAGTCCTTGAAAATGAACTCCGCGCGTCCGACAAGCAGAGCGATACGACCCATGACGGTGTAGCCGAAAGCGGCACCGAACGTGATCATCAGAATCCAGATGCCCGCTTTGGAGGCGACGCCGAAGGCGCCCTTGTGCTCCACCGAGAAGAAGAAATAGATCAGCGCCGTCAAGAGTCCGAAAATGAGGACTAGTGCAGAAAACGTCCCAATCCAATCCACGCCGCCTGCCGGGTTCATGACCAGAAGCGAGATGAAGGTCCGATCGATCTGCTTGGTGAAATCACTCACCAGGAAGCGCGCCAGGTTCGTACCGGCGGACCAACCGACGATGAAGGCGAGCGGCCAGCGGGCAATCCAGCCCCCTTTGGGCGCTAGCCGCCACAGCAGCATGAGGCCCAGGATGAGAGGCACGGCAAACCAGATTCGTGTACCAGTCGTGGTGGCTTCTGCGCTGAGAACGAGGTTTGACACCGTCTCGGGCCAGATTTTGACCCACAGGTGCTTGATGACCTCTTCCCACATCGCCAAGACCATGTAGTAGGCGGCTGACACGCCGATGAAGAGATGCTCGGCGAACTTGTAGAACGGATTGTCGTCATAGAGAAAGCTCAAGACGCAGAGCGAAAGAAACGCTCCGAACCACATCCCGAATCCTTCCCAACCGAACGGTCCATCCATCTCGCCGGTTGCAACTCGCACTGCAATGAAGACGAGAAAGAGGACGCCGAGAGCGTAAGCGATTATTTTCTTGTTAGTCATGGGTTGCTCCTAGCTCTGGTCCAAGGCTTTCAGCCGTGAACGCCCACGACCACCGCCGGTCGCGAAATAGGCGATGTTGCCGATGATAATGAATAGAATAATGACGATGTGGGCAGCGGTCTGCGGCCCCATTCGTCCGATTGCCTGGAACGCCTCCGGGTCATCATATTTTTCGGGATAACCAGCGAGGAGCAACGACTCGTACTCGGCCGCGGCCTTCAGTCCACCCATAATGCCCAGCATCTGGCCGGGGTAGTATGGGTAGAGGAGCGGTGCCGACACCGCGGTGACTCCGCCTGCGATGGGGACGCCACTGGGGTCGCCGCCGAACTGGACCCACTCTTTGAGTCCCGGGTAGCCAGCACTGACATTCAGAATCAAATCGAAGTCTGCGAGACGAAACACGTCTGCCATCATTGGAAGGTCGTCAACGTGGGTGCCTTGATAGTCGTAGGAGTACATCGTGCGAATGTCACTGGCCAGGGCTTGAATGACGCCCTGGTTACCCGGCTTGAATCCGAGAAGAACGTAGTCCACACCATACTGATAATCTGGAAACTCCTTTTGCAGGATTTCATCCAGTACCCAACGAGCTTCTGCTTGGCCTACTGGCCACAGCGCCACAATGAAAATCTTGTGGTTCCTGAGCGCCAGGTGGCGAATGTAGCTGATTGCCATCGGTTGAAGTTCGGGTCGACTGGGCGGATCGAAGTCGAAAGCGAGTAGCACGTCCGATCGCTCCTCCATTCCCTCGACCTGGTCATAGATCGCTTGGACCTCAGGTGTGGCCGGCTCGGGCAACCTCAACTCGAAGAACATCGGGATCACCACGGAGAGGCCGATCAAAAGGAAGACCCAGCGGCGATCGATGACTTGCATCTTTTCAAAGAATGATTGTTGACTCATCGTATTGCCCCTTACTCGCTATCTGAGCCGAGGTGTGACCGCTCGACTCCAATGATGATTCGAAGGGACATCGAAATGACGCCCAAACAGATTCCGATCATGATGGCGCGCTGCCCAGCGAGTTGGGGGGTCACCATGATCCAGTTCACGAGTTCCGGCACCGATATCACATCGATGGGGTTACCAGTCAGTTTCGAGATGAAACCCCAGAGTCCGAATCCGGTCGCGGCAGCACCAATCACCCCGAGCACTCCAGTCGCTATCATCTGCTTGGCCTTGAAGGTAGTGAAGGCAATCCACAGCAGAATGGCACCGAAGAACATCTCGACGATGCCCGGGAACACGTCTGTAATGATGGTTCCGAGCAATGTCCGTCCAATGAGAATGACAAAGGCCGCGATGAGCAACATCGTTGCCTCGCGGTTCTTCGCCCTGAAGGCCCGATACGAGGCCGATGCAACGAAGAACGCGAGCAAGGAGAACATCGTCGACTGAAGAGGGGCGAGCATCCAATCGTAGATCCAGGCAAACCAACTTCCCGGCTCCTCGAGGGCCCCGGTGATACCCGCTGGGTTACCCAACTTGAACAACCCGGCGACAAGGGTCACAACGAATCCGATCACGCAGACCGCGCTATACCCCCAACCTTTGACCTGCTTGGACACCTTTCCGAGGTGGATTTGAAGCAGATTGCCAGCGCCGAGGAAGAAGGCGAACGCTGCGATAATGTTAAAGAAAACACTGAGTTCGAGTTCGAAGACACTGAACGGCCAGTGCGGAATAAACGCTGCCAGAATCATGGTGATTCCGACGAGCGCCGTGATTAATAATGGAACCGTCTTTTTCATTTCAGTTCAATCCTTGAGCGGCACGCGGCTCAGCCGAATACGCCGTGTAAGAACTCGACGACACTGTCGAGCCCGATCGTCGCGGCGAGCGCGCCGAGGAAAATAGAGATCATCGCGATCAATTTGCCGATGTCTTGGCCCTTCAGACTGCCCAACTGCTTCGGGTCCTGACTCAGATACGCGCTCGCAGCGAAGAGCTCTTCACCAATGAGCGTGTAGTCGCAGGCTGCGACAAAGAACGGCAGCTGAGACGGCATCGCCGTCCCCGCTATCTGGATTGCGCCGGCTGCATTTCCGGTCTCTGCCAAAATGAGAGACTCTGCGTAGAACGCACCCATGTAAAAACAGGTTGCCGGTTCGTCGCGCACGATGATGCCGTTGACACCGGCGACGTAGCCAAACTGGGCGTCGGTGAGGTAGTGCACCATGTTCTCGTTGTATGCGTCGGGTCGACCCGCCTCGAGGTAGGACTGTTTGATGATTTCTCTGCCTGCGGTCAGGACGAGCGAACGGGACACAGGAACGTCCAACTTGGTGTCGTACTCTGCGACTGTCTTCGCCGTGTGACCCAGAATCGTCAGACCCGCTAGAGTCTGAACATTATCCAAGTCCATAATACCCGGTACGAACAGGATGGGGCGCCCCATTTCGGTGGCTCGTCCGATGGCTTCGTCGACTGCATCGAGACCGGACATCTTACGGATGAAGAGCTTCTTGCCCTTTCGTGCATGGCGGATGAAGAAGAGAACAAAGCCGCACAACAGGATACCGATGAAGAAGGCCCACACCTTCTTGCCGTTAAACCAATCGATGGTGGGTGTGAACGAGCCGCTGGCATCCGAGATGGAAACCCCAGCTGGGGAGCGCGCGAGGACGCGAACATATAGCGTCGACTCCGGATCGAGCCCGGGAACTGTCGCCTCGGTGGCTCCGGCTTCCACAGTCAGCACCTCCGTGAAGAATCCGTCCGGGCTATCCGAAGTGAGAATGTGAAACTCGTTGATTAAGAATGTACCGGAGGCGATGTCGTCAACGGGTTCCCAAGTCACGGTAGCAGAACCGCCCCCATCCCAGCTGATATCCGCTGCGGTGACACCACTTGCGGCTGGGGGATTGTTCGTGGCCTCCGCAGTGAGCAACTCGGCCTGCGATTCGACCGCGCTGGACTCAACCCAACCCGAGGCGAGGTAGCCCGGTGTTAGGGAGTAGGCCGTCGAGTGTATCGCCGCAGAGGCGGCGCGAACACGAAATGTGTAGGACTCTCCGGATGTCATCCCGGACCAGACCGTTCCGCTTGCGCCGGCTGAAGCTTCTTCTTCGGTTCTGACCCATTCTTCCGATTCGCCAACTTTGTACTCCACCTGGTAGCGGGCAACGGTGTTCTCACCGCCACCATCGTCGGCGGAGGGCGTCCATGACAACTGCACCGAGCCACCCAAATCGTCGGGGACATCGGTTGCAGTCAGTTCGGTTACCGGAGCAATGGCTGCTGGAAAGGCCCTGCGCTCTACTGGCTCCGAAACCGTCCAATCGCTCACAACCCGGGTTGCTTCGGTCGGGTCATCACCAAATACACGAAGAAACCAATCGGTTTGGTGTGGGTCAGAGAACGAGATCGCACGAACCCGGATTTGATAGGACTTGCCGAACTCGGCGCTGGCGCCGACCGTGCTTGCTGTCCCGGCCGGAAGATCGAGTCTGTACTCGAAATCACCGCCGTCAGTGCTGACCTCGAGTCGGTAGTGTGAAACGGACTGTGTTCCTTGACCGTCGTCCGCTGAGAGGTCCCAAGTGATACCAAGCGATCCTGCCAAGTCGTCGGCGCTGACCGCATACCGTACTGAGGCCGGTGCCGCGATCGTGTCGGGGAGTGAGCGAACTTGGAACGGGCCTGCGATTACGCCGTCGGACTCCAAGTTGGCCCCCGCTTGCTCGTTCGTAAACGCGGCGACTTGGAACTCGTACTGAGCTTCGGGGTCAGGCTCTAGAAAGACGAACTCTGTTCCGATGACGTCCCCCGCCACGGCCCAGTCTTCTTCGCCTTCGGAGCGGGTTGTGACAACGTAACCAGCCACTGCATTCAAGCCGGCGCCGTCGTCCGCTGAGGCGTCCCATTCGACTGTGATGGTGCCATCGAAGTCGCCGGGCGTCTCTTTGAGTCTCAGATTGGTCGGTGCTGCGATTGCTGCGGGTAGCCGACGCACAGTGAACGGACCTGCTTCCACCGGCTCGCTTTGGATCTGTTGATCACCGACTGTGTAAGACTGTGCCGTGACTCGAACCCACACCTCCTGGTCGAGCTCCACATCCTCGACCAGAGCCCTCATTGGCAGACTCCGTGCGAGCGGATCACCAAATGGACCCCACTCGGCATCGCCGACCCGGTACTCGACCAGGTACGACTCGACTGCGCCGTCATAGGTCGTGTGATCGGCAGAGCGCTCCCAATCCACCGTAACCGAACCCAAGTAGTCGACTGGTCGGTCAACAGCGTGGACGTTCTGCGGTGGCGCGAGCTCGGTCGGCAACCTGTTCGGAATACCGATGAGGCGTTCTGGGTCGACAACCTCTTCTTCTTCAATCACAACCTCAATTTCGGTTGGTTCCGAAGTCGGGAGTGTTGTCGAAGCGGCCTCGAGGCCAAGATTGACGATATCGCCCGGAGTTGTGGGCTCGAGCGCGCCGGTTTCCCCGGTTTCGGGAGTAAGAGTGTCAGGCGCGTCGCCAGTGCTCGGATCGAGCTGGTCCGCTTCCTCCCCGGACTCTGGATCAACTTCGTCGGCCTCCTCTCCGGACTCCGGATCGGTCGTGGTGGCTGACTCGGGGTCAACTGAATCGGGAGCCGGCGCGCCGGTCGGATCCAACGTTTGCGGTTCCGGCGCCTGGGCAGCGAGATTCCCGCTCACCAAGAGCAAGGCTGCCACAAGACTCAATAGGCTAAGATGCCAGGCATGTTTCATAGAACGTCCCTCGTGTGTGCTCCGCCTTGCGGCGGTTTTGACGGTCCCTCGTCGTGGAGGGACGAACACGGATCTAGTCTTCGATGATTTCTACGTTTGCGCGCGGCAGCATAACCGCTGCGCCGCTTTCCAATTCTACTTCGACCACTCGCGCCTTGGAGCCACTCTCGAGGACCATCGGCTTGGTGGGGAGCGATTTCACCGTTCCCAACACCCCAAAGTGGGGCTCCCGAATGATTCGCAGCTGAACCCCTGGGTCTAATTGCCCAGAGTGCCGCTCTCGATCGTCGACGTGGACAGCGTCGTCCACGGGAATGATCACCTCTGGCCGAATCACACCGGCTCTGATCTGTGTCGCTCCGTTGATCGACGCCAGATGCCCTTCGTGCGATTTGAGAAGTGCGTAGGTGCGCGGCGCCATGTTGATTTTGCCGAATCCCTCGGTGACGATGAGTGTGACGCCGAGCTTCTCGTGTCCCGTTATGGCGACGCCGAGGTCATAACCCAAGAACGCCCGTAGGTCTTTGTCGTCGAAACCACCGACGACTACGCCACTGGCGCCCACCTCGATCGCCTTCTTCAGCCCATCGCTGGTTACCAGGCTTCCGCCCACCAGGATTTTCCCCTTGTGCTCGGCGTGAATGAGGTCGGGACTCAAGACCTGGTCTGGGCTCTCACAGATCATCTTAATCGCGCCGGCGGTTTCGCCACCGACACCGAATATGCCCTGGATGAACGAGCCACATGTGTGGACTACAACCCCTTCCTCGGGGATTACCTCTGTGACCTCGCCAGTAATGTAGGCTTTCACCTCGACCGGTCGAGGCGTGCCGCGAAGAATGACCTGTCCTGTGATTCCAGAGACGCTCTCAATGGTCCCGGACATGGGTGAGGCCACCTCGGACTTGAACAGGCCGAAGAAGCCCTTGGAGAGGGCGATGACTTCGCCTTCTTCGACCTCATCGCCTTCCTTCTTCAACATCTTTGAGGGCACATCCTGCTGATCGACGCCCAGTTTGTTGGCGACATTCACCAACCCAACTGCGCCGGGTAGGTATGTGCGGGCAACGACCTCGTCAGGCGTAACTCTCGCGCCGACTTCGGTGAGCACCTCCCCTTTGAGAGGCAAGATACGATGCTTGTGGACGTCTTCGTTGTCGGTGACCTTAAGGCCTGGTGTGTATGCTGTACCCATGGTCAGCCTCCCAGCGCGGTGTCGGGGTAAACGTTGAGGGCACTCATCCAAGCTTTAAGCGACTCGACCCGCTTGGCCGGCTCTTGGGTGATGCTCAGCGGACGACCACGGCCGTCGAAGATGATTCCAGCTGTCCCACCATGGACCTCGCGTTCCACAGAAACGCCCTTGCCTTTGCCCACGTTGAACGCCTTGGTTGGGTGTACCGTGACCTTCGCCATGGCACCTACATCGAGATTCAACTTCTTCATCTCTCCGTAGTTCAACGTGCCGTCGTAAGTCTCACCATTCGGTAGCTCCACTGAGAAGGTCAGACAGGGCTTACCGGGCTTCGTGACACCTACCGGTGCGATGCAGGTACCGATGTAGATGAGGCAATCCTTCTCAAACACCTCGGTGGCTGCCGTACTGTGAACTGAGGACAGGACGCCCAAGTGAGGCATCATGAAGATACTGTCCTTGGCGAGCGTGGTAATGCCTTCCGGATGGAATCCATCGATCAGCATCAGAGCGGTTTGTTCCATCCGCGGTGCGTGACTTAAGACGCCACCGGAACCCACAAGAAGATCCAGCGCCATCATATCGACCAGCGTATCAACGCCGCCTTGGTCGAAGGAGTCTGCGATCGTGCGCTGCTGCTGGACGCCCTTGAGACGGGTCGCGAACGATTTATGCTGCACGAACGCTAAGCGCAGAGCTTCCTTGGCGATCGCCTGCTCAAAGATGAGCTCTTGCATCGACTGGGGGATCGTCGTGGGTCGAATCATCTTGTTCTTTACGCGATTTCGGAGGTCGCGTTCGTCCATGTCGAACGGCACCCAGCGCATCACGTTGTCCAGCCCTGCCTCGGCGAAGACGTTGGAAATCGAGTAACTCATACCCAAGTTGGCCGAAACAGTCCTGTTGAACTCGCCTTCAAAGACACTGAAGACATCGGTGGTCGCTCCGCCGATATCGACTCCAACCGCGTTGATTCCTTTGCTCTTCGCAACCCGTTGGAGGATGAGGCCCACCGCGCCTGGCGTCGGCATGATATCCGCATCGGCCCAACTCATGAGCTTGCCGTAGCCCGGCGCCTGCTGCATGACGTGCTCGAGAAACATGTCGTGGATCTTCTCGCGTGCCGGAAGCAACACTTCCTGCTCCAGCGACGGGCGCAGGTTGTCGACAATCGAGAGGTCTGTCTTTTCTCCCAGTATCCCCTTCACGTCCTCTTGACGGTCTTTGTTACCCGCGTAGATGACCGGCAATCGGTAGCTGGCGCCGAGCCTTGGCTTCGGATCAGCTGCACCGATCGTCTCGGCCATCTTGATGACCTTGTCAGTCTTGGCTCCGTCGGTCTCTCCCGCTACCAGAATCATATCCGGTCGAAGGCTCCTAATTCGCCTGATCTTCTGGTAGGGTGCCCGACCGTCGTCCTCAGCGAATACGTCCATGACTATCGAGCCCGCACCGAGAGCGGCTCGGTTCGCGCTCTCCGCTGTGATCGCCTTGATGAAACCGCCTAC
>CAZDBH010000384.1:0-8427 GCA_964503485.1 uncultured Bradymonadales bacterium | reverse complement strand
TCTGAAATGCGGAGGCTGATTCCGTGCTTGTCTAGGGCAGGATCGAGTTCTAGGGCGCGCTTGTAACTCTCGACAGCCTCGGCGTGCCTATGCTGCTTTTCTCGAACTCGCCCGAGGTAGTAGTGGGCATCGGCGTAAACCTCGCGAAGTGTGAGCGCGATCGAGAGTCTCTCGGCACACAACTCCAAGTTGACCTCACGGTTCTCACTCGGGGCATGAAATCGAGCCCAGGCTTCAAATGCAATCAATTCGGGCGTGTGAGGCGCCTCCTCAATTGCTTCGAGTACGAGCTCTACGGCTTCTTCCCACCGATTTGCAGAGGCTTTCTTCTGTGCTTCTTTGTAGTACGCCTTTGCGTAGCCCATTGGTGTACGATTTCCGGGGCCCGGATCGATCTTCTCTTTGCGAACGGGGGGTTGTGGCACTCGGCGGCTGCGGGACAAACGGCGGAGCTCCTGAAGCCGTTGTTCTCCCGTCTTGTCTCGCACAAATCCGGGGGCCGGCGTCGCGTCTCGTGCAAATCCCTCGCGCATCAACTGGGAGACAATCGAGTCGTAGGCGATTCTCAACCGTGCAAGTAGGTCTTTCGCTCCCTGTTGTTGCTCTGGGGAAAGCACTTCGATCCGCTCCGGGTGGAGATCCCGCCGTATTCTTCGATATCGCTGTCGGACCTCGTGAACGGACACGGTTCGCGGTACGTCGAAGAGGAAATACGGATCCTTCTTTTCGAGCCTTGCTGAGTAGGATGCAATCAGGTCCTCAATCATTTCCAGGTCGGGATCGAAGGGCGCTTCGGGCGGAAGCGAGCTGATGCCCGATTCAGCGATGGAAGCAAACTCTTTGGACGGCTCGATCGCCCGGAGCCGAGTTGCTGTGTCTTCTCGATGGTCCTGGTGTTGAGGTGTCGGCTTCATGCGGTACGGCTCGATTCGCGGCCGACTGGTGACCCGCTCGAAGACTGTCTTACCGATTCCCGAGCTGCTCTCGGAGTTGCCCGGTGGCCAGCCAACTCGAATCAAGGCCGCGTGAAGAGATTCCGACGAAAGGGGATGACTCACCTCGGTGTCGCACTCGAAAACGAGCGACCATTCTGGGTTGAGTGATTGCGGCGCGACCAGAACAACTGGGCAACGCGTCTGGGTCTTCGCGGCAAATCGGCGAACCGCTAGTGCGCCATTGTCTGGGAGGTTGAAATCCAGCAAGACGAGGGATGGTTGCGCCTTCTGGAGCCCGTCTTGAGCACTGACACCACGACACCGTCGTGCTCGCCGAACACCGAGTGGGCTGTTTTCAGCAGGTCTTGGTTGTCGCTAACGATGACGACGCAGTCTGCCATTGTAGGCCCCTCTCACGGCAAAACAGAGTCCGCACTCCGCCCGGGCGTGTGCGACACTGTCGGCTACCTGTGATAATTTGCAGTACTTAATCCTTATCTACTCGGCTGGCGGGGCGCAAGGATTCGCTCCTTAATGCATTACATTGTAGCGCAGAGGGCGGATTCGATAGTTGACCCGCACTTCCCCTTCTTTCCTGAAGGGATAGGGGCGCTGGTTGATGTACAGCTCGGCGAGGTCGTCGATAACAGCATCGGCGCCCTCTTCCGAGACCTCGACGACCTCCCCTCTTATCTCGATCCATCGATAGGGGTTGCTCGGATCCACGGCGAGTACGGTGACCTTGGGCCTCTCGCGCATATTGCGGTCCTTGGCCCGACCCTTGGCTGAGTTGACTGTGATCGTCTCACCATCCCAAGCACACCAGACTGGGTGGACCTGAGCGAAGCCGTCGGCGGTAATTGTTGCAAGATTGATCACAACGGGCCCTTCGAGCAGATCGTGAAGCTCCGCGGGTATTTTGACGCCCATTTTTCCCTCCTTTTGAGTTCCTTCGAAGCTACAGCAAAACCACTTTTGGTCCAGACAATCAAGTAGACCCATGGCACAACAGCGGGTCACCCCTGGTCGAGGCTGCGCCGATGTCCCGTAATGTCCCTTACGCTGGAACGCGGTTGCCAGTATGAGTGTTGCGAGCGGCAAGTATGGAGATAATCGTGGACTTCTCAGAGATGATCAAGACTGGCTGGCGCGACCACGCCGACAACCCCGACGGGGTCACAGAACTACTCACGAAAAATGCAACCCTGGCGGACTCCACTGACAAGTTAGCCCGGTTCGGTGCTCTGCTCGTCCATCACTTTGGCGGACATCTGAAGCAGTGGGATACAGCAGAAGCCATGTTCGGTAGCGCGATCGAGCCCTTCATCGCCGAATTGGACGACGTGCAGGTGCTGGTGCTGCAGGCAATTTGCCAGTTCATGAATGGGAACCAGGAGGCCTTGTCAACCGAGGCAAGGGCCGTTGCTCTGTGCCCGGACGCACCATTCGTTCCTATGACCCTAATCCGGGTCCGCCTAGCGGAGGCCCTACTCACTACGGGACAGATGGAACTCGGATTGAAGATAGCCCGCGCCGCTCTGCAGCTGCTCGATTGCGGCCTGCCGGAAGGTAGCGAGCGGACCGTGGCAGTTTCTATGAACAACATCGCGAGTGAGCTGGTCGAGGGCTCCGAACGGACGCCCGACGAGGATCAGTTGATGATCCGGGTGGCGCAAATGGCCCAACTGGCGTGGCAAACAGCCGGCAACTGGGTTAACTGGGAGCGCGCTGACTACCTGTTAGCTTTCGTTTACAACGCCACGCAACGCTCCGCAGACGCACTCGGCGCGGCCGAGCACGGGCTCGAGTTGATAAAGACAAACGAAGGGGACGAGAAGGTCGATGAGGCCTTTCTTCGCCTACAGAAATCCGCTGCACTCAGTGCCCTGGGGCGCCGGGAGGAAGCGGCTCACGAACTCGACCAAGCCGTGAGCCTAGTCAAGGAGGTCAACCAAGACTGGCTGGACAGTTGGTTCGCAGACGTCCGGAAAAAGCTCGCGGTCTGAAGAGGCTGACGCCCGTTCGGGCCGCTTTCTGTGGCGGTTCGAAATTTTGCCTTGGCAGATCGCTAGCGCGCTACCCGAGGTGCTGTGTAATCTACGGCCATGCACCCCGAGGCCACCGTTCTCTTCAACCTCTCAATCGCCGAAAACCGCGTCCGCGAGTTAGCGCTGAAGCGCTGGTGGGTCGCCGAGCAGATGGGTGTGGATCGAAAAACGGTTGGTCGTTGGTTGAATGGTCGAGTGAAGCGAATCCGCCGCAGCAACCTCGAGCGCATGGCGGAGGTCCTGGAATGCTCACCCGAGGAACTTACGATTTCGAGCGAGGCCGAGGCCATCGCGAGTGTTGCCGACCAAGAACGGGCAGCCCAGCTGATCGAAGAAGAGAACTTGTTGGAAGTCCTCTCTCCTTCCGGGCGTTGGCCCTTGCTCGAGAGTCTGATCAAGGCAACTCTGCGCCCCAGTCTGCCACTCCCTTTGCTCGGCAAACTGTATAATCTGCTGGCCATCGCCTGCTGGCGCCAGAGTCGCATCGATGACGCCGAGACCTACGCTGAAAAGGCGATGGAAATGGCGGTTCGGACCGGTAACCTCCAGGTGCAGACGGGTGCCCATCTCAATCTTGGAACGATCTCCTGGTGTCGAGGACAACTGGATGACGCTTCGGCCCACTATCGAGCGTGCCTGTCGAGATCGAAACACTTGGTGTCAACGACTGATCAGGCGGCTGCTTACTCCAATCTCGGAGCGGTATACTGCGACATTGGTGACTTCGACGGGAGCGAAACCCTCCAGCTCGAGGCAATTCGACGCTACGGCCGTCTCAGAAAACCCATGAACTCGAGTATCGCCCGGTGTCAGCTCGGTCTGTTGCGACTTCAGCAGAACCGGCTCGATGAAGCCACGACCTTGATTCATCGCAGCATCTCAGATGCGGAGCGAGCTGGGTACAAACGTGGGCTGCTCTTTGGAAGTCTGGCGACCGCAGATATCAACGCCAGGCGAGGCCGCCATGAGCTCGCGGCGACCGATTACGCGCTAGGCATCGCCGGTTTCGAAGAACTGGAAATCTTCGAAGCCCTCAACTACGAGATCGGATCGCGAATCGCTCGATTCGGGAGCGATCTAGAGCTTGCCGAGCGGCGGCTCGAGAAGGGGTTCCAATACGCTGGCGAATTTCCGCTGGCTCGGGCACGGCTTCATGTAGAGAGCATGTTGTGCGCGGTCGCGCGGCGAGACAGGGTCACTGAGTCAGAACACAGAGAGCAGGCGATTGCTCTCTTCGAGACCTTGGGCGCCCAGCCACGTGCGGCAGCGCTCAAGCTGGGCCGCTGAGAACGGGTCACAACCAGTCTTGGACCTCGTCGCTGAGGTATAGGCCGTCGAGGAGTTCGCTGGCCCATCCTTCTCCCGCTTCGTCGAGACGCCTGAGGAGGCGCACTGCCGTCACCTGCACTGGGGCAAAGTCACTCCAAGCCGATCCCTGCAGAAAGAGCCACTCACCTTTTGCGAGCTGTCCGCCCTTGGCGCCTTCGTGGCACCGAACACACATCAACAGGGTCCGCTCGAGCTCGGGTTCTACTGCTGGCGCCGGGGGGACCTCATAGGCTTCCAGACGCACGCCGCCGGCTTCGCACAGCTCGCATTTCGAACCTGCACGTCGAGCCAGGTGGCGCCCCAAGGCGTTCACTGCGTCGAGTCGTTCCTGATGTTTTTGGAGTCCTTTTGCCATCTGTGCTCCTGGTCTTGTTTGGCCACAAGGGTTCTTGGGGCCCTCCACAAGTTCGCAGAACCTAGCAGCCGCACCCGGGCTCGCCTAGTGCCTTCGCGTTGACGAATGCGTCCACCTCACTCCGTACACACTGGGAGCGCGGGCGGTGAATCGGATGGAGGCGTGTCTTCGTCGCAAAAGCGCGTCGAAAGAATGCTGTTCGCGGCCGCCCGAGCCATCGTGCCGTAGTAGCTGCCCCCCGTGGTTTGACGAATGAGGCAGGGATCTGCGTGATAGGCGACCCACCAAAGGAAGTAGTACTCAACGGCCCAGGCGCCCATGAAGGCCAAGTCCGTATCATAGGACCCGCAGTTGTGGGGTTTGCTTTCGTTGTGGCGTGCTTCGTGGATCATGACGGCCACCAGACCTTGTACGCCAGCGCCGTTTGACGGTTTGATCCAGAGGTCCGTATCCAACCAAGCGGACTGAATCTTGATGTTGATTGTGTTCGCCGGCGAGCAGCAGGAATTGTGAGTGATTCCCTCCCGAAAACGAATTCCGGTTATGGCCCCTGAAAACCACTCTCCTAGACTCTGATCTGTCCACGGAAGGGGCTCATCGAAGGTCAGTAAGGTCATCAGCAGTACGGCCTGATAGCCGCGCTTCTGCAACTGGGTAAGGTCTCGGCTGCCCTCGCTGGCCAAACAAACCAGCTCGCCGGCAGTCGGATCGTCCTCGAACGAAAGTAGCAAGGCGTCGTCAACGGCGTCCAGCTCCGCCGCGGAGGGACAACGTGCCAGCCACTCGTCTATTCTCAGAACATCGGGTACCAGATCTGGGTCCTCGGCAGGGTCATCCAGTTGGGTATCTACTAACTCGCTAGACTCGTCGGAATCCTCAGGCACACCCTCGTCGGCTACGGCATCCGCTTCCCGATCGGCGGCCTCGTCCGACAAGACCGTGTCCAGACTGTCTTGGGGTGCGGTGTCTGGCGGTGGCAAGTCAGGAGCGCTGTCTTCCCCAGCCACAACGGTCTCGGTGAGGTCGACCGGTTCGACATCGAGTTCCGGCACGTCCGCCTCAGTCTCGAGGGCTAGGGTATCTTCATCTGGCTCGTTTTGAGAGGTTGAGGAGGAACTGCAAGCCGCGGCCAGTGATGACAGCAGAACCAGCCGGACGAGTTGTCTAGATCGAATGCCCATTTGGCGCCGCTCCCACTCAGTCTCGAACGTCCCCCGAAACATCGACCATTGCGTCCGGTATCAAGAAAAGAAGTCATTCCTCCCATCACCGCTTGACGCCCGAATCTTCCCGATCTAACGCTCGCACCATGGGCAGCAATCGAAACGACACCATTGATCTTTTCGGTTCAGAGTCGTCATCGAGCGAAGACTCAGACCGACCGCTCGCCGATCGGATGCGACCACGTTTGCTTGATGAATTGCTGGGACAAGATGAGCTCCTCAAACCCGGCGGCTTCCTCAAAGGGAGCCTTGAATCCGACCGGTTGCCATCCCTGATTTTGTGGGGCCCACCGGGATGTGGCAAGACCTCGTTGGCCCACGTCGTCGCCGAACAGACCAGCGCAGCTTTCGAGAAGTTCAGCGCTGTGTTGGGCGGTATCAAGGACGTGCGTGAGATCATTGCACGTGCCGCTCGTCGCAAGGCAAACGGCACGCGAACTATCCTGTTTGTCGACGAAATCCACCGCTTCAACAAAGCGCAACAGGACGGCTTTCTCCCCCACGTCGAGAACGGCACCGTCACTCTCGTGGGGGCGACCACCGAGAACCCATCTTTTGCTTTGAACTCGGCGTTGCTCTCACGCTGCCGTGTCGTTCAACTCAAACCGCTGGGTCCGGACGCTACAGCGACCTTGCTGCGCACTGCCCTCGAAGATTCCGAGCGGGGCCTGGGTTCACATTCCCTTCGAGCGAGCGAGGACGCCCTGAGTTCCATCGCTCAAGCTGCAGACGGAGACGCCCGCCGAGCGCTGAACCTGCTCGAGCAGGCTGCAGACTACGCGGCAATAAAAGGGCTGGATGAGATCAACGAAGAGCTTCTCAAAGCGCTGCTCGAACACGCACCTCTTCGTTACGACCGCTCTGGTGATGCTCACTATGACTTGATTAGTGCGTTCATCAAGTCGATGCGAGGCTCAGATCCCGATGCCGCCCTGTACTACGCCGCGCGGATGATCGAGTCCGGCGAAGACCCGCGTTTCATTCTTAGGCGGGTGCTAATCTTCGCTAGTGAAGACGTAGCCAATGCAGACCCTCGTGCTCTGCAAGTCGCCTTGGCGGCGCAGCAAGCCTACGAGCGCCTCGGCACCCCTGAGGGTTTTATTCCAATGGCCCAGGCCATCACGTTTTGTGCGACTGCCCCGAAGAGCAATGCTTCGTATATGGCTTGGAACCAAGCGAGGGAGGCTGCTCGTCAGTCTGGATCGCTCGAGGTGCCGTTGATGCTGCGAAATGCCCCAACCAAGTTGATGAAGGAGTTGGGCCACGGCCAAGAATACCGCAACCCGCAAGACTCGCCCGGCCATTTCGTGAAGACCGCCTACCTTCCTGCGAAGCTCCAAGGCCGAGTCTTCTATCGACCAACCTCACAGGGCTACGAGAAACACATCAAGACTCGGCTCGCAGCGTGGTGGGGAGACGACAAGCCCAAGGTGTGACGTAGGACGTACAGTTCGAGGTTGCTCGCCTGGTGCCTCTCGTGAACCAAGAAATTGCTACCAACCCAATCGCCGGTATTCTGTCTGAATGAGCAAGTTAGTCATTTCAGACCGACCGATCGTCGTTGCGATAGGCGGTAATAGTCTTCTCAGTGCCGGACAGGAAGGCACGATTGAGGAGCAGCGGGACAACTCGCAAAAGACTTGTTCAGTGCTCGCAAGTATCGTGAAAGCCGGACACCGCCTGGTTCTAACCCATGGAAACGGACCTCAGGTCGGCAATGTCCTGTTGAGGGTCGAATTGGCGGCAGAGCACGTCTACCGGCTCCCACTCGACATCTGCGATTCTGACACGCAGGGTGGTATCGGGTACATGCTCCAACAAATCCTCGGGAATGAACTAGAGCTGCTCAACTTGCCTCGCAAAGTGGCTACCGTTGTAACCCAGGTGGAAGTCGATGAGCGCGATCCGGCTTTCGGCACGCCCACAAAGCCGATTGGCAACTTCATGACCCCACAGGAAGCCGTCCAGAAGGAGAGCAGATTCGGCTGGATCGTGGCCAGAATAGACTCTCGTGGCTACCGCCGAGTGGTCCCGAGCCCGCGTCCAATCCGAATCGTGGAGCTCGACGCCATAAAAGCAGTCTACGATGCGGGGAACGTGGTGATCTGTGTAGGCGGGGGTGGTGTTCCTGTGGTCAAGAAGAACAATCGACTAATCGGCTGCGAAGCGATCATCGACAAGGATCTAGCAACTGCCCTCCTCGCCCGGGAGATGGCCGCTGAGACAATCGTGATCACGACAAGCGTGCCGAAAGTGCTACTGGACTACGAGCTCCCTACTCAACGAGCGCTCGACCGCATGACGCTCAGTGAAGCCCAACGACACCTGGATGACGGACAATTCCCTCCCGGTAGCATGGGACCCAAGATTCGCTCGGTCGTCAGCTTCCTAAAGAACGGTGGCAAGAGAGCCATAATCACTGACCCAGAGAACCTGCGAGCTGCCATCGACGGCAACGCCGGGACCTGGATAGTGCCGGACTCCGAAGACTAGGAGCCTGTCGCGCATAGCGCTCCAGGCTCCGCCATTGGCTTTTA
>CAZDBH010000383.1:0-8449 GCA_964503485.1 uncultured Bradymonadales bacterium | reverse complement strand
GGTCCCTCAACATCGACATACTCGACGGTTAACGTGTGTAGTGACTCAGCCGTTGGGCCCGGATGAAAAGCTGCATTTGCTTCGGAGTCTGAGGCGCTGAGGTAGTAGCTGATCGCAGATGTGCCCTCCGGGATTGAGTCGGCCTCGATGGTCACGGAGTACGTGCTTCCGCCCGACGTCGACATGGGCTCAGTTGCGAACCCCTCGTCGTCGAGGCGCCAAAACAAGGTGACGGCGCCAATGCCCGACGGATCGGTGACCGTGGCCTCGATCTGTAGGGCGTCCCCATATGTCAGCGAGTCAAGCGCGGTATGAGCGATCTCAGGAGGTGTTTCATCGGGCCCTCCAACACTGAACTCGTGCACACTAGTGGGCGCGTCGGCCGGCGAATAGCCCGCATTCTTGGGGTCGTCCAGCGCTCGAATGTAGTACAACATCGTCGGTTCGATGACCCCAAATCCTGGAATGACCGCGCTGTAGTTGCCCTCTCCCTGAGGCGTCATGTCCACCGCCTGGTAGAAACCGAGGCCGACTGGTTGGTAGTGCACTTGAGCTAGGGAAATCGCCGAGGCGTCCGCGATGTGGGCCGTGACGGTGACGTCCTCACCCGGGGTCTGTCCATCGCCAGTCGGATCGTGGGTCACGACGGGGCCGACACTGTCGACAGCTGTTACCGTGAAGCTGTGAAACGAGGTCGGTGCGTCTCCGGGCTCGGTCGCGACATTCTCGCTGGTATCCGAGGCCTCGATGTAATAGTCGACGCCCGTGGTGGTCACCGCAGAATCTGGAATGGTTGCGTTCCAAGTCGTGCCCGATGCATTCACCATCTCAATCGATGAGAAGCCCCCAGAGCCCGCAATCCGATAATAGAGTGTCGCTGTGGCGACGTCGTCCGCATCCGCTATTCCCGCCGAGACGGAAACTTCGACGCCCTCTAGTTGGTCATCTTCGACTGGCGTGTGGGCTATGACCGGAGCGGTTGTGTCTCCCTCACCGACTACGAAAGAATAGACGTCGTCAGCAGCCGGTGAGCGCCCTGCGTTAGGTATGGGAGAGGTGTCGGTTGCCTCGATGTAGTAGTCGACACCGGGCTCGGTCACGATGAAGCCGGGAATCAGAGCGCTCCAGGTGTCACCGTCGATGTTGGTCATCGGAGCCGAGCCGAAGTTGGCTCCACCCCGTGGTCTGAAGAAGAGATTGGCCGATTCGACTCCGGTTGCGTCAGTGATCTCTGCGTTCACCGCGACCGCCACGCCCTCATCTTGACCGTCTTCGATTTCGTCGTGCGATATCGCCGGCGCATCCGGGTCGCCGATCACCAAGAAGTCGAAAACGCCATCGGTCGGGGCGCCGAGTGGAACCGTGCTGTTGTTGGCAACCGGATCGGCGCCGTCAACGGCTGTAATCCAGTATTCAACCCCGGCCGCGGTAACAGCCGTGCTCGGTATTGTCCCTCGCCAGATGTCCCCACCCTGATCGCTCATCACGACAAAGGCGGTGCTGCCGCCGGTTGGCCTATAGAATAGCGCCGCGCTCGTAACGCCTGAGGTATCGCGAATATCGGCATCGATGGTTACGTTCGTCGCGATAGGTACGCCATCGGACACCTCGACATGCTGGATGAGTGGTCCGACCGTGTCACTCGTGCCATACACAGTCGCGAGTGTCGTGTCGGTATCGGTCAGGCCCTCGTTGTCGATGACCGTCAGAGTCACGGTGTAAAGGCCTTCGCTCGAGTAGCTGTGGCGAGGGCTCTCTTCGATCGAGACCTCGCTTCCGTCTCCGAAGTCCCACTCCCAACCAACCACGGTGCCGTCTGGGTCGTAGCTCAAGGTCCCATCGAAGAAGACTGGCTCAGCGCCCGCGTCTGAGAAGACGTCCAAGCCTGCATCTGCGACTGGCCGAGTGTCGACGTTCACGTCCACTTTGACGTGGTCCTCGGCGCCGTCGTTATCGATGATCGTGAGGTAAGCCCACTGAGTATGCCCGGCTTGCTCGAAGGTGTGGCTGACGTTCAATCCTGCGGTCACGGTACCGTCGCTCATGGTCCAATATGCCGAAGCAATGGTGCCGTCGGGATCGAGGGCAGCGGAGCCGTCCAAGTCGAAGGCTTCATTGAGCGGAACGATGAGATCGTCTTCGACGGCATCGGCGCGGGGCTCGCGATTGGCGGCTGCGTCGAACTCGAACGCGCCAATATCCACGCCCCCACCGAAGTTCCGGGCGGCGCCTGTTATATCGCGGTCTGGAAGGTGGGCGGCGGCGGCATCACCGGCGTTGATTGCCAGCGACTCCGCCCAGACTTTGCCATCCCACCAACGTGGGAACGCGTCCCAGTCGTCGTCTTCGATCAGCGGGTCTGACGTGATGTTGTTCCCTGATGAGTTGAAGACCGCACTGGTGGTGGCCGAACCGAAGAAGTTGTTGTTTCGCACCGTGTCGTTAGTCGAGTAGGACGAATAGGCGTCATAGACCGCCACCGAGGTATTGTGAGCGATGATGTTGTTTAGCAGCCAGACGTTGAGATAGCGGTTGCTGCTACTGCGCGAATACCGTACGCCCGTTGAATGGTGCACCACGGTGTTGTTGACGAAGTAAGCGTTCGGCGTCCGGTTGTGAATGTGACTATAGGCATGAAGCCCAATAGCATGATGAGTCACATACGAAGAGCGCACATCGCCACTCGAGCTGTACAAGTGCACACCCGTGCCCGTGCCGGTTCCAATCACCGTGCAGGCTAGAATATCGAGGTCATCGACCTTGTCAGCGAAAACGCCTGTCAGGGCATGGAAGCGAAACGTCGAATCGACCACGGTCGGCGAGGTGGGCCCCTCCAAATAGAGTCCGAACTCCCCGTACTCGACAAGGGCGTTGTCGATAGTGGAGGTTGCAGCGTCAGTTAGCCGGATACCGTGCCAATCACCCGGCGAAGGGTCCTGCGAGTCTGGTCTGAAGTGGATGGGGTCGCCTCCCCCCTCAATCTCGGCGGTCGCACCGTCTTCGAACACGATTTCGACCTGGTCCAGTTCCCAGCCTCCGACCATGTCGTCGGCTCGCTGGGCGATTACGAGCTCAGCACCGGGTTCGAAAGTGGCCGTCACGCCTGGAGGGACGATAATGTCGCCCAGGATTGGCCAAGGGGAGCCGGCTTCGGTGAAGGTGAAGTCATCCCACAAGTAGCCCATCAGATGAGGACCGTCGATCTCATCGTAGTCCACTGCTCCGACCAGGCCGTCGTCCGTTCCCAAGAAGCGATTGGGCGAGTGGGTGGTCGGCGCGTAGTCGCGCTCGTCGATGTTTGCGTACAACGGGTTATAGTCAAAGCAGCTTCCGACTGAGCTGACCCCGGGCTGTTGTCCAGCGATGTTTCCCCAAACATTACTGTTCCGACAGGTGTAGCTGGTGAGGTAACTCGAATAGCCGTCTCGGACTCCGAGGGAGCTGTTGTGGGTCACCGAAGACGAGTCCAAAAGGACCGTCTGGTAGCGATTGCTGCTGGACCGACGAAAGTCGATCCCGTCCCCACCATTGTGAGCGACCGTCAGGTTGGTGAGTTCCGCCGTCCAGGTCGTTCCGTGGGTGCTCGCATCGATGTCGATCCCGTCCCCACCGTTGTCGTAAATCGCTCCCACGTCATAGTCGACATGCGCACTCAGTACGACCAAACCGGCCTCGCTATTGTCGTGTATATCAGTGGATGAAATCGCCACGTCCGCGCCATCCAACACGTAGATGCCCCTGAAGTTGTCAAACAGCTCCATCTGCTCGACCGATGGCGTGCCTCCCGAAATGTAGATGCCAGCTTCACTGCAGTTGTGGATTCGACTGCCGGCGACGATGTGATCGTTGTTCTCGAGCGTGACTCCGCGCAGGGCGTATCCGACGTCGACCTGTGACACGTTAAAGGCCTCGGTATCTGGTTCGATCACGATCCCGTACCAGTCGCCTCTGTCAGGCGATTCTGCCGCCGACGTGAAGAATACTGGTTTTGACAGGGTCCCATCAGCCTCCAGGGTGCCCTCCACTCGCAATTCGACCAACGAATTGTTGTCGCCGCCATCCATGAAGTCCGTGGTGGCCGCCTGGAACTCCGAGCCCGGTAAGAACGTCACGGTCGCGCCCGGTGCAACGACCATGTCCCCGGCTACCTCCGTTACCGAATCAGCGGCAAAGGTGTGATCGACATACCAATAGCCGTGGACACCGTCGCCAGTCTGGTCGCCGTCGTATGGCACGGCGCCAATTGTTAAGTCGGGGTCCGCCGGATTCAGCCATCGGGCCGGTGAACGGTCGCTGGGGGCGAAGTTATCCGCATCGGGGTCGGCAAGCAGCCCGTTGTAGCGCAGATTCCCTGAATTCGCGCTCGGGGAAGCCGTGTTGACGAACTGGGTTCCCCCCCACCAGAGATTCTCGACGAACCGACTGAAGCTAGTTGGGTAACTCGAGTAGCTGTCCCGCACCGCAACGGTGTTGTTGCCGAACAGGCTGCGATCGATAGTTAGTATTGCGTACCGGTTGCTCGATCCCCGCCGGACATCAACAGCGTCGTCATTGCCGTAGAAGGTGCAATGGTCGACGTCCAATGCCCAGGTGGTACCGTGGGCGTCCGCATCAAAATCGATGCCGTTGGTCGACCGCGCAAACACCGTTCCATAGGCTGATGTGTGAGACGAGACAGACCAGATGCCGGTGCCGAGATCGGTCAGCCACGAATTGCTTATGTCGAGGTTGGTCCCGGACTGGAGGATACCGACTCCGGTACCCATAACCGCACCCAAGATGGTAATCTCGGTCATCCCCACCAGACCTCCGCCCGAAAGCTGAATCGCGTAACCTCCGAAGGTGTCGATCTGAATATTCGCGATGTCGAAATCGGCGCTATCCGGAGTTGTGATCGTCAATCCTGTCGTCGTGTTCGAGATGGAGGCGTTGCGCAGGACCGCACTCGACCCCGCTGAAAAAGACAGGCCGTCCCATTGCTGGGACCCACTCCCGCTGACCGAACGAAACACGACGGGATCCTCGGCGGTACCCACCGCGTTGAGGGTCCCATCGATCGCCAGCTCGAAGGTTGCGGCCCCGTGAACTTCGACTCCCGGATCGATGGTCAGGGTTGCGTCGGACGCTACCACCACATCAGCGGTGAGAACGTAGGGTGACCCAGAGGATGACCAGAGGGTGTCTTCGGCGATTGATCCGAAGACGTCGGTCTCAGCCCAAGCGTTCCCGCTCGCGACGAAGACTGTAATCAGGGTGACAACGACGACCAATAAGGCTCGTGGAATCTTCATACGGCTTCCATTTTGTTGCGCTGGACGGGGACGACATTTCATATCCTCTGCCTCGATTTCTTACAAGCCCGTACCTTTCTCCACCCAGCCTGTGCCCCAAGCCACGCCGCTCCTACCGCTGAATGACGGGTTGACAGAACTGAATGCTGTACGATACATTTGTTCAGTGTTTTGGGTACCCCGAACCAGGCACCGAACCAATGACGACCCGCCGCCCAAGCCCCCGAATCTGCTGCCTCGACCTGGATACGTTCTTCGTTTCCGTCGAACGACTTCTGAATCCCGACCTGATCGGAAAACCCGTGGTGGTAGGAGCCAAACCCGGCCAACGGGGCGTCGTCACGTCGTGTAGCTACGAGGTGAGGCTGCTGGGTGTTCATTCGGGAATGTCCGCGACCGAAGCGCGTCGATTAGCACCCGACGCCATTTTCGTGGGGAGTAGCCACGGCGTCTATTCGCCCTACGCCAAGAAGGTAAAGGACATCCTCGAACGCTACACGCCCGTCGTTCAGACCGCCTCGATCGACGAGTTCTTCCTCGATTTTCACGGCTGTGAAGTGCTGTACCGAGCCTCACCCGAAGAGTCGGGTGACGACACCATCGAGCGTATTGTTTGGCAAATGCGCGACCTCATCCAGTCCGAACTCGGTTTGCCCTCCAGCGCGGGTATCGGAACCACCCGCACCATCGCCAAGATGTCGAGTGGTCGGGCGAAACCAGCGGGCGTGAAGATGGTGAGGTCGGGCGAAGAACTCGCCTTTGTTTGGCCCCTGCCGGTGCGCAAACTGCCGGGTATCGGCCCGGTCGGCGAGAAGAAGCTGGTCGACGCCGGCATCAAAACCCTCGGAGAGCTCCTGGAGCTTCCGCCGGGACCGCTTCGGAACCGCTTTGGCAGGCTCTCTGAGAGTGTCTTGCGACGTCTTACCGGCGGGACAGGGGCTTCACTTGGTCGCGATCGTCCAGCATTTCGCGAACACGATCCGGTCGGGCTTGCCGTCGGCAGCATCTCGAACGAAAGGACCTTCTCGAGCGATTTGGGCGGACGAGCGGCGGTGGAGGCACAGCTGCACGGTCTATGTCAGCGAGTGTGTTGGCGTGCTCGGAAGCGCGGAGCCAAAGCCAGAACGATCACGCTGAAGCTGCGTTATTCGGATTTCAAGACCATTACCCGCTCGAAAAGTGCCGCCCCGACCGATCAGGAAGCCCTGGTGTTCGCACGCATCCAACGGCTCCTGACAAACGCCTGGACCCGAAGAAAGGCGATTCGCCTGGTTGGTGTCGCCCTATCCAATCTGGAAGATGACCGGCAGTTGAGCCTGCCCCTAGAAGTGCTCGAACCGCCGACCGTCGGCGACGCAATCGATCCAATCCGACAGAAGTTTGGCTACGACGCGATCAAACTCGGCGGAGCTCCCAAGAAGACGAACTGGTTGGCGTGACGTGGTCGGGTTCGGTCGTCGGCTAGATCAGATCGTGCTCGCCGAGAAAGCGCTCGATCGCCTCGAAGATGAGTTGCTGTGAACAGTCGTTGTGACCACCGGTCAACGGCACGAGCTCGGCTGGGCCGGCGGCCGCTGCTCTCAGCGCCTCGCCGTGCGAAAACGGAATCAGCGTATCCTGCTCGCCGTGAACAACCAGAACGGGGCCATCAAAGTCACGAACCAACGCCTCGTTATCGAACTGATCCAGGACCAGGAATCCCGGCAGAAAGAAGCGCCTCGCCATATTCGGCAGGCTGGTAAAAGTCGACTGCAGAATCAGAGCGGCTGGTCGCCGTTCAGCAGCCAATGCGCAGGCCGCACCACCGCCCATGGAGCGGCCGTGGAAGATGATGCGGTCCGGGTCGACATCGGGCCGAGCGGCCAGGATGTCGTAGAAAGCCTCGAAGTCGCTGGTGATTCGGTCCTGACTGGGGGAGCCAGCTGACCGTCCGTAGCCCCGGAATTCCGCCAGGAGGACTGTCACTCCCATCTCTCGATAGGGGGCCATTTCGACGGGCCAATAGTCGATGAGTTCCGCGTTGCCGTGAGCGAAGATCACTGCCGGACCCGGCTCCTGAGCAGTGGCGCCGCCCGGGATCAGCCACCCTTCGACGGGCCCTTGGTCGCTTTCGATCCAGACTTCTTCGAGGCCATCAATCAGGTTGGCGGCTTGGGGTTGTGGTTCCGTCAGGTGACGCGGAAACAAGAGACGACGCTGCAGAGCGAAGACCATAATGACAATCGCGACTAGTAGAAGTGAGACGATGAGCAGCAACAGCCGCCAGCGCCGACGTTTTCTCGGCGTGGATTCCATCGCGGAACCATACGCTCACGGACGGCAGAAAACAAATGCTCGCTCGTACGGTCGAGTATCCTCCCGCCGCCGAGGTGCAATAGCGCTTGGCTATAATAGTTATAGCAACTATATATTTTACCAATATCGAGAGGGCACCTAATCTTGGGAGCATACCGAACTGAGCTTCTTGGGTCGCCAGTGGCGGCGAAGGTGATAGAGAGATGAATTTGAAAGCCCTGAACGCGTTTTTTGTTCTTTCAATCGTTGCCCAGGCTCTGGGTTGCGGGTCTACCCCACCCGGTTCTCCGGCGGAGTCGACCGAAGCCGATACAAACGGAGAGGTGTCCGCACCCGATTTTGGAGTCGATCAGAGTGACGCTGGAACCGATGGGCTCGATGACATCGAGTGGGCCGACACGAACGAGGACACTCGAAGGGTTCCTGACGAGACTGTGGATGGACACGAACAGCCAATCGTCGAAAGCGACGTTCTGGCCCTGGGGCTCACATGGTGTCAGCCAGAGGCCATGCCGTACGATCTCAGCGATCTGCCGACTCTTCCGACCGGCTTTGATCAGGACACCTTTTGTACAGCTGACACGCTGACAACGGATACCGAGCAGGGCCCGACCCAGTCTCATGTTTTCGATCCGGCGATCGGCAATCTGGTCGTCACGGCGAGCCAGTTGATGGGGCCCGGCGACTCAGTGATCGACTACACTCTCGATGACGATGGCAACGTAGTCGAATTGTATCGGCAGGGTCAGGAGGGTTGGTATTCCGTCGGCGTCGGTGAAACCTGGTACGAAATGAACGCCGACGGAGAACTTCTTCGCAAGGTTGCGACCAGCGGCTTCGCCATCGAAGAGGGAGACAACGTA
>CAZDBH010000382.1:0-8455 GCA_964503485.1 uncultured Bradymonadales bacterium | reverse complement strand
TTTCAAGTGACGGGTGCTGATATTCGTGACGAGGTAGCCACTGCCAAGTCGAAACTCGACGCGCTCTTCAGCAAACTCAAATAGCTGTGATGTTCAGAGCGGAAGAGCCGCCCGGCTACTTCCGGCGTCCTCGCTTCCTCAGCAGGATGACGCGCTCGAGCTCCTTCGAGATATCCACGAGCAGTTTCTCGACAGCCGGACCAGGTGAAGGAAAGTCTGACGAACCTGCGTCTATGTAGAGCAGGATAATGGTCTTGCCGCGCAATTCGATTGGCGCCACAAGAACAGGGTGGGTCTCGGTGTTATCGACGGCCTCACGGAGGTTAGACTCCGCTGGCAGAGGGCCGAAAAAGAACTGTCTCTCTTGGGCGATACGGTGGAGAACTCCCCCTGCCCTGAGAGTAATAGTGGTACCCGCGAGGTCTTCGCTGGGTTTACCCTTGTGCACAGCCCGCCATATGACGGCTCTGGGTCCATTCAACGTCATGAGAGCCGCGGTTTGGTACACAGAGCCGAGCCCTCTCACCACGGCATCACCGAGTTGGTCTCGCTCCTTCACCTCATTGAGCGCGACCGAGATGCCCTTCACGATGCCCGCAACCAACGGGTCATCTGCTCCCAGAGTAGTCGCTAGCAGGGTCAGGAGGCGGCAACTCTTGCCAACATCGCTAGAAAGGGGCCCCTGAATCGGAATTGATGGGACGGCGGTCTTTGGCCGCTCCCCAAACTGCGACCTCCTACTGCTCACAACAGGGACCATCGCCTTGTGTTCGCCAGTCGTACTCTTCACATCGAGATTGACCCCGAGGACAGTGACCCGCCCAGTAGCGGTCTCGGCGTGTCCTTCGATGACTTTGGGGGTCTCTTCTGGGGCGGCGTCTTGCTCGCCTAACCCAATACTGACGGCGACTTGTTTTGTAATGTCTGCTCTTCGGAACGGATTGGCTGGGCTAGCGGTGACGGCCGCATCCGAAACCGCCGGGTATTCGTCCGTGTCGCCGTGTTCCTGCTGGAATTCCTGCATGTCGACAACCACGGGGCCAGTACCCGGTTCGTCAGCGTCGGGCGCCTGAATATGGATTCGAGACACACCTTCGGCCGCATCGTCTGTGATCAGGAACTGCCCAGTCGAGGAGACGTCCTCCTGTTGGCCTTCTCCGAAATCAAGCGGCTGATTTGGATAGTAGACTTCGTCTAGATCCGCTTCGAGAGCCGCTTCGAGATGTTGGTCGATTGCTTCGGTCTGTTCGAGTAGAGAATGAACCGCTTGCTTCGGAGGCACCGACTTGCGGGCTAGTGCCTCAGCTTCGGCGGCCGCTATCTTCCAAGGCTGCTTCGTCAGCCGCGCAAAGTGACGGGCCATCTGACTCACCGTCATCAGGTGCTGAACCAGTGTATAACCAGAAAAGAACGTTGCCTCTGCGATTAGGCCTCGATCGCTCGGATCGACCAATCCAACTGCCAGATGAGTTTCGTCCTGACAATAAAGCGCTATGATTCCACTGTCGTATACGATTTCGAGGGGGATGTGGGAGAAGGTCTCGTCGTCAATGCTCTCGAGTACGCGCTCCTCGGCTGTGGGAAGGCCATACTTGTCCCCGTAGAACTGTACGAGGGTCCCCTCATCGACCGCACCCTCGAGGACTAGATTGAGTGCAAGCGACCCACCGTCACGCTCTTTGCGGGAGACCGCACGTTCGAGCGCCTCTCGAGACAGCAGCCCCTCTTCCACCATTAACAGACCGACGCTTTGTGCCATCCTAAATAACGTCCTCTTTCGATTTTTCTAAACTAGCCGGGGGACTGTCTGCGCACAAGCCCCGTGTCGTCAATTTCGCGGAACTTCCTAGGAGTTCCTCTGAGGGCCGATTCAACCCTCCAATTGATGTTGAAGTCGGTGCAGTTTCGCGTACAACCCGCCCTGTTCGAGCAGCTGGCCGTGATTTCCTTGCTCGACCAACTTTCCTTTGTGTAGGACGACGATATTGTCGACTGCTCGAACCGTGCTCAGGCGATGCGCGATCACCACGCTGGTTCGATTGGCGAGCATCGTGGCCACCGCATCCTGGACGAGCGCTTCGGTTTCGGAGTCTACGTTCGCGGTCGCCTCATCTAGCACCAGAATCGCCGGATCCCGGGCCAGAGCGCGCGCAAAAGCCACGAGCTGCTTTTCGCCCGCTGAAAGGTTGCTACCGCGCTCTGAAACCTCCAAATCCAACCCCATGCCATGCTTTTGAGCGATTTCCGTAACGTGCACAGCCGCGGCGGCGTCCTCGATTGCTCGAGAGGTTACCGACGGGTCGAGTAACCCGATGTTTCGCTGCAGGTCGCCCGCAAACAAAAATGGGTCCTGAGCCACGACCGCGAAGTTCCTGCGCAACCGTTGCAAATCCCAGTCTCGCACGTCGACACCATCGACCAGAATCTGTCCCTTGCTGACGTCGTAGGTCCGGGTCAACAGGCCGATAATCGTACTCTTGCCAGCGCCCGTGTGCCCGACCAAAGCGGTGCTCTCCCCCCGGCTCACTCTAAAGCTGACCCCCTTGAGCACCCAGTTGTCCTCGCTGTAGGCGAACCAAACATCTTTGAACTCGATGTCGTGCTCGAAGTGAGTGCTGAGCGACGGAACTGGGCTGGGGGCAATCTGGTCGCGGCGGTCCAGCAACCCGAACAACCGCTCAGCAGACGCCATAGCCGATTGATACATCGCGTACTTCTGCGAGAGGTCTCGAATTGGGATGAAGAACTTCTGAGTGTAGTCAACGAACGCTACCAGCACCCCTAACGTGATGTAGCCGTCCAAAGAACGCCCTGATCCATACCAGATGATCATGGCGATCGCGACCGACGACAGCGCTTCGACAATGGCGAAGAGCATCGCATCCCACCGGATCTGCCGAAACTGAGCGTCTCGGTGGTCGCGGTTGATGTCACTGAACTCCTCGATGGCTTTCTTTTCGCGGTTGAAGAGCTGGATGATCGCCATACCGCTAACCGCTTCCTGTAAGAAGGCGTTCAAACGCGCGATCTTCACGCGGATCATCTGAAACGCTCGGCGTAGGAGCATGCGGAAGAGGATGCTGAGACCGAAAAGCAACGGGACGCAGGCGAAAGTGACCAATGCCAGGAACCAATCTTTCACGAGCAAGATGACCACGATGCCCGAGAGCATGAGAATGTCCGCCACGACCATCAGTAGGCCGCCTGACACCGCCTCTTGGAGGCTGTCCACGTCCGTCGTCAGTCGCGTCATCAAGCGCCCGACGGGGTTCTTGTGGAAGAAAGCCATCCTCAAACTCGTCATGTGCTTGAAGATGTAGACCCGAAGGTCGGCTAAGCTCCTCAATCCGGTCCATTGGAGCAAATAGAACTGTGCAGCCTCACCCAGGAAGCGAACTACGATCGTCACTGCAAAGATCAGCGCGACCACACCCAGTCCCTCGAGTTTTCCAACCGCTATGTGATCATCGATTGCTCTCTGCAGGAGTAACGGCTGCACCAGGACCATTGCGGTGGTAACCGGAATGAGACACAGGGCCAGCAGAAGCTGCTTGGAGTATGGCGCGACGAACTGCCAGATTCGCCGCAACAGGTGGCTATCCTGTCCAGCGATCTCGACCGCTTCTTCGTGGTAAGCCGATTCGCCATCGGAACGCTTCTTTTGTTCCACGTCACTCACAGGCTCGACAGTTCCTCCTTGAGACGTTGGCGTTCGACCATTTGAGCGTAGTGCCCTTTAGAAGCGACGAGCTCGTTGTGGGTGCCGCGTTCGACTAGCCGACCCCGGTCCAAGACGAGAATCTCGTCCATCAGTTCCAACACATTGAAACGATGGGTAACCACCAACGCGGTTCGGCCTCTCATGGCTGTGTCTAGCTCATCTAAAATGAGCCGTTCGGTCTGGCTATCAACACTGGCCAGGCTGTCATCGAGAATGAGGATCGCAGGCTTTGTCATGAGGGCCCGAGCGAGAGCTACTCGCTGCTTCTGGCCACCTGAAAGGGTAATGCCCCGCTCACCCACCATGGTGTCCAGTCCCTCGGGCAACGCATCCAGGTCACGACCGATTTGGGACGTCGCCACGGCCCATGACAGATGCTCAGAGCGCTCCTCCTCCGAGGCGTGGGGGAAGCGGACGTCGTAGCCCATCGAGATGTTCTTCGCTACCGTCGTGCTGAACAGAAACGGCTCCTGGGGTGCGTACCCAAGGGCCCCGCGCAGCTCTTCGAGCGGGATATCGGGGAGTGGCTTCGCGTCGATTGAAATCGTACCTTCGGTCGGATCGTGATAACGCGCTATCAAGTTCACGAGGGTGGTCTTGCCCGCGCCACTTCGGCCGACAATTCCGACCTTTGTCCCCGCGTCCAGCCGAAAACTGAGGTTATGAAGCACAGCTGGTGAGTCGTCGTTAAAGCGAAAGGTGACATCGCGGAACTCCACCATTCCTTTTGCGACCCATCGGCCCTGCGGCTCCGGCCCCTCGATGTCGATGGGGCTGTCCATGACCTCGACCAAGCGTTCGAATGCAGCGGTTCCGCGCTGCCACACCGAGATAACCCAGCCGAGGGCGAGGGTTGGCCACGTGAGCAGAGCGAGGTATCCAGAGAACTCGATGAACTCTCCCAAAGTGATCGAACCTGTCTGAATCACCGCCCGTCCACCAAAGAAGAGGACCAGCAGACCGCCAAGCGCGCCGACCGACATCATCAACGGCATCAGTAGGCCGCGAATCTTCACGAGCTTGAGATTCTCGGCGACGTATCGCTCGCAGTTTTCGGAGAATCGGGTCGCCTCGACGTCTTCCGCGCAATAGGCCTTCAGTACCGCCATTCCTGAGAGATCCTCTTGGACCTGCGAGCTGAGGTCTGCCAAGCGCTCCTGGACTACCTTGGTTTGGCGATGGAGGGCGCGCGCCAAGCGTTGAACCAGAAAAAGCAAAAACGGATACGGGACGAGACATAAGGCCGCAAGCTGCCAATCGAGTTGGACCATTGCCCCAACGGCAAGAATGTAGGCAAAGAGAGTGTTGGTCCCGTGAAGGACCCCCAATCCGTACAACAACCGGACATAGGTCGTGTCGTTGATGACACGACTAGTCAGGTCGCCGGTCGGAATCGACTGGTAGTAACGCGGGGACAGCTCCGCTAGATGGGAAAACACCTGGTTGCGAAGGTCATACTCGATGCTCCGACCCGCGTTGAATATGTTGATGCGAGACAGAACTCTCATCACGCAAGCGCAGAGGGCCAGCACGATGATCGCAATGCAGTGGGAAATCACCGTCGCCTGTACGGTGTCCGCGTCGCCTCCGTTTTTCAGCGCCTGAATCGCCTGACCGAGTTCTTTCGGAATCCTCAGAGTCAGTATCTGAGTCGCTAGAAGAAACACAGCACCCAAGAGAAATGGACGCTTGTACGCGGACCCATTCGCCCACAAGTGTTCTCGCAGGCCAGCAGCTCGAGTCGAGCGGTCCCCCATCAGGGCAGGTAAGGTGCGGGTTGAACCCGCCGAGCGACGCGTTCCCAGCGCACACCGTCGTTGGGATCGTTTGAGTAGGCCACGAAAACCGCCTCGCCGACGATCTGCTCGCGTAGCAGAGCGCCAAGTTCGCGAGAGTCACCGAACTGGCTCCGGTTGTCGTAAAGCACGTAGTACTCGCTGTGCCCAAGCACGATAGGCTCGAACATGGTCCCCATCGTGGTGTGTGACTCGGCCGTTAGATAGCCGACTCCGCGATTCCGCTCGGTGAATGTCAGGGTACCGGGCAGCTGTCCGACGCCTTCGAGCAGGCTGGCCAGCTCGGGGTACTCAGGGGCGTCCCGTTGGTCGAGCAAGCCGCCGCGCGGCAGTGCTTCTCCACCGATGACCGGGGAAGCCTCCATGATCGCAATTTCATCGTTTGGAAGGCCGATAATCCGTCCCAGCAACAACGTAGTCTGCCCGCTGATTTCGACTCGGAACAACACGAGGTCACCGGCGTCCGGCGACTCGTGCAGGTACGCCGTCTGGTCGACCAGCAAGAGGTCGCCCTCAGCCAAAGTGGGATACATCGAGTCGCCTTGCACCCAGACCAAGGTCCAGAGTCGGTTTCCCGTGTAAGAAGCCAGCCCTGCCAAGGGCAAAATGTAGGCAACCAGTGCGATAGCGAGATAGACGATGGGGTGATTGGTACCCTTCAGTATGTAGTCGTCTCCGACTTGCTCGGCTTCCTTGGCAGCATCGAGGCCCAACATGGTCGAGACCGCGACCCATCCGACGATGAACACAGTTAGAGGCAGCGCTGGAAAGAACTTCAGCGCGGTCCAGAGCGAAACAAATGCCCCGGCGGCGCTCGCGAAAAGCAGCGCGACAAGGGCTGCCTTGAGTGCATTCCCGAGGTAGGCAGATCCCAGACCCGGACACATCAGCGTGAGCAAAAACGCCACGGTGGGACTTCGGCGGGACGGTTCCCCCCGATAGTCGACTGTTTCCACAGCCTCCTCGGTCATCTGACTAGTGCTCCTCTGGCTTTCGTCCGGTCTCTAGCCAGTACTCCATGACGACTATCTGTTCCGCTGATCGCCGGCCCCGACTAGACGAGGCAGGAAAGAGGCTCAGCGCTTCACGATAGTAGCGTAAAGCACGATCAGGATCTTCGAATTGATTTTCGAAGAGTTGGCCGAGTTGAAAGTTCAGTTCGCCGCGCTCTTCGTCGGACCTGACCGACGCGAGTCCCTCGGCCAGGGACGACGCTGCCGTGTTGTAATCGGTCAAAACGATCGAGGCGTCAGCCAGCAGGTGATAGAGTTCGGCATTCGCGGGATCGAGGGGAAGCATTGCCCGCAACTGGTTGATGTCATTTCGGGTGTTCGACAAGCCCTGGTCGAAACCTTGGCCGGGAACTCCACCAACCTTGATGGCGAACACCAAAACCCGGGTGTCGGTGGGCCACAGGCGCACCGCTTGACTCATCGCCACCCTCGCCTCTTCACGACGGTCGGCGTCGGTCGGGAGGAAGTAGCGAGTCAGACCCAAGTGATACTGAGCCAGTGGGTTGTCCGCGTCTATGGCCACAGCCTCCTCGAACGCCGCTAGCCCCAGGTCGTACTGGTCAGCGTTCACGAAAACTACGCCTCTCTGGAACTCCAAATCCGAGCGGGTCTCGCTCACAAAGGAAGGTAGCGAGAGCCCAATAAGCGCCAACGCCGGGGCGGTGACCAGCACCCACCGTTCCATACGCGAAATTGTGGTGCCTGTTGCAGGGATCGTGATCGGGGCGAAAACGCCGCGCTTGCGCCGGGCGTTCGAGAGGCCCAAACCAACCACGACGGCGGCAACTCCGAGCTCTCCAGCGTGGTAACCTGAGGAGGTCGCGCAAAGCAGTATCACCGCTCCCAAGGCGGCTGCAGCGAGATATCCCGAACCGGGGTCCTCATCAGACACTCCTCTACCTGTTGCGAAAATGACACTAAACGATAGCCACATCAGCAACAGAACACCGATCAACCCGAGCTCCGTATACATCCCGAGCAAAACACCTGGCGGAGTCACATGAAGGTGGTGCTCACGACCACCAAGATAGTACGGGTCATCAGGTGGCAGCGCCCTTCCAGCGTTACGCTGCCAGGAGCCAATACCGTCGCCCGTCCAGCGACTCTCGCTGCGGAGGCTCAACACCCGTGCTCGCTCGAAAGACCACTCGGCGCCGTCCGTAACGACATTTTCCCAGTGGGGGATTTGGTGCTTCTCGAACCACTTAGTGACGTCGTCGAAAGCAGCGACTTCCTGCTCCGAATCGGTGACGTCGCCTTGGCTAGCGATGTGTCCGGCCACCAGTCCCGTCAGGGCGATCACAGCCGAGGCCCAAACCTGTATTGCCTTGCTCTTCTCGACCGTCTGCAGGGAGCGTCCACTGGCTAGGGTTCCGAGGACGAGCACAACGCCCAATACGAGCACCCCGAGGCCGCCGCCCAAGCCGCAAGCGAACGCGCCGAGCACCGCTCCCACCAAGCCCATCGCACGGGGAAGTGTCTTGTCACTGTGAGCTGCCAGATAAAGCGCTCCGGGCACCGCGATTGCAAAGTAGGACGCCGCGAAGTGGGGATGGTCAAAGAAGCCCCGAGCACCTTCGGACGCCATCCCGGTGGGAATCGCGGGCGGAAAGGCGACCCCGAAGTAAGAGACGATCGTGCCGAGCGCTGCCAACGACGTGCCGAGGGCCAGCGGAACGAGAACCCAGTTCCACGATTGCCTCGCCTGCGACGCAGTCGAGACCACGATACCGAAGAAACACACCAGCAGGAGCAGGCGGTTCCAGCCGGCGGCAGCGGAACTAGACCAGAGCAGCGAAGCTGCGCTGTAGAGGACGAAGAGCCAGAACAGTAGTGCTAGGCGTCCACCGCCCAATCGCCGTTCGGCTTTAGCAGCTCCGAACCGCAGCAACCACGCGATGGTTGTCACACCACCGGCAACAACC
>CAZDBH010000381.1:0-8481 GCA_964503485.1 uncultured Bradymonadales bacterium | reverse complement strand
CGCTAAAAGCCAATGGCGGAGCCTGGAGCGCTATGCGCGACAGGCTCCTAGTGCCTCAGTGGCTGGAGACCGCGGGTAATCTCTCGATTTTGGGTACCTCCCGCGAGCGTCTGAACATCGCTGGAGAAACGCTGCTCGAGCTGGACACTCTGAGTCTCCCTGCGGGGCCTGTCGACTGCTCCGGGCGGCTGGCGGCTTCTGAGGCCGGCGCACTTTTTCTCGAGCGGATCTCGAGTGTGAGAACGAACTGGACTCCGTCGTCAGAAGAAGCCGCGACGCTGAGCGAAGTCGTGCGTTTGCTCGACGGACTCCCATTGGCACTGGAATTGACGGCTGCGCGAATGAACCTCTTGGGAGCGGAGGACATCAAGGCGCGGCTCGATGAGCGACTTGGCCTTCTCGCCGGTAGGGGACTCCGTTCGGCTATCGAGTGCTCGTGGGCACTCCTCGAGCCGGCAGAACGAGCTGTGCTGGCACACTGCTCAGTCTTCCCTGGGAGCTTCGACCTCGAAGCTGCTGAAGCGGTCGCTGATGTCGGGAGCGACGCTGGGTCGGTTTCTGTGCTCGACATGCTTCAGGGCCTCCGCGACAAGTCACTGGTACACCTCGCAAACGAAGGGGGCGGGGCTCGCCTATCGCTGCTGTTGAGTATTCGTGCCTTCGCGCGAGAACGACTCGAAGCGGAACACATCGCCGAGGACGTCGAGGTTCGTCACGCGGAGTATTTCGCTCGCTGGAGCGAAGAGCTTTCCATTTCGTCTGAAGACGTTCCAGCGAGGTTTGACCGTGATCGTCACAACCTCAATGCCGTGATCGACCGGTCGCAGTCCTGTACCGAGGCCGCGAGAACGCACTTCATCAACGCCGGCCTTCGTGCGACAGTCTCGCTTCGCGGACCACTGACCGAAGCCTCCGCTTTCTGTTGGCTTCAAAACTCGTTCACCGCTCTTCTTGCTCGTGCGGAAACGGCCGGGGCCTCTGCGAGTCTAGTCTTCGACGCGCGAGTCGGTCTTTGCCAGATACACCGAATCCTGGGTCAGCATAACGAGGCCCTCAAAACACTCGACGGGGTGGTGGAACCCGAAGACCGCAGAGGGCAAGTGGCGCTCGAACGGGCAACGGTGTACAGCCTGATCGGCGATATCGCGAGATTCCTTGCTGAATGGGAACGGGCAACGCCTTTCTTTCGCGGAGCCGGAGGTTATCGGGAGACCCAGGCCGACACCGTCGAAGCACTGATGAACCTGAATGGTGGCTGCCCCGATCGGGCGGCTCAGCTGGCGCAGTCGGCCGCTCGTGGCCACCTCAAAGTGGGGAACCTTGCAACCTCCCTTTGGTGTCGCGGTGCACAGGCCCATGCGATCCTCCTGACGGGACGTCACAGGGAAGCAGTACGACTTGCGAGACAGACACTCGACGACGCCACCGAGTCTGGAATCGTCCGGATTCAAGAGTGGGCCCATATGGTCATGAGTGATGCTGACGCGGTCGACGGTCACCTTGAAGCGGCTCTTCTTGGATGCCAGACGGCGATTAATCTCGCCATCGATGGGGAAGAGCCGGTGATGATCGCGGAGTACCAACGTGTGCGAGCTCATCTCTACCTTGACGCCGGAGACCTTGTGAGTGCCGAGGAGAGCCTAGAAGCTGCGGAGCAGACAATTGTCGGTCTCGAAGCCACCTGTCTGCGGGCTGAGCTCGCTTCGACCAAGTCCCGCCGATCAGCGATCTGCGGTGACTATCTGGAAGCCGGAACACACGCTAGAGAGGCGATTTCGCTGCTGTCGGGAAACCGCACTATCTCCCTCAAGGTTGCATGGGCCAAGCTGGGGGCCATCGAAGCCGACCAAGGCCGTCTCGACGCCGCTCGCGACTGTTTCGAGAAGGCAGACAACCTCCCATTCGATATCGACTGGGTCAATCGACTGGTCGCTGTTTGCAAAGGCCATCTGATTGCCGCGCTCTATACCACCGAGACAAATGACGCAGCACGCGCGGGACATGAGGCCGAGCTTCGAAGCCTATACGAGTTGAATCCCGCTGGCTATGTGCGGCAGGATGCGGCAGCTGGTGGGAACCGATTGGAGTGGACGTCTGTGAAAAGGCGACTCCACCTACTCGCCAGTCGTGTGCCGGAGCCGATCCAGAGACTACTTCTCCTCGACTCACACGACCCGCAGTCCGAGGCGCTCTGCTTGAGCCCATCGGTTAGTTGGTATCGAGCCCCAGGTGGTCCGATTGTCGATCTTCGGGACAAGGCCACCCTGAAGCGGCTGCTAAGAACGCTGGTCGTGACTCGGCTCCGCGGTGAGAGTCCACGTAGCCTCGACCAACTGATAGCGGCTCTATGGCCCCGCGAACGAATCATCCCCCAAGCCGCAGCCAACCGGTGTTACGTCGCCATCACCCAGCTGAGAAAATCGGGGATTGGCTCACTCCTGATGCGTGGGGCAGCCGGCTATCAACTCGATCCTCAGGTCGCTGTCATCGAGATTAGTACAAGACCGCGTTTCGCCGAGGGCGAGCTCGGCGGGGGGGCGCCAATTGAAGGCCGCGACGTGTCGGTCCCCGGGCACTAGTCCTCAAGGAGCCTCGAATAGGGTCGGCGGACTGGTTTAGAACGTTACCGGTGCCATCAGACCGGGCGCCGTACGCGCGTCGCTCTCTTCGGGCGGTGGAGCTGGCGTCGTCGAATCGTCCACTTCTGGTGGAATTTCTCGGGTCGTGGGTGGTTCGGTGTCGTCCGGTTCTTCGTCGCTTGTATCCCGCCGGCTTCTGCGCTGCAACTCGAACCGAATCGTGTCGCCGTGGGCGACGGGCACGACTTGGGTCGAGTCTCGGTATCCGTGCAAGGTCGCAGTAGCGCTGAGCGAAACGACGTCAGGGTCGAGTTCGACAGCGCACGGGGTCTGGTCGCAGCGCAATTCGCCCAAGCTGTCGGTAATGGTCGCTCCTGGCGGGTCGCTCTCGATCCGTATGACCGTCATCGCCGCTTCCTGTTCTGCGGCAGCCAACTCCGAAGGCTCGGTGGCTGCGGGGTCGATTTGAAGGCCCGCTGGTGTGTTCAATTCTGACAACGGGTCGTTCACCGGAGCCGGTTCGGCAGATTCGATCGACTCGTCATCGTGCGCATCTGTCGTCTCGACGTCCGGCTCAGCACCTTGAATCTGGGATTCGGCGCCCCGCCTGGAGTCCATAACTAGCGCGACGACCGATGCGACACAGAGAAGGGTCAAGATCACCACCGCCCAAGCCCTCCAAGCAACAGCGGTCGGAGGGGACTCAGCGTCCATCTCTCCCGTCAGCGCATTCTTGTTCAGCTTGGGTTGAGGGTTGGTGTCGTAAAACGTATCGATCTTCAGTGGCTTTGTTGACCGAAGCTCCTCGACGTCGGTCGAAGTGGGGGTGCGAACTCGTACATGCACATCTCCGTCCTCGGGAACGCTTTCCTCACTCGCCGAGGCGCTGTCTCTCTGGGATCGGCCCTTCCTCGGCTGACTCAACAGGTATCTGCTCGCGGGCGTTGCTGCGAGGTCATCCTCGATTTTCTCGAGGATATCGACCACTACATCTGCTGTCGGTCTCTGTTCGATGTCCTTGCTCATCAGCTGCTGGATCAGAAGGACGAGTCGTCTGGGAAGGGGATGAAAGAGGGCAAACTTGTTCGGATCGGGCAACGGCTCCAACAAGTGGCCCATGGCTACCTTGATCGATGTGTCGCCCAGGTATGGCTGCCTGCCACAAGCCATCTCGAAGAGCATTACGCCGAGGGAGTATAGGTCGCTGCGACCGTCGATCTCGTGGCCCTGGGACTGCTCAGGACTCATATATGCCGGCGTACCGACGACCATTCCCTTGAGTGTGAGGTTTGAGCTGAGGTCCTCTACTTTTGCGATCCCGAAATCCAGTACTTTTGCCAGATTTCGCCCTCCCACGACATCGATGAAAATGTTCTGCGGTTTGAGGTCGCGGTGAACGATGCCCATTGCGTGGGCTTCGACGAGGGCAGTGGCGATCTGTCGGGCAATCTCGACGAGTTTGGCGAGTGAGAGTTCGGCTTGGTCGAGAACGGTGCGAAGTGAGTCACCTGCCATGTATTCCATGGCGATGTAGAGCAGCCCTTCGTGCGATTGTCCGAAATCGTAAAGCGTGACCGTGTGCGGGTGACGCAGCTTCGAGATTGCCTTTGCTTCGTGGAAGAAGCGTTTCACTGCGGCTGGGTCGTCGCACAGGTTTGACCGAAGGACCTTTATGGCGACTGGTCGTTCGACAGGCTCCTGATTGGCCAGGAAGACGGACCCCATCCCGCCTTCACCGATCTTGTCGACAACGCGGTAGCGGTTATCGATCAGTGTCCCGATTACGTCGCCGTGCTCTTCGCGCACGAACACCAGTTTGACCCCGTCGGTGGGGCAAATGGTCACGTCGTCATCGTACTCCGCTTCGCATTGCGGACAAAACCGCATACTGCTTTCACTTTCGTTTCAGAACTGGCCTTCCCAACCGAAACCTGCTCCGTGCGAGAAGAAGAACGGCTGAGCTGTCCCACTGAGGTCGGTTTGATCCGGTGTGGGATCGAGAATCAAAACCAACACACCGACAACTACAGCCGCGGCACCTACACCAAAAACCACGTTACCGATTGTAGCTTGTTTCTCGGCGATGCCGCTTTCTAGGAACTCTGCGTCGCTACTGGTTAATTCCTGGGGCCAATTTTGCACGAGCTCGTTGTGCGTATCGGCGTTCTCGCCGGCCAGAAACCACATGTAGGAACCGACACCAACTGCTACTACGCCGGTCGCCAGCGAGGTCCAGCCAACGGGCTTGTACCAAGTGGCAACATGCGGAGGCGGGGGAAGCTCCACTTGTTTCGGCTCGAGCACCCCGAAGTCGACTTCCACTCGTACCCCGAGGACGGCGTTTGTCGTCCGATTGACCGTCTCGAAACCCTCCAATTCCGCCTGAATGTCGAGGGGGCCTGCGGGGACCCATTGGTCGACTGGGGTGACGCCATACGATTGAGTATCACCGGCTGTGGTCACTGTGATTTCAGCGCCGGGAGGCTGCGAGATAACGATCAGTCTTGCGAACGCGAGACTCAGGGTCCGCTCGATTTCGGCAATCCGGGCCTCGACATCGGCTTGGTTGGGCGCGTTCATGTAGAGTTCTAGATAGCGCCCGTAGAAGCGGTGTGCCTGCGGCAGGTCCTCAGTGTAGTCGTAGAGTTGGGCCAGATTGAAGGCGAACGCTGGATCAGCCACGTACTCCATTGCTTCGTGGAACAGGGCGATCGCCCCTGGCACATCGCCTGCTTCGTATCGGAGCGCTGCTTCTGCGGCCAAGTCAGCAGCTCGCTCAGAGTGCTCCGCAGGCTCCTGTGCCACCACGAACGGAGCAAATGTGAGGGCAACCGTGAGCGCGGCACAAGCCATGAACCAAGATTGGCTCGTCGGTGCTGTGGGTGACTTCCTCATTCCGAACGACCTTCTAATATGGTCTTGCCTTCTGGTTACATTTGTTAGTGTACGAGGGTGCAACTTTTCGCTCGAGCGAGCAACCTTTATCCAATTCCTCGCTTCCCGAGGGAACAAACTCCCTGCGCCGTCACTATACTGCTCGGTTTCTTGTCTTGGACGGACGCCCCGGCCTTTCTTTGCTTTGGGGAAGCAATTACCATAGTTGTAATTGAAACGGACGAGAGAGATGAAGCTCTGCCCGCTCTGTGAAGCTGAGTATGAAGACGATGTAGTCCGCTGTCCTTCTGACAACGAGACGTTGGTCTACCTGCGCGACCAGGAAGACAACCTTGTCGGTGAAGTACTCAACGGCCGCTATCGTCTGGTCGAGAAGATCGGCGAGGGTGGGATGGGCTCGGTCTACCGCGGTATTCAAGAGCCAGTTGAACGGCCCGTGGCCATTAAGGTCCTGCGAAGTGACCTAGCCAGCAACAAGGAAGTCGTCCGCCGCTTCTTCAACGAGGCTCGGGTCGTATCGCGCCTGCGGCACCCCAACACTGTGACACTCTACGACTTCGGCCAAAGTGCGGCCGGAGACCTCTATATCGCGATGGAGTTCCTGACCGGAAAGTGCCTCGGAACCCATATCTCCGAGGGTCAGCTCACACTCCCCGAGGTTTTAGAGATCGTCGACCAAGTCTGCCAGTCACTCGAGGAGGCGCACAACTCTGGCATCGTGCACCGCGACCTCAAGCCCGACAACATCTTTATCGACCGAGTGGGCTCGGGAAATATCGTGAAGGTGCTCGACTTCGGCATTGCGAAGGTCACGCACAGCTCGGACAACCTCACCAAGACCGGCACTATTTTCGGTACCCCGGCCTATATGAGTCCCGAACAGGCGCAGGGACACCACATCGATACCCGTAGCGACATCTACACCTTGGGTATCGTGCTCTATGAAATGTTGGCGGGTGAACCGCCCTTTGTTGCCGAAAACCCCATGCAGGTTGCCCTGCGACAGGTCACTACAGCACCTCGACCCATTATGGATATGAGTCGTCTTCGCCCCCTGCCCCTGAAACTCAGCGGCCTGGTCATGGCGATGCTCGAGAAGGAGGCCTCCCTACGCCCTCAAAACGTGTCGGACGTCCGCCGGTCGCTGCTCGAAGTTGCCGAAGGCCTACCGGGAACTCGGGTGCAAGCATACTCGCAAGAGGCGCCAGTGGTCGTCCTCGAGGAGCCAACCGACACCTTCCCCGAGGCGTGGCGCGGACAGACGTTCCTGGACACAACTGGTGAGCATCTCAACGAAACTGAGCCAACTGCGGTTGATATTGACGAGGAGGTGGCCGCCGCGCGCCTCGCCGTTGCGGCGACCGCGCCTGATATCGACAAAGACGCGAAAACGAAACTGATGACCGTGATGCCGTCGATACCGCAGCAAGTCATCAAGCTGCGTCGGACGACGCACACACCGGCTTCTGGGGTCGTGAGTACCGATGACGTGATTCGGCTGGTCCACAAACGAAAGGCACCTCGAATCGCTGCCGCGCTGGCTGTGTTGTCGATCATGGGCCTGGTCGCTGTCGTCGCGATAAAGCAACTGGCCGACGAGGGCGTTGGGGAACCCGGGCCCGCCGAAGCCGCTGTATTAGACGAGCGAGAGCCAGAAACAGAGGCCGGGCCCGAAGCCGCTTCGCTACCGGAAGTCATCGTGGACCCCGCGGAGGAAGCGGACCCCACACTCGCCATCGTTGATCCTCCTGACGACCTTCCAAATGAAGAGGAATTGTCAGCCGACGAGGAGCCCGTCGTAGACGACGAGACCGCTATCGGGGAGGCCGATCCGATTACTGAGGTCGCCGCGCAAACCGACGACGAGGAGGAGCCGGAACAGGTCGTCACACGCGAACCCCGAGCTCGGCGAAACCGGACTACCCGCGCCCCGGAGCCCGTCGAGACCAGGCGGGAGGAAGTAGTCGAACCCGAGCCAGACCCGCCCGTGGTCGTGGAGATCATCCCGCCCGTGGTGGTAGAAGTCGTCGAGGAGGAGGCGACAACGGACGATGAAGGCGACGATGAAAGTGAAGAACGAGCTCGCCCGGTCCTACTGGCCCCGATTCTCACCGGAAACTAAACAGTCATCGTTTTCTGGACTTTCCCTACTCGTTTGCAGGTTAAATGGGAGAGATCGGAGTTCCTCACAGCGGTGGCGCTTTTTTTGATAGAACGAGTCGAAGGAACCGGATAACCGCGTGAAGGGTTGACGGGGAATGCGGAATGAGATTTCCTCGCTGTCGGCCCGAAACAGAATTTGAAGAAGAGAATATGAAACACCAAATCGCCGCCCTGGCTGGATGCTTGCTGATCGTCCTCACCGCTGCCTGTGACTCGGGGACAGAGGGCCCTCCCGAAGCCCTCGAGCCGCCAACTGTTTCAGAGGGAAGTGGCGACGAGGTAGCCGCCAACACGCCTCCGGTGGTCGAGCCGCCTCCTGAGCCAGAGCCATTACCGCCTGTTCCCGACTATCAAATCGTGACCCGAATCCGCACTCGCTTTCTCTCGGACGAACTAGTCCGACCAAGCGCAACGACAATCGTAGTCTCGTCGGACGGCGGTAACGTGAGTTTGAGCGGGCAATCCGAGACGGCGGCTGGGCGCGTTCGGGCGGAGGCCATTGCTGCCGCGACCTACGGTGTGTCGGAGGTCTCCAATATGATTGAAGCGCCCGAAGGCGAGGCTGGCGACGCGGCCTCGGTACCCGCCGAGGTGGCGGCCGTCGAACCGCAATTCGCCGAGGCAATTCGCAACTACGAGACCGACGAGGTAGTCCAGAATATTGCGGTGATCTCGCGGGCCAACCCGCGGGGTGAATCTGCGGCTGTACCGGACATTGACGCGATACTCGACCCGGTTCCCGACGACGGTCCTCTAGGCCAGGATACTGACACGGTCCCGGAACCAACGCCAACGCCAACGCCAGAACCAACGATTGACGACTCCGGAACCACACCCCACAAAC
>CAZDBH010000380.1:0-8490 GCA_964503485.1 uncultured Bradymonadales bacterium | reverse complement strand
AATCCGGAAGCCCCTACCTGGTCATGGAGTACCTTCCCGGTGGCGCTCTGAGCCACGCTCGTGCCCCTGAAACCTGGGAAGAGGTGAAATCGATTTTGTTGGAGATTCTCGGTGCGTTGGCGCACGCCCACGCACGGGGCGTCATCCACAGGGATCTCAAGCCGAACAACGTATTGCTCACGACGGACGCAAACGAGTTGAGCGGTCTGAAGTTGATCGATTTCGGATTGGCAGCGACTTGGTCGCACGAGGCGGGGGAGGGTACCGAGTTCAACGCGGGTACCCCGGCATACGAGCCCCCGGAGAAGTTGCTCGGCAGAGTGCGAGATCAAGGGCCTTGGACCGATCTCTACTCGTTGGGTTGTATCGCTTACGGGCTGGCAAGCGGACGGCCACCGTTCTCGGGAGACGACGACCAACTGGCGCGCTGTCACCTACTTGTCCCCGTCCCGGCGCTGCGGAATCGAGTCCCGATTCCCAATGGTTTCGAAGCGTGGATTCGCAGACTGCTCACCAAACACCCAAATGATCGGTTTCAGCGGGCAGCCGACGCAGCGTTTGCTCTCAGGACACTAGACGAAGCCGAGCTGTTGCCAGCCATCGACTTTGAATGTGACGGTGTCGACGACGACGAGACCGAAGCAAACACCCCTGCGACTGCCCCATACACCGTGCCACAGACGGTTCCTGGAATCCGGTACGAAGAGCCGGATCTGCCGGTTGACGCCCAGGAAGGGGCTGCGCCGGTACGACTACCGCCACTTTCGGATGATTGGCGCGAGGAGGCATCAGACGACCCAAGCCGCTCGATGAAGCTGGTCGGCGCCGGGCTCGGTTTGTACGGGGTGCGCTGCATCCCGCTGGTCGACCGCGTCCAGGAAAGAGACAGTCTGTGGGCCTCGTTGACTCGCGTCTCTCGCACGGGAAGGGCAGAGGCCGTTTTGTTGTCTGGAGAAGCAGGCAACGGGAAGACTAAGCTTGTGGAGTGGTTCACCGAGAAGGCCCATGAGCTTGGAGCTGCCAATTCGGTCATTGCCACCCACGGGCCAATTCGTGATCCCAAGGATGGATTGAGACGGCTGGTCGCCCGCCATTTTTCCTGCGTTGGACTGAGTAGAGCGGAGAGCCTGGAGCGTATCGAAAGCGCACTTCGTGAGGCAGGTGTTTCAAGGTCTTACGAGTGGAACGCGTTGACCGAGATTGTGAGTCCGGCGACAGCGAAGGACATCGCGGCCGGCGCGACCTCCGTACGTTTTCGGTCCCCAGGGGCGCGGTACGCACCGGTGCGCAGAATGATTGAGCGCGCGGCCAACGAGAGACCGGTCGTCGTTTGGCTGGAGGATGTGCAGTGGGGGGCCGAGGCCATCGGTTTTACCCGCCACGTGTTGAAGAATCAAAGCCGAAATCCGTGCCCAGTCCTATTCGTTATGACGTTGCGGGACGACGCGTTTGAAGCAGACTCGGTCGAATACGGAATGCTCGACGATGTCATGGCGATGAAAGCCACGAGCCAGTTCCGTCTCGAACCGCTGGGATCGGTCGATTGCAGCACACTCGTTCAGGGTTTGCTCGGCCTCGAAGGTGAGCTGGCCACACAAGTGGAGACCCGCAGCGGTGGCAACCCTCTGTTTGCGGTGCAGTTGGTCGGCGATTGGGTTCAGCGCGGTGTGCTCGAGGTTGGCGAGTCCGGATTTGTTCTCCGCGATGGCGAGAGCGCCGTCATTCCCGATGACATACACGAGCTATGGGAGGGGCGAATCCAGCGGATTCTCCAGGACGATTCCCATGACGCGTTGCTTGCCCTGGAACTTGCCGCGGCTCTCGGGCGAGATGTGGACACCAAGGAGTGGATGGCCGTCTGCAAGCTCGCAGGTACCCCTTTTTCTGATAGCCTAGTCGATAAACTCGTCGCGCAGCGATTGGCTCGTCCGACCGGGGTCGGTTGGTCAGTTGTCCATGGCATGCTGCGTGAGAGCTTGCGCCGCACCGCGATCGAGGCAGGTCGCTGGCAGCAGCACCACTCGGTCTGCGCGCAGCTCATGAGGAGATACTCGAGGGAGAACCAAGGCGTGGCAGAAAGACTGGGCCGGCATCTTCTTGCTGCCCACGAGTACGAACAGGCCATAGACCCGCTGCTCGAGGGAGCCCGTGCCCGCGAAGACGCAAGTGAGTATCGAACCGGCCGCGCCCTTCTGGCAGACCGGGAGCACGCACTGCATATGGCCCAGGTGCCACCGTCAGACAAACGTTGGGGCGATGGCTACATGTTGTTGGCGGCAATCCACAGTGTGCAGGGCAAGTACGATCAAGCGAATGCGATCGCCAGCCAGACCCTCAAGCTGGCCGAGAAGTGGGGGTGGGGCGAAATCGCCGCTGAAGCGCTCGCGACCACTGGCTACGTGGCCCACCAACATGGTGACTTCGAAACCGCGGTGGAGTCCTACGAGCGCGCACTCGAGATGTATCTGAAACAGGGTCACCGTACTGGAGAGGCCAATTGCCTCGTTCGCCTCGGACAAGTGGCACGCCTCACGGCGGATCTCGATCGCGCGGCTGAGCTACTCCAGAACGCTTTGGCGATCTTTCGCGGTCTCGAAGACCGCCGCGGTATCTCCATGTGCCTACGCAATCTGGGCGTGGTGGCGCAACACAGCGGCGACGTGGTCAGCGCAACCGACCTCATGGAACGAGGAATGGCACTCTACGACGAGGTCGGAAACCAGTACGGCGTCGCGATCTGCATGAATGATCTGGCAGAGGTAGCCAGAATCCGGGGTTCCCTCGAAAAGGCGGAGAGCGGATACCGCCAAGCTCTAGCCATTTTTCACGACGTCGGCTCGAGCGACGGCGTAATCGCGCAGCTCAATCTGGGCCTTATTCTCATTCTGCGCAGCGCGTTCGGCGAGGCAGAAAGCGTCCTGCTCGAGACCGAACAACTGTTGGACAAAGACGGCAGGCGTTGGTTTCTCGGCGCCCTCCATACCGCGCTGCTCCCGTGTTCTGCTGATCGCGGAGACTGGGATAGTTGGAATCACCACTTTGAACTCGCGAGCCAATTGCTCTCGGATACGGGTATCGTCGACGGCGATTTGGCTTGGACCCTAGAATTGGGGGCTGATATGGCCCTCGAAAAGGGCGAGACCGAGCTGGCCTTGGACGCCTATCGCATTGCAAAGGCACAATGGACGTCGCTGGGTGACCAGCCGAAAGTCGACTCGATTGTCGCGCAGATTAGGGCAGTGGAAAAAGGATCTTAGAACGAGACCTTGGGAGCTTCGCGCTGCTCTTCGACCTCGATCTCGAAGAACTCGGCTTTCTCGAAATTGAACATCCCCGCGATGATATTTGACGGGAACATCTCGCACTTGTTGTTGTAGGCGTTTACTGAGTTGTTGTAGCGCTGTCGCTTGGAAGCGATCTGGTTCTCTGTCGACGACAGTTCCCCCATCAACTGGCCCATTTGTTGGTTCGCTTTGAGGTCCGGATAGGCCTCAACGGTAACTCGAAGGCCTGATAGCGCACTCGAGAGCATACCCTCGGCCTTCATTTGGCCCGGGATGTCTCCTTTGTCTCGCGCAGAACTAACACCGCTGCGCGCCTCCATGACCTTGATGAGCGTTTCGCTCTCGTGCTTCATGGTGCCTTTAGCCACTTCGATGAGGTTGGGTATGAGATCGAAGCGTCTTTTGAGTTCGACATCGACATCGGCCCAGGCCTGTTTGTGGCCGTTACGAAGCCCAACAAGTGCGTTGTATGTCTTGGTGTAGACCAAGAAGAGAACAACGACCAACACGACGACAGTTCCCAATACAGCCCAAATCATGGTTAGTTCTCCAGTACTTGCGTAAGGTCACGCAGGGTATAACAAGCAGACGTGAAGTGGAAGGTTGACACGAGCCAGCAAACGTCAAACTGCGCTGACACTCTTCAGGTAGTCGTTTCGCAGCAGGTACATGATGTCCTGCATGGTGTCTAAATCGGGCGCAAGACTGCGGTTGAGGATGTCTTCGACGAGTCGATGATTCATCACCAGCTGTAGGGTATCGAGCAATTCAGGAGACAGGCTTCGGAGAGGCGGAAGCAATGGATTCGCAACCACCAGGACGTCGTTGAGGCCGGGTACATCGGCTCCGAGATTCTCGATTTCATCGAGCTGTCGAATGCCCTCCATCATGAGGGCTTCCATCGACATCTCCATGATTCCGTCTTCAGGAATGTCGCGCCCATCCTCGGGTTCGAGAACGAAGGTACCCTGTCGCATCCAAAGGATCCGATAGAACGCCTTTTCGGCACTCATCGGCTCGCCGTCGACTGTTGCGAACACGACTCGGCCTTCTTTCAGATAGACTCGGCCTTCGCGGTCGGAGGTGACGATGAGAACGCCCGTTTTCCGACTGCTGGCAAAGAGCTGAAGCAGATCGGGTAAGGGCACCTCTTCGATCTTGCCAGCAATGGAGCCTGTCGAGGTGGCCGGTTGTTTCTTGCCTTTGGGATTGTAGGCGTTGTCTGGGAGGTCGGTGACTTCCTCGGTGACCTCGGTTTCGCCATCAGCAGGAACCAACTTGATGATGGACGTCCCGACCAGGATGCGGTCACCGTCTTTTAGCTTGGCCCGGCTGATTTTCTCGCCGTTTACGAAGGTGCCGTTGGTGCTGCCTAGATCCTCGATGGTGAACTCGCCACCATGGGTCGTAATACGGGCATGCCGCCTAGAAACCATGTCCTCAACTAGGACCATGTCTAGGTCAGAGCCGCGTCCAATATGGATCTCACGGTCGTACTCGAGAGGAAACTCACCTCCCTGGTACTTCCCAGAGATGAACTTTAGTACATATCCAGTAGGTTGCCCCACTCGCCATTTCCTAACTGTCTAGAACAGGGTACATTTCAAAAAAACGAGGCCACTACGCGCACCTAGTGATTAGTAGCCTTGAGTTGGGGAGTTGGTCAAGAACCCCTCAACCTAACTTTGGTGTGAAGGCATGTTTTTCCCAACAATCACTCTAATTGCCGTGTCGTTGGTGGTTTGGATTGTCTGGAAGACTCTGAGAGGCACTCGCCCACTCGCCTTCGTGTACCCAATCCTACTCGATCAGGCTCTTGATCAGGATTTGCGTCGTTTACGGCAGCTCCTCCGGGACGAGACCGAGATCAGCGACATGGAACGTAGACGCCTACAGGGACTTGTTCTGCGAATGGCGGCAATCCGGTGCCAAGAGCGCCCCACTAGCGCTTCTTTCGAGAGCGAATTTGCCGCGCTACTGGCCCGTTTCTCAGACGCCAATTCTCACGATTGACCTGCGACCTTCGAGTGCCTGTCGCGGTCAACGAAGCCACCACGATGCACTGCCGCCCAACTCAAACACGCCTGCTGCGACGGGTTCTGTCTTACCTTGATTCCGATACATCTGACGGCTACACTCCCGCTCTACATGCATTTGGAGACAACATAGTGCGGACTTTTCTAATGGCGGTCCTAGCGGTCGCTTGCCTCGTCGCCTGCGGATCCGAGAACGGTTCTTCAGGGGACGTGCAAATCAGCGATGTGGATGCCCGAACCGTGGTGACCACAGATGCCTCAGATGCGGTCGACACGGCCGAGGAAGCCGATGTGCCCGATCTAGCGGACGCGGCTGACGAAGCCGAGGCGGATGAACAAGACGAAGTGAGCATCGTCGATGATACCTTCGAGGTCATCGAAAACCCGATTGATGCCGGTACGGATTGTTCAGAAGACGAGGACATTTGTGAAGGGTCGTTCCAATGCGTCCAGGGCATTTGCACCTTGGACATTTCGGTGAGGTCATACGTCGAACAATCCTACCAGTTCACCGAGCCCGAGGAGTTGATCCACGTTTTCGATTTCGTGAAGACCTTCGCGGCGAATGTGGCTTTCTTGATGCTGGAGATTTCCGACGAGGGCGATCCCTGGCGACGACCCACCCGATACGGTGCCGCGGACCGGATAGTCGAGCCAGACACACTGGATGTCGTCTACGCATGGCAGTTTCCAATTCAGGACCGCTTCCTATTGGAACCCATCCGGGGAGATGAAGGGTTGTTTGGGCACGTCTTCCAGTCGAACATCTTTCAGTGGAATCTCAAGGCCCACGTTGTGATGGACCGACCGGCCATCGACGTTACCTTTGGTTTTGTTGCTGAGCTGACTCAGGTCTACATCGAGTTCTCGAGCGACTTGCAGGTTGGTACTGGGGAGTTCCGGGGGATCATCACCCGGCGCGAAGCAGAGGATCGTGTACTCGGTGACACCGAATTCGAGCCGTTCCGCGCTCTCGTTTGCCAGGTTCACCCCGATCTACTTCCCCTTGGTGGCGACTGGCGGCTGGCAGACATTCTCGACTGCAACGCAACACCGATGGATATGGATCTAAACGGCGACGGCATCCTCGACGGATACAAAACCGTCGTTGAAATGCGGGTTGAACCTGCGACCATCGTCGAATCTGACGACTGATCTTCTACACCACGAGTAAGAAAGAACAGACGGATCCGAAAGAGCGCTGCTCTTGTTGGGGAGTTAACTGTCTAGCTGGGAACTGGTGTGTCCGGCCCGGGCGGGCTTAGCGGACGGCGCGTGACTCTCGACGAGCCTGACGGCGACGGCGTCGTTCAGCGTCGCGTGCTTTGCGCTTCTTCTTTTCGCTGGGCTTCTCGAAGAAGCGGCGCTTCTTCACTTCCTTGGGAACACCCTCGCTTGCCATCATTCTCTTAAGCCGGGAGATCGCGCGCTCTAGGCTGCCATCTACCGTGACCTCGAGGGGTCCTAATTGAACTTCTCTTCCTTTTCGGAACTTACTCACGTCTCTTTGACTCCGTTTTCGCCAGCTATTCAGCGGGTCGCGACCATAGTTGTCGATTCGGGCTTTTGTCAAGCAGTAATCGTGGTTACACTGTAACAGTGTTGGGCGGTAACAAGCACTTTGGGCGGCGTGTTGAATGCTGTGTGCATTCGCTCGTCTAATCCCAGGAATGCCCCTTCTCATGGACGAGAGCAAGGGGGCAAAGAAGGAGTTTGGCCGTGAGATTTGGTGCCGGTGTTCTCATCATTGGCCTCGGACTGCTGGTTTTTGTCAGTAGTTCGCCGTCGACGTACGCACAGAACCGTCGAAGTCCGACCCTCGCCCAGGTGCAGGCCGTATTCGATCGAACCTGCGTTCGCTGCCACAGCGGACACACCCCCCCAAGGGGGTTGAATCTGAGCCCAGGGCACGCTGGACAAATCATCGGTTCTCCGAGCACGGGTCTACCGACGATGATGCTGGTGGAGCCGGGAGATCCGGACCGAAGCTATCTCTTTTTGAAGATCACAGATCAGCATCTGCAGGCGGGAGGCAGCGGTCGGCGCTGCCCCATCGGCCAGCCCCCACTACCTCAAAACGAACTCGACCTCATCCGTCGTTGGATCGAGTCCGGAGCCCGTTAGCTCAGCTCCAATCGTTCACACACCGCTGCCACTATCGATTCAAACACCGCCTGTACACTATTTGAGCCATCGATCGACACCAGGTTAGATGGTGGATTCTGAAGTATTTGTCGGTACATAGAGTCGATTTCTATTAACAGCTCTTCTTTCTCGAAGATTTCGGCGTCACCAGCCCGACCCTCGAGGCGGGCCAGGCACGTGCTGACCGGGACATCCAAGAAGATCGTCAGGTCTGGCGTCAGGGCCCGCTCATTGATGGTTTCGACCCACTCCAGATTCCCACCTCGCCCCTGATAGGCCAGCGAGCTGAGGACATAGCGGTCAGAGATCACATCGACGCCAGCGTCGAGTTGGGGCTGGATCTCCCTCGTCACATGGTCGAGGCGATCGCCTGCGAAGAGTAGGGCCAATGCGGCGGGATCGAAGGGCGACCACTGATGATTCAGGATCTGTCGAATCAGCACACCGATGGGGCCCGTGCTCGGTTCCCGGGTGACATGCACTCTGCGTCCGCGCGATTGGAGCCAGCTCACGAGCCTGGCGGATTGGGTCGTCGTACCCGCGCCATCAAGCCCTTCGAGGACCACGAATAAGGGCCTTGGTTGCTCCGCTGAACCGCCCACTAGTTCCCCCAGTATTCTTGAATAATCTCCAACGCAACGGAGCGAACTTGCTCAGCCTGGTGGCCGGTGGCTACGGTCTCCAGGTATTGGCGAGCTTCGACCGTTCCAATCTCCCCCAGGATAGGCAGGACTTGGACAGTTAGATCCCGATGGCGCCGAGAGATAAGATCGATCAGTGGCGAGACTGCTTCAGCGTCCTGCATTTCGCCCAGAGCGGCGATGACGCCCAGCAGAATCTCGGGATCGTCGTTGTCGAGCAGAGCGCGCAGTTGGGGTAGGGCTTCTCGGATTCTCCTTCGCGCAATATGACGAAGAACCGGGAGGACCCGTTCGGTCTCGGAGCCCGCGGTGTCGAGCAGGGCGACAAGTCCCAGGTTCGATGAGGCGAACGGGGTCGCTTCGAATTCGAGTCCGGTCACCAGA
>CAZDBH010000379.1:0-8507 GCA_964503485.1 uncultured Bradymonadales bacterium | reverse complement strand
CTGTAGACCGGGTGGTAAGTTTACGGCTTTGGACGAGGTGCTCCCTGGGGAGCGGAGTGGGGAATAGAGGCGGGCAATCGCCGGTAAACCCGGGTGCGTAGCGGCTTTCAAAAGCGGAGCAACCGGCGAGTGAAGCCAGAGGCGAAGGAGGTGCTCCCTGGGGAGCGGAGTGGGGAATAGAGGCGCGCAATCGCCGGAAAAGAAACGTAGAACGCCCCAGCAGTCCTTGCTGAGGCGTTCTACAGAAAGCGAGTCGGGCCGGTTTGGCCATGTAGTTCAACGTCTGCTAGAAGTTGGGAACCGAAGAAAACGGGGCCTGGGTTTCTCAAAAACTCAAACGGCTCCCAGTCTCACAGCGAGACCTTCAAGCTGACGGGATTTCCTAATTGCACCGCTCGTGCCAACGCCCGATCGGCCGCAAAATAAAACTGATAAACGCAGGCCACACCTCAAGTTCGGTGACATTGTTTTTCTACTCGATTAGGGTGACGGCCTCGTCCCTTTCGGATCTGTGAACGGGCATACACAAATCCCAGGGGTGGTTTGGGTACGACGGTTCACAAGGGACGAGATACACCCATGTTCGTCATGAAGGAGATCGAATGGAGCTGTTGAAAGCACTGTCCGAAACCCCGGCCGCACCGGGTCGAGAAGAACGCGTCAGAAGCCTGATCGAAGAATCTGTAAGACCGTACGCAGACGAGGTGACCACTGATCCGTTGGGAAACCTGCTGTGCCTGCGCCGGGCTGACGTCACCGGTGACGAGCCGCCAAAACGGGTTATGTTGGCATGTCATATGGACGAAATCGCTTTCTATGTGCGCTCGGTCGACGATGATGGATTCATCCGCGTGAAAGAGCTGGGCGGCTTCGATACGCGGAACCTATTCGCTCGCCAGGTGCTGATTCAGGGGCGTGAGGATCTTTTCGGTGTCATGAACCCAGCGGGTCCGCCAGTTCACATCGCCAAACCGGAAGATAAAACCAAGATTCCGCGCATTATCGATTTCTTCATCGACACGGGTAGACCGGCGCAAGAGGTCAAGAAGCTCGTGAGGGCCGGGGATCCAGTTACGCTCGTGCAATCCTTCAAAACCCTCGGGGATATGGCCACGGGCAAGTGTCTCGACAACCGCGTGGCCTGCTGGGTGGGCGTCCGGCTATTGGAACAGCTGAAGTCGTCTGCGTACGACGTGTACGTGGCGTTCACCGTTCAAGAGGAAATCGGAATACGCGGTGCCCGCACCTGCGCATATCAGGTCGACCCCGATATCGGACTTGCGATCGACGTCACACTCGCAGTGGATACTCCCGGTATGCCCGACGAAGAGGGGATTACAGATCTGGGTAATGGCGTTGCAATCAAAGTGATGGACAGCGCCTCGATCAGCGACAGAGGTCTGGTGGAAGATTTCATCGGGACGGCAGAACGGGAGGGGATTACACATCAGCTCGAGGTGTTGCCGCTGGGTGGTACCGATGCCGCCGGCATCCAGCTCGTCAGAGGCGGGGTCCGGGTGCTTACCCTCAGCGTTCCGTGTCGGTACATTCACACGGTCACAGAGACTATCCACCGCGGCGATTTGCAGGCCTGTTTGGACCTACTGAAAGCATGGCTCTCTCCTGAGAATTGATGACTGATCGCGATGCCAGCCAAACTCCCGAACACACCCCAGAAGATGGGGTCGAGGAGGTTCCCAGGCGTCCCGGCTACCTGAAACTGAGTCGCGGTCTGGGCACCAGCCTGGTCCTCGTGACCCCCCTCTTCCTCTTCTATCAAGTGGGCCTGCTCACAACAGACGGCTGGCGCAACGGTGCCGACTTCATCACAGGCCGGTTATTCGAGCTATGTGGCCGCGATGAGTGGCGTTACATCATGGTCAACTTCGTCATTCTCCTCGTGATTGTGGCCCTGGCCTATGTGCGAAGCAAAGAGCGCCGTCCAACCGCCGGAACGTTACTATTCGTGGTCACCGAATCGACGCTCTGGGCGAGTATCATCGGCGTGCTGATCAGTCGGATTCTGCTCGAGCTCGGTTTTACGGCGCCCAGCCTTTCACTCTCGGCGTGGGACAATCTAGTGTTGAGCATTGGCGCTGGCACCCACGAAGAACTTGTGTTCCGCCTGATGCTCTTCACGGCGGTGGTGTGGGTGCTCAGACGGCTGAAGGTCAAGAAGCCGTTGGCAATTGCGGGCGCCTTCCTGGTAAGTAGTCTTGTGTTTAGTGCATTCCACTACGTTCCGTTGGGAACCGAGTCGTGGGAGCTTTGGAGTTTCGCGTACCGTTTCTGCGCCGGTCTGGTCTTCGCGGGCCTCTTTGTAGCCCGCGGTTTCGCCGTCGCAGTGTACACACACGCGATCTATGACATTTTTGTGTTGGTGTTGTGATGACTTCTGGAGAAATCGTTCTCACGGTCGTAGTGGCCGGTCTGATCGTCGTTTTGATACAACTATCACACTGGACAAAAAAGCTCAGGACGGCTCAGCGACAGGCTCGAGCTGAGTCAGCTGCCCCGCCCAAGTTGAGCGAGGACGCTTAGAGCGGAGCACCTTCGGCAAACGATGACGAAACATCCGATTGCAAGACAACCAATAAGAGTGTGGGGCCTCACAGCACCTGCCTGGCCGCGACTGGGATATCTCGGGTTGACGGTGTTCGGTGTTTTGGCTGCTCTGTTCTTGGTCGGTGTGACGGGTGCTCGAGAGAATGGTCTCTTCGCTTTACCGATACCTGGACTGGTTTTCGGCGGTCTGTTCTCGCTGGTGGCTGCTTTGAAGCCGCGGAAGAAGGTGCCGCAGATCGAGACCGAGCCCGCCCAAGAGGCAGCTGAAGAAGACCTCGTTGCCGTTCGTGCCGAGCGCATCAAGGCCGCGCTCAGCTCGTACGACGATGCGCTGACCGTCGAGGCAATCGAACACAACCTGGGGTGGACAGAAGTCGCCGTGGTTACAGGCTTGAGGTCGCTAGTGGATCAGGGCATGGTGATCGAAGATTTGGATCTCGACTCGGGTCTGTGGACCTACCGACTGGTCGGAGACGGTCCCGTCGGTTCGCCACCACCGCGCACCGCTCTGTCAATTCACGACCGGGAGGCTGCGCTGGCCGAGCAACGAGAGGAAATCGAGGCTGCTGAAACAGAGGCCCAGGAGGAACCAGCATGAAATCACGAGTGGTAGCGATCATTCTCGCATGGTTCCTGGGTGCCATCGGGATTCACAAGTTCTATCTGGGTCGCAGCACCGCTGGTGTAATGTATCTTCTGTTTTGCTGGACCTTCATTCCAGCGTTTCTGGCCATAATCGACTTCATCGTCCTGCTGGTCATGAGCGAGAACGAGTTTCAGCTCAAATACGGCGCGCCGGCCGGTTACTTTCCGCCCCAATACGGATACCAACAACCGGGTTACGGCCAGCCGCCCTATCCCCAACCAGGCTATCCGCAACCGGGATACGGTCAGCCTCAGTATCCCCAGCAGGGCTACCCACAAGGCTATCCCCAGCAGCAGAACTACCCGGCTAACCCGGCGCCAGTAGCACCGCAACCGATGTCGGCGCCAAAGCCAGCCGCTGCGCCCCCTGGCAAGGCCCCAAGCGCAAGCGTCGCCGACGAGTTGAAGAAGCTGAACGAGCTGCGAATCTCAGGCGTTATCACAGAAGAAGAGTTCAAGGTTCACAAGCAGCGCCTGCTATCTCCCTGACACACTAATCTGCCGACGGCGCACAGACGAAGACCAACGCCAGCTGCCGCTGAGCCGAGTCAAAGGAACGACGTCCATTGATTTCAAACACCCTACAACTCGCAGCGAGCCGGTTCGGACTCATGGCGATCGTGCTCGCTGCGGTGGGCGCGGGTTGCGGTCAGGACTCGACACCCTCCTCCGACCCCGATGGAGGGAACCGAGCCGACCAGGTCAACGGTCCCGACAGCCGCCGAGACAGAGAGGACGGGTCCGCCGATGCAGGAAGCGACTCCGCGCTTGATTCGTTGGGTGACGAGTCCAGTGACTCCTTATTGGACGAACAGCCGACCGATTTGGGCAGTGACACCTCGAGCGATGGGGTCCAAGACCTCGGACCGAGAACGGAGCTCACTACGTCAGTCACCACGACCCAAGGTGAGTTGCTCGGGTCGGACCAGGGCTCGCTTCTGGTATTCTCGGGTATCCCATTCGCGGCGCCTCCGACCGGTGACCTCCGTTGGCGACCGCCCGCGCCCGCGCCCAGTTGGACTGGCCCGCGAGAGGCACTCGAGCCAGGACCAAGCTGCCCCCAACTTGATAGCTGGGGAGTCGCGCGGACTCGCTGTACCGAATGCCGCGACGACCTGTGCCTCTCGAATTGCCAGGCCGAGGACTGCCTCTACCTCAATCTATACTCGCCGGCTGAGCACTTGGAAGACGATTTGCCGGTCATGGTGTGGATTCACGGCGGTTCCTTTATTTGGGGAGGCGCTAGCTTTTATGATCCGAGCCAGCTAGCCGAGTTGGGGGACGTGATCGTGGTCACCATCAACTACCGGCTTGGACCCCTCGGTAGTTTTTCCCACGCAAACCTCTTAGACGAGCGGGGCGAGTGCGAGACCTGCGGTCCAGCTAACTACGGGCTGCTCGACCAAATCGCCGCGCTGAATTGGGTCAAATCCAATGTGGCGCAGTTTGGTGGCGACGCTGAGCAAGTCACCGTGTTCGGGGAGTCGGCCGGTGGGTTCTCGGTTTGCAACCTGCTCGCATCGCCCTTGGCGACCGGTTTGTTCCAACGCGGAATCATTCAGAGCGGGGTTTGCACGTCCCTCATGCGGCCACAAACCAGCGACGACGGCGGCTGTCCAGGCCTCGACACCATTGAAGAGGAGTGGCTGTGGGACACGGTTTCGATGGACTGCCTGGGAGAGCGCGTTAGTGAAGCGGCTGGATGCCAGACCGCAGCCGACGTGGTCGGCTGTATGAGAGAAATGTCCGCCTGGGATGTTCTCAAAGCACTGCCCCAGAGTAAGGGCTTTGAGCCCGGCGTGCATTGGGCGCCATTCGTCGACGGAATCACATTGAGCGAACCACCAGGCGATACGGTCCAGGCAGGCACCCACACCGCAGTGCCCGTCTTGGCCGGGGCAACAGCCAACGAAGCCTCCCTCTTTTTCTGGCCAGACGAGCCAAAGATTACGACTCGAGCCGCTTTCGCCGACTATATCGCGCTCTGGGGCGAGTGTAGTGACGAACTGTCGGCTATGTATCCGACTTCTTCGGACGCGGACGTCGTTGAGGCCTATTTCGCGCTGCTTTCCGACCGGAGCTACGTTTGCCCGGTTCGGCGCGACGCCCGCAATCTCGCCTCGAGTGAGGCGACCTTTCTCTACGAATTCAGCTATCAAACGGAGTTCGGCTCGACCTCAGGCCTGGGCGCATACCACAGCTCGGAACTTCCCCTGATCATGGGTAGCTATGCCAGTCCAGAGCAACCAACGGCCCACTGCACCGGTGGAGATGATTGGCATTGCTGCGACCCCCTCGGCCTGTGCTTTACCCCCGACGACAGACGGTTCTCGGACGAGCTGATTGGCTATTGGTCACGCTTTGCTGCTACTGGGCATCCGGGGGGAGGGTGGCCGAGTTATTCGGGCGATGCCGATCAGATTATGCTCTTGAGCACGGAGTCCCGAGCGGCTCTGCACCCTCGAGCTGCGCTCTGTGACGAGTGGGAGCGAATCTGGAACCACTTCGTGCTCGACGATGGGTATTGTACTGATTGAGGATGAGGACTAGCTGAGAGGCTAGCCGTTTGCTCGTCGGTCCGACCAGTTGATATTACAATACAGGTCTTCTTCGTCCGCTTGCAGCGCCTCGCGGATGTGTCGCCAACGGCCGGCACGGGGCTGCTCACCAGGTTGGACTGCGGTGGTGCAGGTCTCGCAGCCAATCGACGGGAAACCTTGCGAGTGCAACGGATGTACGAAGACATCGTTGTCTAAGTTGTATTGTTCGGCCTGTTCAGCCGTCCACGAAGCGAGTGGATAGATGACGTAGGCCTCGATTCTCGGATCCCAACTAACCGCTGGAATCGTCGCGCGGGCACCGCCTTCGCTGCGCTGCAGTCCGCTGATTACAGCCGTGTATTTGCTGGCTTCGCGTACGAATGGCTGGACCTTTCTGAGTTTGCAGCACTGCTCGTAGCAGTCCGGTGAACGCCAAAGCTCTTCACCGAAGCGCTTGGTCTGCTCTTCGGGAGTCTCGTCCGGGTGCGCCGTGATGACCGTCATTCCGTAACGCTCGACGAACTCATCACGAGTTTGGAGTGTCTCGGCGAAGTGATAGCCGGTGTCGACGAAGAGAATGGGGACGTCGGTTAGGTGTTGTGAGTAGAGCATGTGTACGATCGTACTGCTTCGGCGCTGCATGCTCGACTGAAGACAGATTTCGCCCTCGAACGTCTCGGCTGCCCACTTCAAGATCTCAGTAGGCGTCTTTCCGGCCAGTTGCTGATTCAGGGTGTCGAGGTCAAATCTTGCCATTTTTCACTCCACCGGTCGTAAGCGACGACTCGGAGGTAAAGTCGACTTATTTAATCGGGAATACGGGGAAACAATCCCTAGTTTCTCGATAAGGTTTTTATAGCAATCCCGACAAATAGAATCAACAATTTGTTTCTATTGCATACAATTTTAGTATGCAATATGGGTAAGATGTTGAAAATTTAATCGATTACGTGCCGCTGGTTTCCGCGGCCTCAGAGGGGTTCGGAGCTGAGAGGAGAATTTACCAGGCGCGGAGATGGAAATCGAAGAACAAATCGGAGCTAGAAGATCTTATCTGATGGACCTCGACGGCCACGCTGTTCCGACCAACTCGAAGAGGTTCAACGTCGATAAACGTGTCTATCCACGCGGTTTCGAACCAGAAGCTGACGGTCTGGGCTGCCGAGTCCTCCGGCAGGATGGGGCCTGTTGGCATGTTTGTGCGATAGACCTCGACACCGTTGATGTAGACGATCGCCCCGTCGTCGCGGGCAATGCGGAGGTGGAGCCGTTCGTAGCGGAGGGCCTGAACGTCGAACTCGGTACGAAACCAGGTCGTTATCCTGTGGTCGGATTCCGGACCAGGGTTCACCTCGGTGCTCACCCGTTCTCCGTAGCCAAGAGGGGAACGGCCACTGTCCCAGGCGGAGTGGTCGAACACGGAGTCGCGCCATTCGGCTGGTGGAGTGGTTCCTCCGTCCCAGAAATGCCAATCCGCTCCGGCCGGCACCAGCTCAGTGGCCGAATCCGGGGGGAGTAGGGAGGTCTCTGGGTGGAGCATGAAGCGGTCGATGAGTTCGCCGTCGACAGTATAGAACTCAAAGATTGCCTTTTCGCTGGTCATACGGACCAGCAAGGCTCCATAGTTGCTGTGACTACCGATTTGGCTACCGACAGTCTCGCTTCTGAAATCCCGCAGGTTAGCGCCCGCGGTCCCGTTCACCAGATAAGGGAAACCATCGACGACCATTCGCTCGTAGTTATGGTCGTGACCGGTCATGACGAGATCAGCTCCCCATTCGGCAAACGGCCACTGCATCGACTCTCGATCACCATGCTGCCCCGAACTGAAAGGAGAGTGGTGAAAATAAACGATGTTGAATGGGCTATCTGAGTTCTGCAGTGCGTCTCGCAGCCATTGTGCCTGGATCGAGTCCGCTGAGGCGCCGTCTGGCTCGCGTCTGTCGCTGTCCACGGCAAAGAAGGAGGCCGGCCCCCAGTCCATTTGGTAGTATCGCTCGTTTCCGGGCAACTCGAAGTAGTCAAGATACGGGTCTAAGTTACCCAGGTACCAATCGTGGTTGCCGACGCTGGGAAAGAAGCGGTTTATGTCGGCTCCGTCCCCATACTCCCCAGTGTAGGGTGAAATGAACTCGTGATAGTATTGACCGATGTTGGCATCGATTGTCGACGCTTCGCCGAATGGGTAGTTATTGTCCCCAGCAGTAATAATGAAGTCCGGAATCCAACCGCGCACCAGCTCTGAAACCCGGTTCGCGTTTCGACCCTCATATCCGTAGTCCCCGATGGCGGCGAAGATGATGAAGTCCCCGTCTCTCGGGTTCAGGGGATCGGTGCCCAATGAAACCTCGTCCCCATCTCTGACGCGATCATCATCGGTATCGGGGTCGAGCGGATCGGTACCTCTGTCGGATTCATCGCGATCAGAAAGACCATCACCGTCTTGATCCGGGCTGGGTTCTTCCGGTGGTTCGTCGACCTCCTCGTCCTGATCGATGTCGTGAAGTGCCATGTCGGAACGCGCGTCATCGTCTGGTTCGAGGTCGAACGGTTGGCTATCTGAGGTGCCGCTATCGTCGGAGTCAGTGTGGTGTGGGAGCTCGGCAGCCGCATCAGTGATGGAGCCATCGTCGGCGGGCGCGGGCTGCTCTCCGCCGTAGCAGACCTGACAGGGGCAGTCCCCGGTCGAGTCGGTCTGGCAAACCGACCGCGCTTCGTCACTACTACAGGCATAGAACCCAATGAGTGCGAATAAGC
>CAZDBH010000378.1:0-8510 GCA_964503485.1 uncultured Bradymonadales bacterium | reverse complement strand
CCTCATCGAACAGAACACAGCACTCGGGGATGGGGTCAATGATCTCCGAACACACCGGATTGCAGACCGCCCCCACCGGATAGAAGTCGCGGCCACCCGTTGCGTGGCAGTGCGCTTGGTCACGAACGGGGGCACAGAAGTCACCGTGATCGTCGGGATAACAGCAGGAGGGTAGTTCAGCAAAATCGAGGAATGGACACGATATCTCCACAAAGCTACACGCTTCGTCCGAGTCTGCATGACTGACCTCACTGATCACCAGGTCGAGATGTTCAAACTCAGGAAAGACCCCTGGATTGGGAATGTCAGAGCTGAGTCGGCCGCCTTCCTCTTCAATCTGCCATGCGCTATTGCTCCCCGCCGATCGAATCGGAATTCTTCGGTCCAGATTGTAGAACTCAGATCCAGGTATGTTTATGGTCCGGTCTTCGATGAGGTCGCCAGTTCCGATTGTATCGTGCCCGCTGCCTCGGAATCCGTCTCCGTCACGACAGACCTCGTCCCTGATCTCGTAGCTCTCATCGCCGTCGATACGCGGTAGTCCGTCGTCGATCGCCCAGATGGCTGCGGAGGAGTCGAGGTAGTAAACACGTTCGGATGTGTTCTCGAAGAAGGCCCCACCGCCCTGCCAATCCGTGTCTTCGACGAGCGGAAAGTCCGGATAGCAGCTGCGAAATTCGTCGGGGGTCGCGTCCCGGGCGATCACAACGCTTTGGCCGGGGAAGAGCACGAAGTCTTCTGGGAACGTCAGGCAGCGGTTGTTGCGGCGTTGAGTCAGGGAGTGAAGCGATAGCTCGCACATGAATCGTGGCCCAGCGTCTACCTCTGCGTCAGCATCGTTTGAGTGCTCCCCAATGTCATCGCTCGAGTCGCTATCCGCGTCGTTGTTTTCGCCAATATCGCCACTTCCGTCGTTGTTCTCGCCGATGTCATCACTGCCATCGCTGTTCTCACCGATATCGTCGCCATTGTCGCTGTTCTCGCCGACGTCATCACCACCGTCTCCGGTTCCGTCACCACCGTCGCCGTTCCCGTCACCGGCGGCGTCCGAATTGTTGCCGTCAGCGTTGTTGTTGGCGTCACTGGCACCGGTAAGATCGATGTCCTCTTCGTCTCCGGTGGTCGCCGAGCAGGCACTCAGGAGGCCCAAGGTTAAGCAGAGTGCCGCAAGAACGGTTGTGGTGAGAGGCTTAGAACGGGTCATGGTTGGCTCTCGACTGAGTTACGCGTTGCAAGACTAGGGACTCAATATAGCGCCCAGCCCAGTGCGTAGCAATCGACAACCGGAAGGCAAATTAATCACTCCAGTTCGAAGTTCGAGACCGAGCGACGGTTACCCCAGACGTTGTTCTGGTAGGACATTCCATTGTCTTCTATGAGCCCTTGCACCCGTTGGTTGGTATTCCCAAAGAGGGCGTCATCGAACCGACCGCCGACCACCGCACCCGAGTAAACCTGGCTGGGCATCGCGTAGGTATCGACTTCAGCACCGCGATACACGGCGAACGAGTCACCGACTCGCGCGACGACGTGCGTCGTCCGACTACCATAAATATGGGCGATGCCGCGAAGGTCCGTCTGCTCACTAGAGAGGCTACCATTGCTGGCAACCCGAACCGTCGCGTCCTCTTGGGGAACGCCCTGCTGATCGGTAACCGAGACGCGAAGGACACTCGTCGCCGGGTCCTCGACGAGGTCGATCTGAAGCTCTGAAACCACCACCAAACTACTCGTTCGAGCCGTTTCCGAGCTCACCAGAACAAGGTAGGCACCCTGCTCTGGCAGGTCGAGTGAGACACTGTGCTCGGCCAAGGAGCCATAGTTGAGGGGAAGTTCGTACTCGGTGTGCAAAGCGGGCTCGATTCCAGCAAGAGCGACATTGTCAGACGCCTGAATCTGTCGCTCTCTCAAGAACATCTGCTCGAGGTCGACGGGATAGGCCCACACTGAAATCTCGTTGATTCCCCTCACTCTGATCGGGAGGACGATGTCCTGCTCAGGTCGCCCTTCGACAATCTGCGGTGCCCTGAGTTCTGGGCTCTCCAACAGCGCAAGGGCGCTGGCGGCATCCGGGAACTGAGCGCTGACGGCACGATAGCCCTCGATGGCCTCCTCGAGGCGTCCTTCTGCGTGATCGAGTCGCGCCAAGGCCAGTTGGGCTCGCTCGCGCTCTTGGCTGATCTGACCGTCGAACTCCTCGTTCACCAACCTGGTGTATAGCTCTCGCGCTTCGTCGAATTCTCCCAAACTCTGGAGGCCGAAGGCCGCAAGGAACACGAAACTGTCGGTGAACTCCGAGCTGCCGAACCGGAGTTCGTAACGCAGACCCTGATGTACGAGCCGATCCCAAGCCTCCAGGTCGCGCGCGATGTTCAGGTGGAGGAGGGCAGCTTGTGCAGCCCGGCCCTCGTTGCCGTAGCGAGCCATATACTCTCCGAGCCAGCGGTTGGCCGTGGCCCGATAACGGCGGGCTCGGAAGCGCCCCTCTGGTGTGTCTGCCTGTTGGTCGGCCTGCGAAAGAAACATCTGAGGCAGATTGAACACTGAGTCCGTGACCGCCGGGATGTCCGGATACGCACGTGTAAGGTTGTGTACCAACCGGATTCCATCAGAGATCAGCCCAGAGGCCAACATGCGTTCGCCGGCACCAACCTCTCGCAAGAACCGAAGATTGAGCAGAGCTGTCCACGCGCGCAGGCCGTACTCAACGTCCCCATCTTCGATGAATGAGTCGACAACCGCGGCCAACTCAGCCTCACTGATCTCAACGCGGGGCGCTCGAGCCTCGAGCATAGCGAACAGGTCTCGAATCAACTCGTCATCCTCGAGAGCGACCGCGGCTCTGAAGGCCGAACCGCCCGCCGAGATGACCTCATTCGTGCTCAGTTCAGCGGATCGGAGCAGTGGCAACAGCAGGGTAATCGACTCTTGCATTGCATCTAGATCACCCATCGCTCGTTCGTACATCGCCAGACCAAGGTTGAGGCGTTCGCTCCTCGTCAGGTCTGTGGTTTCGACGGGCAGGACGGGAAGACCCGCCGAGCGCATCGCGTCCTCCTCGGAAGAAGGTCGACTTTCGAAGACCGCGGCCTCTCCGGCACTCAACAAGTCACGGTTGGTCTCTCGAAAGAGTAGTGGTGCGGCCCAGTTGGCTCCACCCCCATCGGCGAGTTCGGGTTGGACGAGCTGCACCATATAGCTGACGCTCGTGCCAGTGCCACGGAGAACGAGTTGCTGGCCGTTTTGTCTCACCAGGCTCATTCCGGATATCGAGCTGCCGATCAGCTGAGCACCGGGGGGCAAATAGTCTACCAGCACACAGGTTGCCCGGCAGTCGGCCCCGAGCCGATGACGGACGCGCATCTGCCGGCCAGCCGTAGCGACTTCGGCAGTCTCTACTGACTCTGTAGGGCTAATCTCGCTGCCCCGGTACCAAACTCCATGGCGCTCCAGGGTCCGGCTGAAGCTTCCAGCTGTTGCCTCGCCCCTCGCGCCGATGCCAACTACGCGAACCGACAGTGGACTGTCCTCAGCTTGCAGAGTCAAGGTGGCGGCCGAGGTGCGGATGAGTCGGTGTTCCCGCGGTAGGAGCGGAGCGTGACTGACCTCGTCCAACGCAACGTGCAGACGGCCATCTCCTGTGACACTCTCACTGCTGAGCGCCAGCGTTCTCGCCAGCGCGCCCATCATGAGTTCTACGTTCTCACGGTCGCCGGACTCCCGAGGGACTTCGTCCAAAAGACTCTGCAGGTCCACCGGCACGGGCTCTCCTAGTCGGGCCAGGGCTTCGACAGCGAACGTGCGACTTAGAAGCGGTCCAGATGCCATGACCTCATCGATGGCAGGAAGCAGTTCGTCGCGCCGTTGCGAGCCCTCCACGATCACAGATGCAAGAGCCACCGCGCCGGCCACCTCGGGATCAGCCAGTGCGCCGTCCCTAACGAGACGCAGAAGAGCTGCACCGACTTGGCCGCTGTCCGGCAGCTCTCTAGCGATCGCCAAGACGGTCAGGGCCCGTTCTGCCGTGCGGTCTTCAGCGAGCCGCTCGAGCTGATTCTGAAGCTGGCTGGCTGTCCGGTGAAAATCCGACACCGAGCCCAGCGCGTCCTGGGACCGCGCATTGGCCATCCAGCGCCAGTACTGATCGCCGAGCGCTTCCCCGGCCGCTTCGCGTCGGGACCTCAGCCAATCCAAGGTGTAGAGCTGCTCTGCGAAGAAATCGCGTTCCTTGTCGTGGATTTGAAGCGGGTCGAGAAGCAGGCTGGCGACCTGATCAAGGTCCGAACCAGCGACGTGGATTTCTACCCAGTCGAAGCCCGAGGTATCAACGGTCAGCGACTCACCTTCGCCGATCACAGCGGTGCGCACCGCCTGAGCCGGTCGAGCGACCTGGGTGGCAAAGGACTCGCGGAATGGTTCCGCTTCGACAAATACGCTTTGCTCTGTGATGTATCCCGTCCCCGCCAAAGTCGAGTCCGAATCAAACGCCACTGCGGAGAGTCTGTACCAACCACGGGCAAGGTCCCCTGGCGCGACCTCTAGCCTCGCCGTACCATAGGCATCCGTTTCGAGTAACTGCCAAGCAGCGGGGCGGTATCGGGGATCGATCGTTACCGGATTGCTCCTGCCTTCGACCAATCCAATTGAGTCGGTGTTTCGTCCGAAACCCCCACCACCTCTACCAGAGCCGGTCACCCCCAGCCCGTAGGCATTGCCGTTGGGTTCGTAGACCTGTTGAAAGTCGTCCAGCTGGAACGGCGCAGCTTCCATCTGTGCCAGCTCCCGTTCAGCCTGCAGAGCCAACACGTCGGCCGAGATGGTAATCACGTGTGCCGACGCTCCAGCTGCAGGAGATCGGCCGGTATTGGCCGCCAATAAGGAAGCTGTGGCCGAAAACACCGGCAGCGATCGCGCTGGAATCTCAGCCGCGATGGGAACCAGACTGACGAACACCGACAACTCGGCCGGCAAGCCATCACCGTCTGCCACAGCGAGACGAATCTCGGGCGTCCCCGAGGTGTTGAACTCTGCTTCGATCGTGAGCTCTCGCTTCACCTGGATCGCCAGTTCGTATTCCGCGGTCTGAGACGACAGGACCAACCGTCCATTGCCGAGAAGCTCGGGAGGCAAGTCGACATCGACAACGTCGCCCGCCCTGACAACACGTTGCAGAAGTACGCCGGTACCTTCCAGCGTGAGCAGCATTGGCACCCCGTCAGGTCCGTCTGTCTGAATCGAAAGCTGTTCTTGATAGCCGAGCGGTATCGGACCGGTTCCATCGGGTTCCACTCCGATCGACAGGGAAGGGCGCTGAGCTCTGTCGGTGACCTGAAAGACATGCTCGACGGAGGCCAGAGTACCGTTCTCGGTGAGCCCCTGCACACGCACCCGGTAGCCGCCTTCCTCGTCGGTCGGAAGCTCGAGAGTGGCGCTGCCGTCCACAAAGTCGGCCGTCAGGACCATCGTCATGGCCGGTGGTGCGGCGCTCAGCCCGGGCCACCAAGTCGGAGGAATGGGACGTTGCGGGGCGTTGCTGGCAGACAAATCGGCTGTCCGTTGTATGACGGCAACCACAGACCCACCTTCGACGTCAGGCCACCGAAGGGCCAACTGTGCAGGATCGCCAGGGCTGACCAGAATGGGGCCGCTGGCGGTCAGTCGCCCGGGATCGACAGACTCGATGACCAAATGGTGCTCTTCGACCTCGATCGTACGACCGCTGAGGGCCGGGTCCGTATCAATCTCGAAGCGGAGCTCCCCGTTTCGAGCCGTCCTACCCAACAGGCGTCGCCCCTCTCCGTCAAAAAGGTCACCCCATAATGCGACGCCGACTTCCGGCTCACCGTCGATTCCTCGAACCTCAGCAATAATCTGTGCCGCCTCGCCGCGCGGGACGGGCGCTTCCTGTCGAAGTACGATGTTTCGTCGTCGGTTCACACCGGACCGAACAGAGAAGTAGCCTTGAACTTCGCCCGATCGGATCGAGTACTGGCCTGGGGGGGTGTGTTCTGCGATAGCGAAAGTCGTCTGCACAATGCCGTCCACGACAGGAACGGTCTGGCTCAGCAACCCAATCTCACCGCTGAATAACTGCAGTTCGACCTCGCCGTTCATCGGAACCCGCGGAGCTGTGCCTTCGACGAAGTAGCCGACGACCGAAACGGCTTCACCCGCTCGTGCGCGCCTTCGGTCGATCCGCAGCCAACCGCTCTGCAAGGCTTCTTGGTCGGCACGTGCGTTGGCTGCCCCCCTGAGACCCTGCCCGTCGAGCTTCGACCAAGCGACATGATCGCCATGGATCGCCAAAAACTCGAGTTGGCTCTCGCTGAGCTCGAAGCGAGCGACTCCCTCCGAGTCGGTAACCGATTCGGATACAATTTCGCTCCCATTGGTCACAACGACCGTGGCCCCCGGAACTGTCGAGGCCGACGAAGGGTCTAGCACCACGACAACCGTGTCGCCGCCCACAGTGCGTACGAGCACCTGAATGTCCGAAATGTGTACAATCGCCAGCGCTCTCTGGGTCTCGCCCACCACCTCGATCGCGTAGACGCCGGTGTCGAGAAAGTCGAGCGGGATATCCTGTCGAGTCGGGCCCGGCGGGCTGTCTGCGTCGATAACGGGAGCGGTGAGGTCGACTCGGCGGCTGTCATCAGGCGCGATCAGATCGACGTCCAAGCTCTCAACGCCTTCTGTTGTCGCCATCGACCGGACGTAGTCTTCGAAACGGACTCGATGAATCCGCAGTTCGACTTCTGACAGCCGGTCAGTCACCACCGAAAGGTGAGGCGACTCGGTTCGGTCGAATGTACCCGGCACGAACACCTCGAGGTACTCGCTAGAGGCACCGAGACCGAGGTCTCGCCTCAAGAGCAGTGCTTCCGCTAGCCGTCCCTGTTCCTCGAGCAGAGAGAGCAACAGCATTCGCGATTCCGTGGTATCGACTTGCTCGAGCCGACGCTCCGCCTCCTCGAGCTGTCCCGACGCCGCTAGCAGTCGAGCAACTTGAACGACGTTGGTCTCGCGGGTGGTTGGGTCCTCGGACGTCAACAAGTCGAGGACGTCGATGGCACCTTGTACGTCGCCCACGTGGAAGGCCAACTCAGACTCGAGATAGCGCTGATCGGCCCATTCCGACCGAGCTCGATCAATGGCCGTCTGCCGGCCGCTCTCTTCAATAACCCGGGACCACATCTGACGCGCTTCGGTCGGACGGCCGGTAAGAGCGAAAGCCTCGCCAGCCTCGAGCGCCAAGTCCGCATCGATTCCTCGCTCCTTCTCGATCACCTCGGAAGCCAACTCGAGCGCCCGGTCGGTGTAGCCGCTCCGAATGAGCAACATGAACTGTTCTTCCAACAGGGACTGTTCAACCGGAGTTCTGCTCCCATCGGCGCTCTCGAAACGCTCGAGTACCTGCGGAATGAGCGTTTGCGCTTCAGCAGGTGAAACATCGATGAGTGCACGGGCGGCCGGATATGCCTGTTCGGCTGGGCAGCTCTGCGCAACGAACCCGAACAGTCGAGAATCGGCGTTCAACTCTGCCAATCGCAGCCGATCTGAGCAGGCCCACGGCCCCGACGGATTCGAGATGACTCGTTCCCGAAGCCTCGTTGCGTTCGACTCTAGCCAGGCAACGTAGTGGTCGGCCTCGTCCAGGTCCGCTTCTTCTGGCTGCATTTCGAGTACCACCCGGTACAGCTGCAACGCCCGCGAACGGTTTCGCATCGGCCCATTCCAGGTGGCCTCGGCGGATTCGCGCGCAAAAGTGAGGACCGTCTGGACGATCGTCTCGCGGTGGGTCGGATCGAGAATTCGGCGCGCCTCCTGGCTGTAAAGCTCGAGCGCTTCGGCACGTTCGCCGATTTCGAGAAGGCATGCTGCTCGTCCGAATCTGGCCCTGGCCACCCATGGGTCGTCGTCCGCGGCGCTTGCCTCAAGGTCCTCGAAGTACTCAATCGCTTCGCCACAACGGCCCGCCTGCGAGTAGGTTCGAGCCACCAAGTACTTCAGATGGCTCACCTCGGTGGGATCCTCTGATAACTCGATCAGTTGTTCGAGCTCATTCAATCCAAGCTGAGTTTCACCAGCTGCGAAATGGTCTAGCGCGACGTCGAGATTGGCTTCTGCGAACGCGGGGTTCGAGATGATTGCCAGAGTGAGAGGGAGAACAACAGCGGTTAGCAAGTGGCGATTCAAGATACTCCTCCGGATCGGACACGTTGGAAATCAGGTATTGGACCTCAAACGCAGAACAGAGTTCCCGGGTCTAAAAAATTCCGAGAAATGAGGGAGTGGGGGAGGTGGCTGTGGTTTGAAAGTTACCGAGTGGTTGGAGGTGGGTTCGGGGTTGGCGTTCCTTCCGCGCCTTGGGCGCGGTTCCCCTCAGCCGGACGACAATAAATCCCTGGTTCTGGGGGCTGCGGGTTTGACGGGTGGTTGCGGACAAGGCCATGGGGGTCTAGGAGCCCGTCGCGTATAACGCCCCGGACTCCAGCCGTTAGCTTTTAGCG
>CAZDBH010000377.1:0-8545 GCA_964503485.1 uncultured Bradymonadales bacterium | reverse complement strand
GACGACGGGGACGGCTGCTCCTCGCACTGTGAGGAAGAGCCAGGCTGGAATTGCGCGGTCGAAAAGGGTGAGCCTTGTCACCCCATCTGTGGCGACAGCCTGGTTGTAGGGGCCGAAGAGTGTGACGACGCCAATGAAGTCGATGACGACGGGTGTACCGCTTGTCTAGCCGACCCGGGCACTGTCTGCGGCGAAATCCGGGTTGATCTCTCCCGTTCATGCGAGCAGAGCTGCGGCGACGGAGAACTCGACGACCTCGAGGAGTGCGACGACGAGAATGTGGCCAGCCTCGATGGCTGTGATGAGCACTGCGATATAGAGCCAGGCTGGGTGTGTTTCAACGAGGAGCTGCCCACTGTCTGCTCCAGTGACTGCGGGGACGGCGACCTCGATCAGTACGAAGAGTGCGACGACGGTAACGAGACCTTCGGGGACGGCTGCTACCAATGTCATCTCGAAGCCGGTTGGCAGTGTGATGATGCGTACTGTGGGCCAATCTGCGGCGATGGCTTGGTGCGCGGAACCGAGGAATGCGACGACGGTAACGACGAGGCCGAGGACGGGTGCGAAACCTGCCTGATCGACGACGGCTGGTACTGCAACGGTAGTGGCACGAACGCCAGCGTCTGTGACCAGATACCGGTCTGTGGTGATGGCGTCCGGCAATCCGCGGAGGAGTGCGAAGACCGAAACGACCGAAGTGGCGATGGCTGTTCTGAGGATTGCGAACTCGAGACTGGCTGGGAGTGTGAAGAGAGTATTGTGAGCCAGATCATCATCCTGTGCTCTCCCGTCTGCGGTGATGCGTTGGTGCGAGGCAGCGAAGAGTGTGACGACGAAAACACGACCTCGCGTGACGGATGCTCGGGATGCCTCGTCGAAGCCAACTGGGTATGCGACAGCGGCGAACCGTCGCTCTGTAGTCCTTCTGAGTACTGCGGCGACGGCGTCCTTCATGAAGGTGAAGACTGCGACGACGCCAATAGCGATGACGGAGACGGCTGCTCTTCTGAATGTGACGTCGACGACGGCTGGGTGTGCGACGACGCCGAACCCACTACCTGCGCTGAAGATCAAGACGGGGACGGCGTGGAAGATTCGAGCGATGTATGTCCGACCGTCGGTGATCCAGACCAGGAGGACCTCGACGGCGATGGGCGCGGCGACGCGTGCGATCAGGATATCGACGGGGATGGCCTCGAAAACGAAACCGAAACCGAGATTGGCTCCGACCCACGTCTAGCGGATAGCGACGGCGACGGACTCACCGATCTCGATGAGTACAATGGTGAAACCGATCCTCTCGACCCCGACACCGACGGGGACGGTTTGACGGACGGCAACGACCAGAACCCAACCGTCTATTCGAGCCGGCTCACCTCGCCAGAGGGCTGCGGCTGCCGGTCGGTCGGTTCAGGACCGAGTCACTACCTCCTGCTTCTCATTTTGGGATTGTCGGCGCTGAGGAGAAGCCGCGCGACTCGAAAGAGCGCGGGCGAGTAGCTCAGCTCACGCGGGTTTCACGCCCGCTGGCTCGACACCGACACCACCTCTCCAGTGACATATGTCGACAACTCGCTGGCCAAGAAAATGATCACGTTGGCAACCTCCCACGGCTCTGCCGCTCGCTTCATCGGCGAGTCACCGGCCAATTGTTCGAGTAGCTCCGGGGTGGTGACCTTCGCGAGGTACTTGTGCATCGCGAGACTGGGTGCGACTGCATTGACCCGGACGCCTGACTCGGCGACCTCTGTGGCGACGCAGCGGGTGAAGGCCATCACGCCCGCCTTGGCTGCCGCGTAGTGCGCTTGCCCGGCTTGTGCTCGCCAGCCTAGAACCGATGCGTTGTTTACGATTGCCCCGGCTCGGCGTTCAAGCATGTGGGGCAGAATCGCCCGGGTCATTCTAAACGTTCCGGTCAATGTGATGTCGAGAACCCGATTCCACTGCTCGTCGGACATGTCGACCACGTTTGCCGTGCCACCCAATCCAGCGTTGTTTACCAGTACGTCGACGCGACCCAGGCTTTGAATGGCGGTCTCGATCAGGCTTCTGACCTGGGCCTCATCCGCGACGTTGCACAGGGCGGTGGGAGGCCGAAACCCCGACAGAGCCTCGAGTTCGTCTGCGGCCGCGTTGAGGCGTCGCTCGTGGATGTCACTGATCATCACACGAGCCCCTTCTTCCACGCAGCGTTTCGCTGTTGCAAACCCGATGCCGGTGCCGGCAGCAGCCGTCACCAGGATAGTCTTGTCTTTGAGCAGCCCAGATCCTGTTGGATAGGCCGGCACAGTGGCTTCACTCACTTTTTACTCCAGATTAGTCACTTGGCTCGAGGTTCGCGCGGGAGACCGAGAGCGCGTTCACCAATAATGTTGCGCTGGATCTGGTTGGAACCGGCGTAAATTGTGTCTGACCGTGTAAACAGAAAGAGACGTTGTAAACCCGTGAGGTCATACGGCCCACCATCAGCCAGCTCACTTTCGGGCCCGAGGACATCCATGGCCAGATTGCCTAGTTCACGGTGCCAAGAGGCCCAGTACAGCTTGGTGATCATCGCCTCACGAGACAGTTCATTGTGGTGTTGATTCGAAAGGACTCGAAGGGCGTTGAGACGCATGATTCGGAGCTCGGCCCATGCTTTGGCGATTCGCTGCCGGATGATCGGGTCCTTTGAGGCCCCGTTCGCCTTGGCGATCTCGATCACCTGCTCCAACTCGGTCTGGAAGGACAGCTGCTGGCCAAGGGTCGATGCGCCGCGTTCGAAAGCCAGCGTTCCCATCGCAACCCGCCATCCGCCATCCACTTCGCCCACCACGTTCTCGGCTTTGGTTCGCGCCCCGTCGAAGAAGACTTCGGCGAACTCGGCAGTCCCGGTCATTTGCATGATCGGGCGGATTTCTATGCCCGGTTGATTCATCGGTACCAGGAGGTAGGAGAGCCCCTTGTGCCTCGGTTTGTCGGGATTGGTACGGCACAAAACGAAGCACCAGTCGGCCCACTGGGCGAGTGAGGTCCAGGTTTTCTGGCCCTCCAACACCCACTCATCACCCTGCAGAACCGCTTTGGTTTGGACGTTGGCTAAGTCAGATCCAGCGTTTGGTTCCGAGTAACCCTGACACCAGAGCTCCGTAACAGACTGGATACCGGGCAGAAAGCGTTCCTTTTGCTCCTGGCTACCAAAGGCCATTATCGTCGGGCCGGCCAGGGTCTCACCGATGTGGTTCACCCGACCGGGCCCCCTTACTCGGGCGTACTCTTCGTTGAAGATTACTTCTTTGGCAAGAGCCAGACCGCGTCCGCCGTGCTCTTTTGGCCAACCGACGCACGTCCAACCGGCAGCCGCCATTTTCTGTTCCCAGCGACGGCGCAACTCGAATAGGGCGTGCTCGTCACCTGGGCCTCCCCTGCCCTTCAGTTCTTCGAACTCGCCGGCCAGGTTGCTCTCCAACCAGGCTCGAACATCGCACCGAAACCGCTCTTCTTCTTCGGAGAATCGTAGATCCATGGGCGAGAGTGAAACACGTTCTAGTCTTAATGTCTAGCCGAACTCTCCGGGCACCCGCACCAGAGGCAACAACCTGATATTTAACGACAAAACGACACCGACTCTGGCAGCCGGTGGGCGCCGTTGGCTGCAAGGGGCGAATCCGATCGGAGTTAGCTCCTTCGCTGAGCGGCGCTTGCCTCGCGTCCATGGTGGCCTGATCTCTTGGCCGCCGCGAGAAAAGCTGGTAGCTGAAAACGCCTTGGAGGTGGGATCGTGAAGCGAGTGGATTCCGGCATAAAGGTCGTCGCACTTACAGGTGGAGTGGGCGGCGTAAAACTGGTCGACGGGCTCGCAGAGATTCTATCACCGGACGAACTTCGGGTTGTCGTCAACACCGGCGATGATTTCGAGCACTGGGGCCTCCATATCTCTCCGGACGTCGACACGGTGATGTACACGCTGGCCGGACTGGCCCATCCCGAGCAGGGTTGGGGACTCCAAGACGAGTCGTTTCGCGTGCTCGGGGCCATGGGCCGGCTGGGAACTGCTGATTGGTTCCGACTTGGCGACAAGGACCTAGCCACCCACTTGTATCGCACTGAGCAGCTCCGGGCTGGTGTTGGGCTGACGGAAATCACCCGTCAGTTGTGCGCCTCCCTTGGGGTCCAACACACTGTTCTGCCGATGTCGGACGGACGCAGAGCGACGTACTTGAACACAAAAAGCGAGGGCAGGCTGCCCTTCCAAGAGTGGCTAGTGCAGCGTCGCGGCGCTCCACTCGTTGAGTCGGTCGTCCGAATCGGGGAGGGACTAGCCACGACTGAAGTGATCGATAGCCTGAAGGCTGCCGATCTCGTCATCTTCGGCCCGTCCAACCCATATGTCTCGATCGACCCTATCCTCGAACTACCGGCGGTCAGCGAGGCGATGGCTGGCAAACCGGTAGTGGCCGTGAGTCCGATTGTGGGAGGAAAGGCCGTCAAAGGACCGCTGGCCGCCATGATTCCAAACTTGGCGGGCGTCGCCCCAAGTCCAGAAGCTGTGGTCCGTCATTACGGGGACTTGCTCTCCGGTATCGTGATCGAGCACGGCGATCGAGTGGAACTCGAGCTCGAGGTGCTCGAGGCCGGCACAGTGATGACCAACAAGACGGACCGGGTTCGACTGGCCGAACAGGTGCTCGCCTTCGCCCGAGGTTTGCTCTAATGGCGGGAGGGAGCTGGGTCGTACTTCCGACCAAGGCCTTTTCAAGGGCGAAGACACGTCTTGCCGACGTGCTCCCGGCGGAAGGACGGGCTCGGCTCGCGCGCGAGTTCTTCCGTCGAACCCTTCAGCTAGCCTGCGAGCAACCCTTCTCGACCATACTGGTGGCATGTGAAGAACCCGATCCGGTCTTCGACGTCGACGACCCGCGGATCGAGCTGCTACTCGATGAGGACAGCGGCGGGTTGCGAGTCGTGGTCGACCGGGCTCTGACACGAGCTTGGCGGGAGCAGGCCGACTCCGTTCTTATCCTCATGCCCGCTCTACCGTTTCGGACTTCGGGCGACCTAGTCGCGCTCGCAGCTCTGCTTGACGGCTCGGACGTAGTCCTTGCCCCTGACGAAGACGACGAAGGGACCAACGCGCTGCTCGTGAAGAACCGCCTGCTTCGAGATGGTCGATTCGGTCAGCACGGGTCCTTCGAGGCCCACCTTAATCTAGTAGGTCAACTTTCGCTGAATGTCGCGATCTGCCGGACCCCGGGACTAGCCTTTGACGTCGACACCCCAAATGACTATGCGGAGTACGTAGCTCGGACAACGAGCGGCGGGGCAGCTGGAGCCGGGTACTCATCCTGAGCTGGACACCAAGAATGCCCGATTGGGCTTCGGTTAGCTCGCTTTGAGCCGACTTCTAGCCGAGCGATAGCGAAACCGGTCGTCTTGAGTCAGCTCGTCGTACGATCCAAAGGCCTCGGGGGAATCAACCCGGTCCAAGGGACCAATCCCGTCCTCGGCCGCACTAGTGGGATCGAACTCTCGAGTAATCGAATAGTCCGTTCGCCGTTGAGCGGGAATCCGGCCCGCGTCGCGAATCATAGCCCGTAGGCTGGCCGGCGAGAGGAGTTGCCCGTGGGTTGCTCCCGCAGACGTGGAAATACTCTCGTTGATCAGCGTTCCGCCCAGGTCGTTGGCTCCGCAATTGAGAATCCACTGGGACATCCTGGGCCCCTCTTTGACCCACGACACCTGAAGATTGGGAATCACTGGGCCAAGCATGAGTCGGGACAGCGCGTAGAGTCGAATCACGTCATTGCCCGAAGGGCCGGCTTGGACACCGGGAACAGTGGATGCAGCGAATAACGGCGATTCGGAGTGCACGAATGACAGCGGAACAAACTCGGTGAATCCACCGGTGTCCTGCTGAATCTCACGTAGTTGCGCCAGGTGCCTCAGCCAATGGTCCTTGTTTTCGGCGTGACCGAACATCATTGTCGCAGTCGTCCGGAGCCCTACTCTGTGAGCGGTGGACACGATATGCGTCCACTCGTCGACAGTTATTCGGTCGGGGGAAATCTGATCTCTCAGCGCCTGGTCGAGGATTTCAGCCGAGGTACCTGGCATTGAGTCCAGCCCAGCCTCTTTGAGTGCGATGAGATACTCTTCGTGTGACAGTCGAGCTAGCGCAGCACCGTATTTCACCTCTTCGGGGGAGTAGGCGTGTAGGTGAACATCTGGCAGCTCAGCCTTTAGAGCGCGTAACAGGTCGATGTAGTATTGGCCGCGGGCGTTAGGGGCGAGCCCGGCTTGGAGGCACACTTCTGTCGCTCCGTAAGCCACCGCTTCCGCCGCCCGAGCGATGACATCGTCAATACCGAGGAAGTACCCCTCTTCTGAGCGCAACTCACGACTGAATGCGCAGAATTTACAGGTCTTTACACATACATTTGTGAAGTTGATATTCCGGTTCACGACGTAGGTCACGACTTCGCCGACCTGTCGTCGTCTCATTTCGTTCGCAACAACCACCAACGCGTGCAGGTCCTGTCCCACCGCGTCGACTAGCGGTCGCATCGATTGCCACGAGAGTTCGTCTCCGTTCAGGGTGGCTTCTAGAAGCTCCCTAACGAGGCGACTGGTGCCATTAAAACAGCCCTCGACCCTGTCGCTCACCGTGCCTCCATTTGCTCGAGTCCCCTGTCTCCTAAGCGCGAACGCCATAACCGTTCCGGCGCCGACTTTGAGACGTGCGCACGCAGCCCTTCGTCGAGCCAATCCGGGTCCTTGACGTACTTTGGATAAACGGGGAGACGTGGCTTCAATTCGAATCCCTTTGCGGCGCACGTATCAGCCAATCGGTCTAAGTGCGGCCAGGGGTGTTCTGGGTTGATGTAGTCAGGCGTGAGGGGAGAGATTCCTCCCCAATCGTTGAGTCCGGCGTCTATCAGCAGAGCGACCGAGGCGGGACTCAGGTTGGGAGGGGCCTGAACACTGATATCATCGGGCAGCAGCAACCGGGTCAGAGCGAGCGCCACCGCGACCTCGAGTTCATCGGGCTCCGGCTGGGCCGACATCACCATGTTCGACTGGGCGCGGAAGTTCTGCACGATGACCTCTTGGATATGGCCGTGCTCGCGATGGACTTCGCGGATCGCGAGCATCGTTTCGAGGCGTTCCTTCCAGGTTTCTCCGATCCCGATCAACAACCCCGACGTGAACGGGATCCGGAGTTCACCGGCCTGCTGAGTCATCTTTAGTCTGACTGTTGGCCGCTTGTCCGGAGCCCGAAAGTGAGGCTGGCCCGGTTCGCAAAGGCGGTCGCTCACGTTCTCGAGCATCAAACCAAAGCTGACGTTGACTCGCCTCAGGCGCTCGAGTGCGCTCCGGCCGAGAATTCCTGCGTTCGTGTGTGGCAACAGACCTCTGTCCAGCGCCATCCGAGCCGCCCATTCCAGGTAATCTACAGTACTCGAGAAACCCCAACCCGACAGAAGCCTCCGATAGGCGCCAAAACCGGTTTCGGGTGTGTCGCCCAGACAGAAGAGCGCTTCGACGCAGCCGGTTGCCGAGGCACGGTCCAGCGCCGTCTCGACCTCCGCGGGGCTCATTGTCCACTCACCCGGATCGCCCGGCGACTTCCTGAACGAACAGTAATCACATCGATTGCGGCATAGGTTTGTCAGCGGCAGGAAGACCTTCGGCGAAAAGGTGAGCACTTCTCCCCACGTGCGATCTCGACGTTCCCTGGCGAGCGCGAACAATTCACGAGGGTCACCCAACAGCGACCGGACAAACCCGGCCGCCCAGTCGTCGTCGAGTGGGCCTTCTGTCAGTGAAGCCAGCGTGTCTGTGAGCGACTTCTGCATTGATTGTGAATTCCAGAACTGGCCGGGCACGTCAAGGCTAATCGATTCATTGCGTGTCAACGTGAACCGGCTCGTTCGCGCCACCAAACAGGCCGATGAGCCCTTGTGGGCTGCGCGTTGCGCCCCAACCGTTTCAAGAAACTTACATTTTGTACGAAGACTTGGCATTCTTCGCGCAAAAGAACTTATGGGATTTAACGGAGTAGACGCCGGGGAGGGCTGTCATGCTTTGGTTGGGATTTGTTATCCTCGTCATTCTGGGGATCGCACTAGCGATTCGTTTCAAAATCAGTAGCGCTTGGCGCAGGTGCGCTCAAATGATGGGCGGTACGCTCACGCTGCCGGGACTGGTCGACGGGCTTGTCTTTCGTGCCTATTCCCTTCGGGCTAGGCAGGGCACCTCCGTCGTGACGGTGAGTTCCATCGATGTGGCCTCGCCAATGGAACTCAATCCGGGTATCGGTCTGCTAAGACGCTTTTGGGACCTGCTCTTCGGCGCCAATGTGACCTGTTCGATGCGCATTAGAATTGCCCCGAAGAGACCGATCGCACCCAGCGATTTCCGGGGGCCCGCAGCGCGGCCGGACAGGTCGAGAGCGGCCCCCTTGTCGCCGGTTGGAGGGTCCTTGAACCGGGGCGGCCACAAGCTGGCAAGACTAGGAGCCTGTCGCGCATAGCGCTCCAGGCTCCGCCATTGGCTTTTAGCG
>CAZDBH010000376.1:0-8603 GCA_964503485.1 uncultured Bradymonadales bacterium | reverse complement strand
ATATGGTGGGCGAATTGTGGGCAGTCGACGGGGTCATCGGCTTCGAGATTTTGAACGAGCCCGGCGAAGGAAACGGCAGCGCATCTGAGTGGGCCAGAACGGTGCTCACGCCGTTCTACAGCGAGACGGCTGCCCTGATCCACTCCATCGCCCCTGAAGCAATCGTACTATTCGACGCAACTGGCTTGGACGCCGTGGCGGCGGAAACCAACGTAGAACGCCCTGAGGGTGAGCGCCTCGTCTTCGCCCCACACTTCTACGATCCGGCAGTGATTCTGGGGGGAACGCCCCCCTCCAATCCCGATTTCTCAGAGGCTTTGGGGCGCTGGGCAGCGAAGGGTTCGGAGTGGAATCTACCCGTACTCGTGGGCGAGTTTGGCAGCCGTCGCAACATTCCGGACGCCGATGTGTACATCAGGGCGAATTACGACGCGTTTGACCTGCATCTACTTCACGCAACCCTGTGGGAGTACAGCGCCACTGAGGACGAGTGGAACGACGAAGGAATGAGCATCTTGAACTTGGATGGCACTGAGTCGGTGATTGTGGCTGCCGCGGTTCGAGTTTACCCATCCGCCATTTCGGGAACCCTCTCGGAGTTCCAGTTCGACGGAACAACCCGCCTGGGTTCTGTGTCCTTCGACGGCTTGGAAGGCACGGTGAGCGAGATCGCGGTGCCCACCGCGTTGTATCCAGAAGGTCTGACGACAACCTGTGAGGGGCCCGCCCGCGTCCGCCACGACATTGCTGGGCGACGGCTACTGATCGAGCAAGCGAGCGACGGAGTGATCTCGTGTGACTTCGGCCCAACCGACTAGCCCGCTAGGTACTCGGCTCCACTTCCGCCTCCGGAGATGCGGCTTCCAAGAGTCGGCGAATCCCGATGTGACTGGCGAAAAAGAACGGAATCCCAAAACCGATCTGCAGAACGAGCTGGATGACATTGAGAGTCAGTCCGAAGGCCAAGACAGCGACCTGGTTGGCCGCCACGAAGAGCAGCAACCCTTTCCCAAGAAAGAACTGGAAGTTGCCGAAAAATCCGGGACCAGCAGGAATCATGATGCCGACCACCAAGATCGCCAGCACTCCGTAGGCTTGCCACAGACCCAAATCAAAACCGAAAGCTCGTGCCAGCACGGCGATTCCGATGCCGTTGAGGCCCCAGTAGATGAGCGTAACAACCAGGAAGCGGAGCAGTACATGCTCTCTGCGAAGCACGCGAACTCCGTCCAGAAAGCTGTCCACTAATCCAATGATGAGTTCATTCAGTCGGGTCGAGAATCTGCCAACAGTGGCCGTGAGCAGCTTGACCGTCCAGTCGTGCTTCGTCGACCCCAGTAGCAAGACGCAGCTCGCCCCCAGAAAAATGGCAGCCGCCAACAGGCCGGCGGTCGTTGCGAACGCGGTGGGCTGGGTCCCCGAATAGGTGGCGATCGACACAAAGAGCAGCCCGGTGATAAGGAGACCGTCGATCACCCGTTCAACGACCGCGGTGCCGAGCGCCGCGCTCATGGTTAGGTGCTCGCTCTCGCGGGCCAACATGTAGGGACGAACCATCTCGCCGAGGCGCAGCGGTAAAACCACAATCGCGGTAAAGCCCACAGCACAGATCCTGAAGATCTTCTTGCGGTCGGTCTCACCCAACGGTGTGACCAGATACTGCCAGCGGTAGATACGAGCCAGGTGGACGCCAAGGAAGATCACGGAATATAGGACAAGATCGCCAACTGAGACCATCGACGCCGACTGCTTGAGAGCCGTCCACAGGCTGGTACCGATCTCTTCGGTGGCGTCAGCAACCAAGTGGTCGATGCACAGCCAGAGAAAAAAGGCCGCAATCGCCAGACTCAGGATCAGTTTTAGAAGGAGCTTCCGATACACTGCATCAGCTGGATTAGTCGTCTTTTATCTTGCGGCGGAGCCGACGCATTTCTCGGTCCAACTCCATCTTGCGGAACCTGGCCTCGACGTCGTCTTTCTCGGCTGCACGGACGGGTGTTTTTGGAGGCAAGGCCCCACGGGTGGGTGCGGGTCTCTTTTTAGAACGTGCCACCCTTGCTTTGAGCTTCTCTTTGGAGCGCCGAATCACCTCGATCTCTGCGTTTAGCCGTCCCACTTCAGCCCGAGCTGAATTGGCCCGGGACTGGGCTATTTGAATCAAGTCCTGATCGCCGTCCTCTTTGGCGAGCTCGGCTCGGTCCATCCACTTGTCTCGCGATTTGACGATTTCAGTCAGCCCCCGCTCGGCATCCCTCTCTCGCACGATCAAGGAGGCCATCTGACTCTTGGCCTCGGCCATCGAGATGGGCGCCAGAACCTCGTTCTCAGCTGTCGGCTGAGGTGCGCCTACCGACTCAAAGGCACCCAGCAGAGTCTTTTCGGGCTCCTCAGCCGCTGGTTCGTCAGCGGGGGGAGGCGTGGTCGGTTTGGGTGCTTGCTTCTGTGCTTTGAGTTCCTCGCGCCGAGTGTAGCCATCTACAATCGCGTCGAGCACGCCTTTGGTACCGTTGGGTGAGAGGAGCGAGTCGAGTCGTTCTTGGAGCCCTTCAGGTGACACACCACTGAGTAGTGGGTCGAGTCGAGAGCTCAGCTGAAGGACGTCTTCGACGTGGCTGAGGGCGCCGTGGTCGGCGAGAAAAAGTGTGCGAGCGGCTCCCCGTTCCGATCCGATGGCAACGACCGGCCGCCCTGTGAGCGCAAGCTCGAGTACGGCTGAGTCGGACGCATCGCACAGAAGGACGTCTGCCGCCGCGAAAACGGTTTCGAGCTGGTCGACATTGCCGAGGATGTTTGCCTTTAAGCCGAAGTTTGCGGCAGCCCTGCGGACCGTCTGAGCAACCTCATCATTGTCGTCGTGATAGAAGAGGACGTTCGCGGGTCTCTCGAGCAACGTCAGTTGGAACACCGCCTTCTCGAGATTGTCGCCGCGCATGCCGGCCGCTGACACCAAAACGACGGTGGCGTCCTTGTCGACTCCAAGGGTCTCTTTGGCCGAGGCGCGATCGCCGGTGGTCACCCACTGATCGGATACGGGCGGTCCGGCCACTGTGGTGGCAAGACCTGTCGTCCCGTGGGTGTGCGCCGAAACCAGATGTTGGTTTGGAACAATCAGCAGGTCGAGGGGTACATCACGCCACTTCGTGTTCACGGTGAAGTCGTCAACGAGGCCGATCGTAAATGGATCGCTACCCACCATTCGAAGCGAGGCTCTCGCCATACTGCTGAGGGACGGTGAGTCGAGAATGAGGAGGTCGACACCACTCGCCTGCTCGTCGTCCCCCCCGCCGAGACTGAGGAAACGGTCGACCTTGAGGCCACGGGCCAGGCGACCGGCGGCCGACTCGAGAAGATCGGTCGCTTTCGTGCCGAGATCCGAGGCGGTGCTCTTGAGCATGCCCTGGACGCCGATCACCTCAACGGACGCGGCACCGAGCGCCTTCAGACCAGCGACCAAAGCCATCTGGTAGTAGTGCGCTCGTTCGCCACCTCGCGTGGCCAACCAAACTCGTGAGCCTTCGAGAGTCATACTTGCTCCCACTCTATGGGGGAATTAGAGGCGCGAGCCGGATTCGAACCGGCGGATAAGGGCTTTGCAGGCCCCTGCCTTACCACTTGGCCATCGCGCCAAACATCTGGCTAGCTACCGCTAGCCGCTGTCAATGTCAAGTGGATACGGTACTCCACTCGAAAGAAGCGAGCTGGTTCAACCCGCGTTTTTCATCAGAGCAGCCCTTTTTGCCACAGCGACAGGAAGTCCATTGACCAGGCAACGCTCACGTGAATCCAGACCCCGAGCCAGATCGATCGCGTTCTCAGGGAGAGCATACCAAGGATCAAACCGGCAAAGATGGCGCCAATGGTCTCGGGGAACGGCTTACCAAAATGAATCATGCAATAGGGCACTGCCATTACGACCACGGCAAAAGCCCCCATTCTGCGTTTGAGCCCGTGGACCATGAATCCGCGGAAGAAGAACTCCAATGCGAAAAACTGGGCCGCATAGGCCAGTTCCCAATAGAGCAGGCCCTCGGGAAGCGACGTATCACCGTACGCTTTGTAGAAGGGGTACTGCCTCTGGAACTGCTCATCGAAGGATACGGCAATGATGAGCGGAAGGATCGCGAGAAACATCAGTACGTAAACCCACCAATGCTTGAACGCGCCTGACAGACTCATTCCGTAGTCAGTCAGTTTCTCTCTGAAGATGAGCTTCACGACCAAGGCTGGGATCACGAAGTAGAATACGAAGCACGAACCCACCCAGTAAAAGAGTGAATAGAGCCGAGCATTCGGGCCGATCGAGATGGCTTCCTGCATATCGATCGCGAGTGATTGGAGACCGATCGAGCTGAGCGAATTGATGAACCAGCCGACCCGATCTGACATACCGAAGTACTGTAAGACGGCCAGATTGAAGGCCACCACGACACAGACGACCAGGCTCTTCCAGTCGAAGCGCTCGGAGTCGCTTTCGGCTCGGCTCTCTTCCTCAGCGGCCATCACCGGCTCGACGATGAACCGATGCCATAATCTGGTGATTTTGTCCTTCATCGCGGCACGAATACCGGTATCGAGGTACTGTGTTCATTTCCGGTCAGCACGAGGAAACCGCACGAGGCGGGCGCCGGGTCGAGGCAGCCATCGTTTTGTCCTGTTGGATGATATTGCAAGATCACCTCGAATGAACCTCCAGCGTGTACCTATACGGGATTGTCTCGGACCTCGAAACTGTGCCCGTCACCGTCGAGATCCAACCATCGATGTGGACGTCCCATCGCTGCGATGAACGGTGTCGCGAAACGGATCTCGACGTCAGCATCCACCAGGGCGACATCGGTAACCTCCTGAATGATGCCGCTCTGGTTGGTGAAGGTGACGGTGCGGAAGTCGAAATCGCCCACCTCTAGAGTGGTGAATTCGACCGATGTGGGCTCAACCACCCAGGCCTCCGCGGTTGGATCCGTGTCGGTCAGTGTGAACCCGTCCGACCCAGCGTCCGATCCAACTTGGGGCTCATCATCGGCGGAGCCTGTACAGGCGGCCGCAAAACAAGAGGTGGAGATAGTAAAGAGCACTGCTGTGACGATTCCTCGGTACTTCATCGGCGTGGAACATACTTCCTAATTCGCGATGCGCCAAGTCCGGTAGGGCCCACAATATGGCAGGATCGGTGTGAGTGTATTGCTTCAGCCTTAATTTGCTGGGTATAAACAACCTTCACACGGAGCTGCGCGCTGTTTTAGGAGATCAACTGATGCGTCGACACCTGCTCGCTTCTATTGCTGCCCTGTTTGTTGTCTCAGCGGCTTCTCAGCTGTCTGCCCAAACCTATGGTTCGGTCTCGCTCGGGGCCGGCTTCGCCTCTCAGAGCTTGTCGGGCGTCTCGGGAGGTCAGTCGGGAATTCCGGGAGGCCAAGTGGACGCCAGTACCTATGGAACCACTCCAACCGGGCCATGTCGTGGATGGATCGCCGCCGCGCCCGATCATATGATGACCCTTGGGAGCAACTTCTCGAATCTCGCGTTAGAGGTCACAGCGACCGATGGCGGCGACACCGCGATGGTCGTATCCGGCCCGAGCGGGACCTGGTGCAACGATGACAGCACCGGCCTCAACCCGGCCGTGGTGGCCTCGTTTGCTGCCGGAACCTACTCGATCTGGGTAGCCAGCTATTCGGCCGAACAGAATCACCCGTACACCATCGTATTTACCGATCGCGGAGCAACTGTCCCGACAACGGTACCAACCCAGGCGCCGCTCGTACCGGGTCTGATGACCAGTTCCTCAACACCCACTGATCCCATGGGATCACTCAACCTGGCCACGGGCTTCGTACCCGATCCCCAGGTCCGCTCACTCACTGTCACTGGCAGTATCGACGTCAGCACGGTGCAAGGTGCCGACGGCACGAGCTGTCGCGGTCACGTGATGCAGAACCCGAATCACATTCTCAACTTGAACACCCCGTTCAACTATTTGCGCATTCAAGTGCGCTCCGAGACAGATACGACCCTGTTCGTCCAGAGTCCCAACGGGACCTTCCTTTGCAACGACGACACGGACGGGTTCAACCCCGCAATCTCGGGTGCCTGGACGCCAGGAATCTGGCGAGTCTGGGTCGGGACGTATAGCGGAGGTGGAAGTGCCGCCTACTCAATCGAGTTTTCTGAGATTCCCCGGTGAGTTCGTCCTCTCAGACCTATAGGAATCCCTTTCCAACCGTCGACATCATCATTGAGCTATCCGAAGGCATCGTGTTGATCGAACGCGCCAACGAACCACGGGGCTGGGCGCTGCCTGGGGGGTTCGTCGATTACGGCGAGACGACTGAGGCGGCAGCCCGCAGGGAAGCGGAGGAGGAGACCGGCCTTGTCGTGACCCTCACCAACCTTCTGGGGGTCTACAGCGATCCGGAGCGCGATCCGAGACACCACACAATGAGTACAGTCTACGTCGCGAGCGCCCAAGGTGTTCCGCAGGGTCAAGATGACGCAGCCCAGGCCGCTGTCTTTACTCTGGACGAGCTGCCGAGTCCTCTCTGCTTCGACCACGAGAAAATTCTCGCGGACTACCGAGCCTTCAAACTCGACGGTGTCAGGCCAACCCTCGGCTGAGGGATTCTAGGATACCCACTCAGCTACTTCAGCGGCGAAATACGTGATCACGAGGTCGGCGCCTGCCCTTCTGATCGAGGTCAACGACTCGAGAATCGCCTGCTTTCGGTTTAGCCAACCGTTGGCCGCTGCCGCTTCGATCATCGCCATCTCTCCCGACACTTGATAGGCGACGATGGGTAGGTTGCAGGTCTCTCGGGCGTCGGAGATGATGTCGAGATAGGGCATGGCCGGCTTGACCATGATCATGTCCGCCCCTTCCGCCACATCGAGCTCGATTTCCAAGGCAGCCTGACGCCGGGTAGCGGGATCCATTTGGTAGGTGCGGCGGTCGCCAAACTGGGGCGCAGAGTCAGCTGCATCTCGAAACGGACCGTAGAAAGCCGAAGAGTACTTTGCGGAGTACGAAAGAATCGGGGTGTCGGTTAACCCGGCGGCGTCCAAACCGGTTCGGATCGCATCGACACGACCATCCATCATGTCTGACGGGGCGACAATATCGGCTCCAGCACGCGCGTGGCTGACCGCCTGTTGGGCCAGCAGATCGAGACTGGGATCGTTGTCGATGATGTCCCCTTTGATCACGCCGCAATGGCCGTGGTCGGTGTATGCGCAAAGACACACGTCCGTGATCACGAGCACGGAGCTTCCGGACTCTTTGATAGCGCGAATCGCCTGCTGGACGATACCGTTGTCGTCATACGCTCCGGTTGCGCCGGGATCTTTTTCATCAGGGACGCCGAACAAGAGGACCGCGGGTACGCCGGCGTCTTCGAGCCTTTTGACTTCTGGAACGAGGCGGTCGACGCTCAGTCGTGAATGTCCGGGCATACTGACGATCGGAGTCGACACACCTGTACCGGGAACGACAAAGAACGGCGCGATCAAATGCTGGGGTCTCACGTCGACGTCGGCGACCATGGCCCGGATTTTCTGGTTGGCGCGCATGCGCCGGAGACGCGTAACTGGAAAGTTCATTGTTCGTATCCTTCTTGTTCGGCCCACTCGGCGATGCCCTCGACGAGGGTAGACACCAAGAATCGTTCGGGCTGAACGACTACATTGAATCCGTGTTTGACTGCTGCTTTTCGTGTTATTGGGCCGATGCAGGCGGCAGGAACAGAGACCAACCGTTCGGCATCAGAGCCGGCCGCGGCGACGAGATTGGCAACTGCGCTGGGGGAAGCGAAAGTCAGTAGGTCGACTCCGTCGTCGAGAAGCGCTTCGACCTGTTGCTCTAGCCCTTCTGGAGCGCGGGAAAAATAGGCCGGAATATCCGAAACCGCAAAACCTGCCTCGCGAAGCCCGACTACCAAGGTTGCTCTAGCTTCGCGAGCGCGAAAAATCCCGACTCGGTCTGCTGGCGCAAGGAGTGGACGAAGGGCTTCCAGGAGTCCTTCCGCTTGGAACCTGTCGGGAATCAAGTCCGGTTTGAGGCCATAGGCCGCCAGAGCGGCGGCGGTGTTTGATCCGATAGCAGCCAGCCTCACTCCTCCGAAGGCTCGGGAATCGAGCCCGATCTCCTTTAGACAGCTGAAGGTGTGTCGGACGCCGTTCGGACTTGTGAAGACCGCCCATTGGTAGGCTGCCAGGCCGGCGAGAGCCTCCTCGAGGCTGGTGCGTTCGACACCCTCCGCCGGGCATATCTCAATCGTGGGTACCTCAACTGGCGTGGCACCGGATTGAAACAGCAGCAACGAGAGTCGGGAGGCCTGCCCTTTGGCGCGAGTGAACAAGATACGTTTGCCAAACAAGGGACGCCGTTTGAACCAGTCGAGTTCGTCACTCAGCGCACCCACCTTGCCAATGATCAGAACAGCGGGCGCCTGGAGGCCATTGCCTGAAAAGTCTGCCGCCGCGTTCGCGATTGTGCTCTTGAGTACTCTCTGGCGAGGGAATGTGGCCCACTCCACTGCGACAACGTGATCGTCGGGGGGACGCCCCCCCGCCCGCAGCGCCACCAAGATTTGGCGCAGGTGCCCCCCCCC
>CAZDBH010000375.1:0-8629 GCA_964503485.1 uncultured Bradymonadales bacterium | reverse complement strand
CGCTAAAAGCTAACGGCTGGAGTCCGGGGCGTTATACGCGACGGGCTCCTAGGGCAACCCCTTTGAAGAAACTAAGGGCGCAGAAGTCGTTAAACGATGTGATCATCACGACGTTTTTACCGTTCAGTGTGTAGCAGGAGAACCCCACTTCATCTCCTCGGTCAGCTCGGACTTTAGCAGCAGCAGACGAAGGGCTTCGAGGGCAGCTGTCCAGCTGTGTACTTTGCACTCCGCTGTCCTGTATCGGTCGCAGCGGCCACAACCATCCCGAAGGTATGACTCCACGCTCGTGTTGTTCATCGCATGGTCCTCCCGGAGACGCCCGTATGAGACACACCGGATTGCGTGGGACAGCTTGCCGAGCCATCTCCATAATTGGTCATCCCATGTTCCGTGGTCCGGCAACGACAACCCGGTACCCCTCGGGGCCCTCCAGCCAAACCTCGTGCTGTCGACCGTTGGGGTTGTAGAGGGGGCCGTCGAGGACCTTCGCCTTCGCCGCCTCGACGCGTTCAACAAGCCCATCGAAGTCATCGGTCGCGAACCAGAGTAGGACGCCGTTACCGCGGGAGGGGTCGGCCTCGTTGCCGAGGTGTTGATGTTCGTGGGTATCCCAGAGATGCAGCTGTACGACGAGCTCGTCGCCGTCCATCAACATCTCGTACTCACTCCCGCCATGTGCAGAGCGCAGACCCAAGACGTTCTGAAACCACTTTGAGCAGGCCTCTACGTCACGTACCACGATCATCGGCTGAGGTTTCATCATCGCAGTTCTTCGTTCCCTGGTTCAAAATCGTTCGATTCAATGCCCGACTGAGTTGGCATCGACCGTAGCGTGTGAATAGAGGCAAGTGGAATCGAGCCGCAATCGGGGCCCATACTACGGTTCACTGCGCGTGCTGAGCGTCGCCCAGGAGTGAAGATCTCGGACTTTTCGTTTGAGGAAACACTGTCGTTTTGTTAAGTATTGATCCTCGGTTTGGAGGGCACGTCTAACATGGCGAACTGATAACCGGGGGCAGCGTGGCGAAAGGAATCACCATCTGAATGGCACATTGAGGTTGCCGTCTCAGGGTTTTGGGGGGCCCGAACACAAATGAAGTCCGCTAGTGTACCTGCGAGACCGCCTGAGGACGTATCGGATACTGAGCCTCTTCTGCTCGTCCCCGACTCCGGCATTTTCCCCGACAACAACGAACCGATGACCTGGAACCCGATCGGTAGTGAAGGGTTGACCGAGCCGGCCATCTACATGTGCGATCTCGAGACCTACTATGCTGACGAAGATGAGGACGAGCTCGACTTACCCGCGCCGCCGGCGGAGTTGTTGCCGCCCCCGTCGGACGGAAGCGCTGACGAGGTGCCCGAAACCGAGCCGATCGTGATCGCTGGCGAATCGCCGACCTACTATCTACCGGACCAGATGACTGGCCGGGGCGCAGTACGGCTCGCAGAGGTGCTGCGGCGCTTTCCGCTCGGTCATTACGAGACGATCGTTCTTTCGTTCGAACGGGTCTCTGCATTGGACGCAACCGGGTTGGCCATAACCGTGCGCCTATACTCACAGCTCGTCACCACCGGACGAAAGTTGGTGTTTCGCGACGTCCCGAAGGGAATTCGCGAACAACTGTCCACGGTCGGCCTCGATTCACTCTTCAAAGAGCAGCCCAAGAGCGGTCGTTTCTTGCGGCCAATAACCGACAAACTGCTCGCCCTGGGCAGAAAAAAAGGGTTGAAGCCCACAAACTGACTGCCTCTCTATTCCGCCTCCTAAACTCCCTCGAGCACCTCGATCCGTCGACCCGCCGCTTTGTCAGCAAGCGGATAATCTGTTACAAGTTAGAGTTAGATAGTGGGGTGCTTGCGGCAAACAACGCTTCCGCACCTCCGCGCTCGTCCGGGCCTGGGTGAGCATGAGGATTCAAATGAGCTTGAATAATGTGCGTGGCCGGCTCTCTACTGAGCGCGCCCGAACCGCTTCCAAGTTTTTTGCCAGCGCGCTTTTCCTGCTGATTTTGATAGTCGCGGCTCCTTCCTCGCTTGCCGAGGAGAGCGTTTCTGAGCCGGACCATGAGCAACGTCTGCGCGAACTCGAGCAGAACCTAGACGAGTTACGCGAAGAGATTTCGAGGTCACGGTCTCGGCTTCGCTCGCTTCGCGATCAGCTGCTGACAACGGACGTTGATGCGTCTCACGCCGTGATCAAACACGTCAACAACACGGATGGCGCCTTCGCACTCGAAGAAGTGACCTACGTTTTGGACGGAAACCCGCTCTATTCAGAGACGAACGCCGATGGCGAGCTGAGCCGGCGAAATGAAATCGAAGTCTTCAACGGCGTCATTTTACCCGGCATTCATCAGCTTCGAGTCGAGATGACGTTTACGGAAAACACCCACAGCCTCTTCCAGGGGTCGGCGAGCGGTCGATTTACAACACGCTCGAACTACGCTTTTACGGCGGAGGCTGGGAAGGTCGCGCAGGTCGACGTAATCAGCTTCGGCGAAGGCGAGGAAACAGAACTGCTGGAAGAACGAGCCGATGTCCGATACGAGCTGACCTTTGTCGACGCGGTCGCGTTCTCAGACTGACAATCTCAGGCTATCAACCCGGTAGCTGCACCTCGCGCGACGCCAACACGCTCGCGCCCACTCCCCGCTCGGTCATTCTGTCAAAAACCTGTCCTGGCGTGTGGACCGCGTGCAACAGAGCACAAAACCAGACAACTTTATACCTGTAATTCCAACATGTTACGCGAATCTACCCGGTGGCACGGCGCTTGCGACAGAGATTCAGAACGACGCATCCCCACTGCGTAGGAGTTTGACATGTCAGCGAGCGCAACCACCACCTCCCCAACGACCTCTCTTGGCTTTCCGGCAGGCAGCGGCCGCCGACTTCTGACGCATAGCAAGACCTCCCTGGCGGTGCTCTACAACGCCGTGCTTCTTGCCTGGCTCGTTGCGATTCTGCTCGGCGCAATTGTATCCTGCGGCAACCCGGCAAACGGACACCAAGAGAGCGACACAGCACCCGACGCACGCGAAGACGCGACCTTCGCTCTGGACCAGAACGCCGACCCTGAGGTGCCGCAGGCAGACGGCGGCAGCGACGCCGCCGGACCGGATCTGACTGAGCAGCTGTTCGACCCGGACCACCTGCTCGAGATCGAGGTCACCGTGGACCCAGATACCTGGGACGCGCTGCGCCGCGAGAATCCGTTCCCACCGGAGTACATGCGTGGTGTCGACTGCGAGGGCAATCCTGTCGACCGCTACGACTGGTACGAAGCAGAGGTCACCATCGACGGGGTTGCGCTCGAGCGCGTGGGCATTCGGAAGAAGGGGAGCTTTGGTTCACTGGACGAAGACAAGCCGTCACTAAAGCTTCGATTCGATCGGCACGTCGATGGTCAGACCTTCAGCGGCGTCGACCGAATGACATTGAACAACGCCAAACAGGATCCCGGTCTGATTCGACAATGCCTCGGTTACCAGCTGTTTGCAGATGCTGGTGTGCCCTCGCCGCGCTGCAACTTTGCGCACGTGACCGTGAACGAGGTCGACCTCGGCATCTTCGTGCACGTAGAAGACATCAAGAGTCCCTTTATACAGCGGCACTTCAACGACGCGACGGGGAACATCTACGAGGGCGTGGATAGCGACTTTCGCGAGGGCTACACCATCACGTTCGAACGAAAGAACGGGGAACAGTCAGTGGACCACCCCGACATCACGGCCTTGACACGAGCGCTCAACGTCCCCGATGACGAGCTGCTCGATGAGCTCGAGTCTCTCATCGATATCGATGCATTCCTGACCTTCTGGGCCATGGAAGTCCTCATCAACCACGTCGATGGGTACGCAGGGAACATCAACAATTTCTTCCTCTACCGTGATGCGAGCGACGGCCGTTTCCATTTCATCCCGTGGGGCATCGACATCATCCTTCTCGATACCGGAATGGAGCCTGTGTTAACGAACGGCATCCTAGCTTCACGACTGTACGACCTGCCCTCGGTTCGCCGGAGGTACCTTGCCGAACTCCGTCGGCTGGTGGCTGATGTGTGGGACGTTGATGAGCTTCAGGCCGAGGTCGACCGCATGCGGGATCTGATTGAGCCGTTCGCTACGGAGGGCCCACTACACGATGAAGAGTTCGACGACCACGTCGATTTCATGCGAGACGTCGTCACGCACCGCGGGGCGGAAGTGCTCCGTATCCTCGATGACGGCGCCCCCCCGGGCGGACCTCCGGGCGGAGGTCTGGCCTGTCCGTAGTCTTGTCCCGGCCGACGAATTCAGGACGCCACCTCGAACGTCGTCACTCTGTGCTTTGGAAAATGTCGCTGAGGGGTGAAAAACTCCCGAGCGGTGAGTAGTTGATTGTGACCCAGTCTCCGTAGTCATCCCATCCCAGTGGCACGAGGCGACCATCTACGGTCTCCTCCACAAACGTATGTGAGACCACACCCAGTACGCTAACAGGAACGCCATCGCGTAGGGCATACACGGGCCCACCCGAGTTTCCGAACCAGCCGCGGCAGGTGGTTCCGAACAGAGTGCCGTCGAATCCTTCGACTTCACCAACCTCGTCTGTGGCCTCGCATCCTCTGCTGATGATTCGCGCGCGCTTGCCGCCGTGCCATACGTGGGCCGGGAAACCGACAACGTGAAGCTGAGTTCGCTCCGCAGCCGGCTCCAGAGCTGCCGGAACCAGGTCACTGAAGAAGGCGTCCTCGGTTACGTTGGGGTCGTAACGGATTAGGGCAACATCACTTGTCGGTCCGCCAAAGCTCAGGCTCGTGAGGGCTTCGCCCATGACGACCACATCATCATCAGATTCTTCCACTCCGACGTGTTGGCCAAACCTCACTCTGAGGCCTTGAAGGCCCGACTCTTCGTCGCGCAGTGTCTCGATAAAACAGTGTTTGGCGGTGGCGATCAGACCATGTTCGAGCAACACAGCGGAACAGTCAGCTGCGCCCACGCTGAGTCGGCCAACCGCCGAGTACATCGAATCGTCGACGACCCGCTCAGGCGGGATGATGTCCTCGGCGCAAGCCGGCAGAATTGCCGCGACCAGTACGATGAGAAGAGCTGAAGCCCTTTTGATTGATACAAGCTGGGGCCTTTGTACTTGGTTGTTCATAATACGTCCTCGCCAGAGCGACGGCCGCTTTCGCATCGAGTAGGACCTCGATACGCACCCAACTAAAACCCTAGGGAAGTCTTGGATCGATACGTACTGAGGTCGCCTTAGACTTTCTGAGCAGGCTGGGCAAGTCATGACGATCCGTTTCTTGTGCGTCTGAAACGACCGGGTGCGTGGGGCGCCACGATGAAGTAGGCGGCCAAGACACAGAACGAAGATTCGGGGGAGGCGGCGGACAGTCAGCTAGCGCCGTCGAGCGCCTGCAGGCCCTCTCGGCCAGCTTGGACCATCTCTGGCTGGGGGTGAGCGTCTGCCCACTCGAGCAGATCGCGATGGGTCGCGCCGGCCAAAGTGGCGACGTAGCGCACCCCGATGGGGTTGCTTTTGAGCGCTTCCTCGGCGGCCGAAACCGTCAGGGCGCTCTGTTCGTCGTCGGTCAGCTGGGAGATCAGTTGAACGTTGACGGTTCCGGCGCGCTGCCTGAGTTCCCCTAGTGCGGATCGCAGGGCTGACGACAGCGGGTCGTGGCAGGGTGCATAGCCTTTCGAGGTCGGATGAAAGCCGAGCACTTCGACGAAGTCGTCCATCTTCCCAAGCTGAAAAGAGTCGAGCGGGACGCACATGTAGCTGTAAATCAAGCCGAGGCCCGCCCATCGAACCGTGGCGTACATGTTGAGCCCATGGTGCTCCCAAAGCGCTACTGCGCACGCCTTCCTGACATCGGGCAGATCGGTCTTTAGCATCGCGTTCTTGACCATCGAGTCGTGCCCTGTGCCAAGCCACAGGTCGAGGATGACTGATAGGCTGTAACTCGTGGTTCGACCAGACACGACGTCGTCGAAAAAGCCCGCAGTCTTCATTCCGAGCTGCTGCAACAGTGTGAAGGCTGCAAGCGCGCGGACGCTGGAATCGGGTGCGGCGGCCACCAGTTCGTTGAGCATAGACGTAGCGCGCTCCTCCCCACATACGCTGGGGAGTATTCGAGGTACGCGTTGATCGCCGCGACGGGCGGCATCCAGGAGCAAATCCACGGCGTCGTCGACGTTCTTGTCCGTCCAACCCGTCTGATCGAAGTCTAGATATTCCTCGGCTCGAGGCGAAGTCGCGAGCGCGTCGCGCAACGATGAGAGTGGATCGCTCATGTCAGTGCGTTCGCCATGGCGGTTAGGCGGGCATCGGTGACTTTCGAGGCGATGCCTGCATCGATCTGGCTGAGAATCTGACTGTGGGTGATTCCATCAGCAGCGGGGATGTTGACCGTCGTGCTCTCAATCCCTGCCCCTGTATCGATCCGGAGCTGACACTCGATGTTGGTGACGAGGCTCGCGGCGCCTTTTGCCATCTCGGTGGCCAGTCGTTTGAGCTCATCCTTGGCAAACACAGATCCGCGATCGAGTTGCCGGCCGCCATTCAGGGCGCCTGAAGAGACCAGACTTGCAACTTCGGCCGCGCTCTTGCCTTGCACCACGGACTTGAAGTTCTTGTTCATGAAGTACGGTACGCCGACTGCGGCGTGGCAGATTACGTTACCCTGAAAGGAGGACGCGTAGTCAGCCGAGACAACGGACCACCACTGTGCGACGACACTACCCCACTCGATGTGATCGGGTGGGCGACCGTTGATGCCATCGAAGAGCTGACCTGTGACGGTCTCTTCCAAGGTCGTGTGTTTGACTCCGCTGCGGGCGGTCTCAGCTGCAGCCGAGGATTCTGCATCTGAACGTCCAGTGCTGCCACCGGCGCGCCCCGTGTAGAGATGGCCACCGCCTGACTCTGGTGTATCCTGCGGGAGCACGGACTTCATGTCGGTCAAGACGGCTTGAAACTCGGCGGCAGCAGCGGTCTCATCTCCGGACAGTGCCGCGCGTCCCCATCGGTCGTACCAGTTGTCCTTCTTCGCGCCGAGTTTACCGATGTCCGTTTCGACTTTGGCCGAATCGTAAACGGTGGCGTCCGAACACAGGCTCCGGATCCGAGCCATCACTGTGGTCCAGTTTGCTTTGTATTTGTCGTACGTGCCCGTGAAGGTCTTTGGGTCAGCGGTGGTCGTTGAAAACGGCGATACTGTTGTGGTCGCGGTCGTCCCCGCCAGCGCCTCGGGGATGAACCCCGAACCCGTCATCTGAACTGCCCCGAGAAACTGAATGGGCAGATCGGGTTGAATCGCGGCTACCTGTTGCTGGTAGGTCATGCCCGCAAGGGAGGCCTTGAACTGGGTTACCAGGCCTGACTCCTTGGCCGGACTATCCTGAACAGGCGCGCGGATGTTCGCGTTTTTTTGGTCGCTGTCTGCCATTCGTCCCACTCTTCGAGACCAAAACATAGGGAGTGCTCGCAACAATTGCAAGTCCCCATCGAAGCAGAGGCCATATCTGCTTGCTGTCGACGGGGCATGGCCGTGAAATCGTCTTGAATCTGGACGAGATCTGAGCCAACCACAGGATGGGACAATATAAAACGATCTGGTTGGGCTTAGAACGATCTGGCTGGGGGCTCGTTAGAGACGATCTTCGTTGCACCCGACACAGCCAGCGACGTCCGATGTACTCCACGGTGGCGGTCCTAGGACGGTCAAAGTTGGGGTGATGGGACCCCACGACCGGCTACTCGACCTGCCACATTTCCCGGTCCAAACCGAGCCACACGAGCCCGAAACGCGGTGTTGCGCCCCTACCGGTTGGCTGGCATATCGATTGCACTTGAAACGACTCGCCTGATTCGCAGGCGCGCAAAATGAGCCGAGCCTTCGCTCGGCGGCGCATCGCCCCGTACCGGGTCCTTTAGGTACGATAAATGAGTCGGTCGAGCCGACCGGCGGCGTAGACGCCCCGCCCTGCTTTTTGCCCTTCTGGGGCGGGAGCATAGCGAGATGTTGTCGAAGCCTTTTCTGAACGCAACCCTTGTCACTACTTTGGTCACCGCAATCACCGGCTGTTCGTACCTCGACCAGTCGCCTGCCGATGACGGGCTCGGCTCGTCTGAGGTCGCGATCACAATGGTCACTGAAGACGCCGCCCGTGTGCTCGCGCTAGTGAACCACCCGGCAACCGACTTCGTACTGCTGGATGACATCGTACGACTCGATTCTCGAGCGGCCCGCAATATCGTCGATCGTCGAAACGGTTCTGACGGGATCGTCCTTACTGAAGATGACGGTCCCTTTCTGCGGCTCGCCGAACTCGACGCGGTCGCCTATGTGGGCGACACGGCGTTCCAACGACTGCTTGCATACGCCAAATCGAATCCGTCGTCGGTCAGCGAGAGCGTCGAGAACGTCGAGTTCTCGGACTGGCAGTCCGAAGCGGTCGTCTGGGGTGTGAACAACGCGGACCTGGCTGAACTCGACGCGCTGCTCGACGCTCGTGCCGCGCGTAGTCTTCTCGAGGGTGTCCCCTACGACTCGGTCACCGAGATGGGTGCTCGCTCTTGGGTCGGCCCACGGGCCTTGGACCAACTTCGGAGCCAGGCGACATTG
>CAZDBH010000374.1:0-8632 GCA_964503485.1 uncultured Bradymonadales bacterium | reverse complement strand
GCTCGAACCTCCATCTTAGCCCGTTGGAGGACGTCCTCTTACTCTGCCTTTGCGTGAATTGTGGAGTGGAGTTCAAGTCGCCGACAGGGCCGACCTGCCCCCATTGTACGTCACCTCTCCTCCTGGTGCCCTCGATTCAAGACAACCTGATCGGCAAGACTCTGGAGGGCAAGTACCGCCTGCTCGAATTGCTTGGAAGGGGCGGCATGGGCGCCGTTTTCAAAGCGACCCAGCTCAATCTCGATTCGACCGTCGCGATTAAGGTGATGCGGCTCGAGGTCGGAGACGAAGCGACTGCACTGAGACGCTTCTATGCCGAAGCCAAGAACTCCAGCAAGCTCCGTCATCCCCACAACGTACGGGTGTTTGACTTCGGCCACACCCAAGAGGGTTTGGCATTCATTGCGATGGAGCTGGTCGACGGGTTGCCACTGTCTCGGGTTCCCAAGCCCATGGCGATTCCAAGGGCACTCAAAATCGTGCGTCAGGTTTGTGGTGCGCTGTCAGAGGCCCACTCGATCGGCCTCATCCATCGCGATATCAAGCCAGACAACATTATTCTGAGCGATATCGATGGCGACGACTTCGCAAGGGTGCTCGACTACGGTATCGCGAAGATGGTCGACAATGAGACCAATCTGACTCGCAGCAGTACGGTTCTTGGCACCCCGAGGTATTTGTCGCCCGAACACGTCACGTTGGGGATGCAGCTCGATGGGCGAAGTGACATCTACTCTCTCGCGATGGTCCTCTACCAGTTGCTGACGGGTCGGCTGCCGTTCATGTCCGAGGATGCACTCGAGCTGGCATACTCCCAAAAACACTCGGCGCCGCCACCTCCCAGCGACTTTGTCGAGTTGCCGGACGAGGTCGATCTACTGGTTCTCCGCTGTCTAGAGAAAGACAGAGACCATCGCCCAGCCGACACCGGCGAATTGCGCGACCTGATCGATGAAGTCCTTCGCCGCCTGCCTGGTGGTGCCGCGGAATCGGCCGCGGGCTCGGGGGCGGCGCCACTGATCGACACAGGCTCGACGTCGAAGATTCGAACCGAGCCAACGGTCAACAGTCTCACGCCGACAGGCCCGAGGCCGCCATCACCCCATCCCAGCGAACGACCCAAGTCTGAGCCCTCCCCCAGCTCCCTCGACGAGACGGACAAAAGGCCTCCGCTAAACCCCGGCAGCCGTCGCGGGCTTCTCGCCGGGTTCACGGTGGCCGCGGCTGCGATCGCACTCGTGGCTGTATTCGGGTTGAACGGCCCAGGCCCCGATACGGGAAACTCCGATCCGGCTGATTTGGGTACAGTTTCTGACGAGCAAGCCACTGAGGTCGATACGACGGGTACGCAGAACGACTCGTCCACAGGTATCGAGTCGGCTCGCGCTGAGGGAACAGGGCAACCTGCACTGTCTTCGCCGGCCGGCGAAGATGCTGAGGTCGTAACCGCTGTCGATCCGAGCGAGGACCAGAACTCGAACCAACCGACCGCCGATGTCGAGAGTGAGAACACGGACTCCGATGTCGGCGAGCGGCCCCAACGGCGAGAACGAGTGGCAACCCAGCCTGCCAACCCCGATCAAGGGACGGCGGAGCAACAACAAGAGGAGGCCGCGGAGGCTCCGGAGGCCGAAAGCGAAGCGGACTCCCTTCGCGATCAACTGCGTCGACGAACCGGCGCGCTCCTACCCGAACAGAGCGAAGAAGAAGACCCGGAAGGCGAATAAGCCGCTGAATGCTCGGGACTCGGAAAACAGTCATCTAGCCGGCCGAACCCTCAGATTTCCGTGGCTTGCAGGATTTGTGGGTTGTCGACGGACGATCCTAAAGCGAGGCGTGCGCCGCTTGCATACACTTTTCTTCAGGCTGAGCGAGTTTTGGATCGCTCCATGCTACTGGCTCAACAGGACCAACAAGCACATTCGATTTCGACAAGAATATCTGAGGAGCAAACAAACATGAGAGTTGTGAGAACGACGGTCGTTTTGGCGGCAGCAGTTGCGCTAGCAGCAGTTGCCGCTCCCAAGAGCGCCGAAGCCTGTGGTGGTTTCTTTTGCAGCCAAACCCCCATTGATCAGTCTGCGGAGCGCATCATCTTCGCCCAAAACGGAGAAGACGTCGTCTCGTACGTCCAAGTCGCCTACAGCGGTTCGGCAGAGGACTTCGCCTGGGTCGTCCCAGTAAGTTCGGTGCCCGAGGTCGATACGGCTGAAGCGTCGCTCTTTCAGGTCTTCGATCAGCTCACCTCGGTCAGTATCACGCCCCCTGACTGTCTGATGAATCGCGCGATGAACATGTCTGAGAGCGACGGTGGGTCCATGCCGGGCTCAACCAGTGCCGATCCCGACGACGAAGTAACCGTATTCTCCTCAGGTGATGCGGGCCCGTACCACTATGATGTGGTCGGTTCGGACAACGCCCAACTGCTGATCAACTGGCTCAACGACAACGACTACATCATCACGAGCCCCATGGAGCCGATGATAGAGCACTATGTCTCGAGCAATCAGATGTTTCTCGCGATGAAGCTCCAGGCAGACCAGGGTGTAGACGCCCTGAAACCGGTCAAACTGACTTTCGAGGGTGATAACGCTGTTGTGCCCATCCGGCTGACCGCCGTCGCCGCCGATCCCCACATGGGAATCATCGTATGGATGTTGGGAGACAGCCGCGCTGTCTCGGCCAACTTCGCCAACGTGGAGCTCGATCGCGAGGACATTCGCTTCGACTTTGCTCTGCGCTCCAACTACCGGACCGTCGTGTCTCGCACGGTCGATGCTGCCGGCGGCCACGCGTTTATCACCGAGTTTGCCGGTTCGACCGACGAACTCGCGTCGATGTCTTGGGATGAGGAAGCGACCAGTCTTCTGCAAGCCTATCCCTATCTGACTCGGCTCTACACGACCATGTCCCCAGAGGAGATGACCGCCGACCCGATGTTTACCTTCAACGCCAACCTGGCCGACGTGTCTCGATTCCTGGACTTCTCGGATCGAGAGGACCTGTGTGAAGAGGAAGCGTCACCGTGCGACTTCATCCACTGCGGTGGCAGCGCAACTTGCTACGAAGTGAACGGTGCGGCGGCTTGCGAATGCGCCGATGGTATGGCGGCTCGTGGTGTCAGCGATCCCGTTCTCGGGACGAGTGTGACGTGCGTTCCGGAAGATCGGAACATGCTCGGTGATGAGATTCCCGCCGATCCGTGCGCATCAATGACCTGTGGCGAGTTCGGCCAGTGTGTGGCGCTCAACGGTCAGGCCGCCTGTGCCTGCGACGAGGGCTACGGAGCAAGTGGCGACTTCGCCGGTGAAGTCGCCTGTACTAGCCTCGACGGCGGTACAATCATCGCCGGCCCAGTCTACCCCGAAATCGATCCCGAGATCCTTCCCGGTGACACGACCCCAGCCGGCGAGGAGGCGGGTTGTTCAGTGTCGTCGTCAGACCAGGGCGCAGTGACTTCGTGGTTGCTCTTTGGCCTCGTGATGGGTCTTGTGACGTTCCGCCGCCGCAGGGCATAACCTTCGAACTCGCCCCCTCTAGACGTTCGTCCCCAACCTCTGGCTGCCGATCGAGTTACCGCGATCGAGAACACGCCCTTCCATTCTGCCTCGAGACCCGCATACTGCAGTGAAGTCGCCCGAATGAGGGGCATAACGACGAACTCGAACTCGGATCCAGATCATGCCACAACTCCCGCAGCACTGGCTGGCGCTCGTAACAGTCTTTGCTCTGATGGGCGCCGCAGCCTGCAGCGACGATACAGGTGCAACTGGCGAAGGCGATGAACACTTGGTTGTCGACCAGGTTCCCTTCGACGGCAGGGGGGATAGCTCAGCCGACCTCGAGCCCGACCAGACAACCGATACAACAATCTCCGACACCCCTTCACCCGACTCAGTCACTGAAGACCAGAGTTCGGAAGATCAACGAGCTGAAGACCAGAGTTCGGAAGATCAAGGAGCTGAAGACCAAGGAGCTGAAGACCAGAGTTCGGGAGATGCGGCAGTCGAAGACCAAACCGGTGACGAGAGTCCTGATACCGGTTCCAACTGTCCCTCTGAGCAGCCGGCTCGGCTCAGCGCGGTAACCGATAGCAATCTGACGCTCTGCTACAACAACCGCGGCGAAGAGATCAGCTGTCCAGAATCTGGCGAGCGCTCGTTTGGGCAAGACGCTCAGTACGAAGGGACCCGGCCCAGTTTCTCGCTGGTCTGCGACGAGAGCGCCGTGTTGGACAACAACACAGGCCTGATGTGGGAGCGCGCTCACCACCCGGAGCGCGTCAACTACGCCACGGCGGCGGCGGCCTGCGAAGACCTCGCGATCGGCGACTTCGACGACTGGCGGATGCCCTCAATTCGCGAACTGCTCTCGATCAGCGACTGGAGCGGCAGCCAACATACGGAGGGCGCGTTCTACATTGACGACGACTACTTCGACTTCGACTATCCAGACCTCGAGGACGACGAGTTGACGGGGACGCACAGCAACCAAATGATGGGCCAAACCTGGTCGAGTACGCCGCGTCCCGACGACGAGAACACACCGACGACCGCCCACTACTTCTACAATTTCCTCGACGCACACATTAAGAGTGCTTCCTCAGAGCGGGCAGCAGTCGAGCTCTTCTACCGCTGCGTTCGCGGTGCGGAAGATACCTTGGACAACGAGTTCGTGGACAATGGCGATGAAACAGTAACTGACGTCGCAAACGGGCTGATGTGGCAGAAGGCAAATGGTCAACAAAGTGAGACTGACTATCAGTTCAGTTGGAACCAGGCCCTGGCTTACTGTGAGGGCCTCGAATTGGCCGAGCACACCGACTGGCGGTTGCCAAGTGTGGTCGAGCTGCAAAGTCTAGTCGACTATGACCCACCCTCCTGGGACAGCACGCGAATGGTACTCGATACCTCCGTTTTCGAATTCAACCTGCCGCCGGGTAAAGACCTCTCGAGCGCGCCGACGACGTCCCCGCCCGACGGGAACTCAGTTGCCCCGTTCTTCTGGTCGAGTACCAGCCACGGCGACTCCCTCCAGTTTGCCGCCTATGTATGCTTTGGCCCATGCTGGGCGGTAGAAACGGGCAATTTCAACAACGACATTCACGGTCCTGGAGCCCAGCGCGCCGACCCAAAGGATGACCAGGGCGGCAACCTATGGGATCGGATCGGCGACAGCATCGGAGACCAAGCAGACGTCGTACAAGTCGATGACTTTGTACGTTGCGTTCGAGACGCCGACTGAAGTCTGTTAGAGTAGGCCGCGCTAGCACTGGTCAGCTCACGACTGGAGCGCGGGGAGAACCCTGTTGACGGAAGACGCCAAGCAACTAAACGCACGCCTAAGAGCCACTTATAACATTACGGCCCGGTTCTACGACCTGCTCGACTACCCGTGGGAGCGCCAGTACCGACATTGGCGACCCCGTCTTCTGAATGATGTCCGCGGTAAAGTGCTCGAGGCGGGAGTGGGAACCGGACGGAATCTGGCCAGCTACAACCCGCGGTGTGACGTTACCGCTATCGACCTCTCGCCAGCCATGCTGCGACGGGCTGCCAAGCGGGCCGCCAACGCCCGATGCTCCGTTGACCTTCGTCTAGAGGATGCGACGGTTATGGACTCGGTTCAAACGGGTCAGTACGACTGGGTCTTTTCCACGTTCATGTGCTGCGTTATGCCCGATGAGCTTCAGCCTGCGGCGGTGCGACAATTCGAGCGTGTCCTCAAGCCCGGGGGGCGTTTTCGTCTCCTAGAAATGGTCTACTCGAAGAGCCGTCGTCTTCGGGCGCGACAGGAGCGCTTTGCGCCCTTCGTCGAGCGCGTGTATGGGGCCCGATTCGACAGGCACACGTTCGACTACGTGCAGAAGGCCGAGGGCTTATCAATCACGAATACCTACTTCTTGAAAGATGACACCTATCTCGTTATCGAAGGACAGCGGAAGTAGAGGGAGACGGTCGAGCTCGTCGCCCGGAGCCAGGAGAACTGATGAGAAGCCTGATGGTAGTCAGCCTAGTCGCATTCCTGATGAGCTGCAGCGGCCCCCAATGGGTGCACGAGGACTGCCGAGAAGGGTACGATGAGTGCGTGAATCTGTGCTCTTATCAGTGCGATCAGGGGGTCGATCCGCTCGGTCCTACACCGGACGAGACCTCCAACGCGAACGACACCTGGGGTTCCGGCTGTCAGACATGCCTCGACAGCTGCGCTTCAGTCGCTAGAGCGTGCAGTGATTCGCGCGAGAGTTTCGGCGGAAACTGATCGACCCGGGCTGACCCCACCTACCTCTGTCTGACCCGATCCGTAGGCCTCGTTTTGTGCGGCTTGTCTTCTGGACTGAAACACGCCAGGTGAACCGGACCAAGAGCCGCCTGTGGTGGGGAGAAGACGGAGGCACAGAGAAGACGGAGCAACCGGAGCGTTCAGGTTTCGACGACGAGTTGGCGAGTCAGGTCGAGGAAGAAATCTTTGAAGCGCGCTTCGAGCGCCTTGCCGTCCTCTTCGATCCAGGTTGGACGAGCCATCGCACTGACGTACCAGCTGGGAATCGCCGTTAAGAGCAGAACCACTAGCCCTCGAGTATCTACAGTCCGAACGATTCCGCCATCTCTGAGTCGGCCCAGTGCGGTCTCGACCAAGTCGATGAGGTCGGCTTCGAGCTGATCCTGCACGGGAATCACCTCGGAGGGGCGCTCGAGTAAGCGAAAGAGCCCCATTCGTACGAAGCGCTCGTTCTCGGTAAGGAACCGAAAAACCAATCCGATTTGAGCTTCGAGTACCGCCACAAGTCGTCCGGCGCTGTGAATCTGTTCGAGTTGCTCGGCCAACGGCTCGAGGATCGAGAGCAGATTGTCGTGCCCCCGCCGGTAGACCTCCCCAAAGAGGGCCGCCTTGTCGCCAAAGTGGTACTTCAGTGTTGCCAGGTCGACAGTGGAGTCATTGGCGATCTGGCGAAGCGAGGTGCCAGCATAGCCGGTCTCGGCGAAGCGCTTCTCAGCAGCTTCCAGAATTCGGGCGCAGGTTGCGATGCCGTTGGCACGCCTGTTCTTTTTTGCTGGGTTACCCATGGCCTTAAGCCGCCGCTCCCTCTCCAAAGATCTCCTGCTCGACCTGGCGCTCGCGTTCGCCCATGGTGGTGTCAGCAGCCAGAAACTCCTGGAAGGTATGGTCAGGTCGGGTGGCTTTGCAATAGGCGTTGAACATCCGATTCAGAGCGGGGAGGAGCTGTTCCTTGGGAACAGGCAAGTCGAAGCTAGCCCGCTCAGCCAGAAGGGCGACCTTCCGCAGAATCGATCCGCCAAAATCGAAGGAGTCCATTCCGAGTTCAGCCAGGTCGGCTTCCAACGCGGGTACGAGCATCAAGGCGGGTGCGATGATCTTGAGCCGTCGAGCGCGAGCTATCGGATTGGACCGCTGCCACTTCGTCATCGGAAACTCTTTGAAGTAGTTGGTCGGAAGTGCCGTATGTCGCGATTCGTCGAGGTGGAAGAGCCGCAGGATTTCGAGGCCGGGCAAATGACTCACGGCGCCGAATAGGCTGAGCGCGATGCCCTCGACGACAACGTTCATGCCAAAGAACTTGTCCAGTCCTTTGGCTTTGTAAGCCCCTTCCAGAAGCAAGTACTCCCAGATCGACTGTCGGGGAATCGGCACATCAAACGCCTGGAGAAGTTCTCGTAACACGACGAAGTGCTTTGCCTCCTCCAGAACTTGCATTGTCAACGCCGCCCGGGCACCCGTACTCTGGACTTCGCCCATGAGCTCAGCTGAAACCAACCACGCGTAGGCTTCGCCGTGGCCGATTGCTGAGAGGATGTTGACGATGGCCTGCTTTTCCTTCTGGGTGTATTCCCGGTTGAGAAGCTCCTTGAACTCGGGTGTGCTGAGCCGCTCGCGGTGTTTCTTTTCCTCGTCCGTCAGAGAGCGAAGCGCCATGTCCTGAAGGCTGCGCTCGGCACTCGTGCTGTCTTTGAAGCCAAGCCAGGGAGCGCTGTCTTCGGCCTTCCACAACAATCGCAGGCTCTTGTCGTAGTGCTTCTTTCTGAGGACGTCACTGGCGCCCCCTTCGAACTCATAACGATGGTCGTCGTAGTTGGCCTTTCTGCCGGCCAGACCGGTACGCCCCTTGATGCCGTCGTAGGTTCGCACGGCCCTGTTTAGGGCGTGCTCGAAACGCTCTAGTCGCCTGAACGCCCGTTTATTGATGTGTCGCTTCTCAAAACGCATACGATTGCTCCCTACCGCTAGTTCCATCAATTGGTGGAGTAATATTCCATCGTTCGATGGAACAAGTCAAGCGGTGCGGAAAATCGCACCAACTCTAGCCCTAATAGCGGTCGCTAGTGGTGCATCGCGGAAAATGCTAGTTTTTGGTAAAAACAAAAGCGTGCAAAGCTACGAAATATCTTGACCCGGCGAAAATTCCGTCGATATTTATATCCAGTAATCGGGTAGAGGGGAACAAAAGGAGTGAACCATGGGGACAAGACACCTTACGAGGATTCTGTTCGCATCGCTGCTTACCTTCATGGTCGGCTGCGAGGGCGACGTCGGACCGGCCGGGGCCGACGGTACAGCGGGCACTAGGAGCCTGTCGCGCATAGCGCTCCAGGCTCCGCCATTGGCTTTTAGC
>CAZDBH010000373.1:0-8658 GCA_964503485.1 uncultured Bradymonadales bacterium | reverse complement strand
TCAGACGGGCGATCTGGGTGTGGGGTTCTGGTTCATTCTTGCCATCGGCGATCTCTTGATGTTGCTGGTTGTCCTGATCGTGGTCTTGTTCATGGTCGGAAGCATCAAGCAGGTGCGCTGGGTTCGGCGGCAAAACACCTTTATCGATAGTGTGACCCACGAATTGAAGTCGCCGTTGGCAGGCCTTCGCCTCGGTGTCGACACCCTTGCAAAGAGAGAACTCACTCCAGAGATGAAGGAGAAGTTCTTGACCATGATGGGAGGCGACATCGAACGGCTCCAAGACTTCATCGAGCAGCTCCTCGAAGCAGGGCGCCTGACTCACAATGAGCGTCCCATCGAGCCTCAGACCTTCGACCTCCGGGAGCTACTCGAAAGCTGCATTGAGAAAATCGCTCTGCGCTACGAGATCAGCGCTCATTGCATTGAGCTCGAGATCGATGGCGCGGAACAAGTCAACTCCGACCCGGTGGCGCTCGAGACCATCGTCATGAATCTGCTGTCGAACGCAATCAAGTACTCGCCAGACGACAAGGACATTGCTGTTTCGGTCGCGAACGGACCCAAGAAACTGGAACTGTCAGTGAAGGACAACGGGATCGGGATTTCGCCCAAGCAATTGAAGAGTGTCTTCAAACGCTTTCACAGAATTCGCCATGCGGCGGCTTCTGTCCGCGGCACCGGTCTTGGCCTCTATGTTGTGCAGGAGCTGGTACAGCGGATGGGAGGCAGTGTGACCGCCCACAGTGAAGGCGACGGCAAGGGAAGTCGCTTCGACGTTGTCCTACGCCAAGCCTAAACACTCCGACTCCACGCCAACAGGACACGTCCAGACTACAAACGACGCCTCGATCACCAAGTGGGTGCCAGCCTGCACCAGATGGTGTTAAGCTGATCGAGCGTTTTACAAATCGATTGAGGACGAGCGACGATGGCAGGAGTGAGGCTTTCGGCTTGGGGCAATACCGACGTTGGTCGGATGCGCGACCACAATGAAGACGCAATCGTCGTCGACGGTCCCCACCAGTTGTTTGTCGTGGCGGACGGGGTCGGTGGTCGTCAGGCGGGTGAGATTGCGGCCTCGATGGTGGCCAAACACGTCCACACCAGTTTTCGCGCGTTCCATGCCCAGTGGATCGCGCCTGGGCCGACCCGCTGGGAACAGGCCATTGGGCACCTCATGAACGCCATGCCCCAGTGGTTGAACGAGGCGAGTGAAGCGATTTTCAATGACGCCCGCGCTAACGCCGTACGACAAGGAATGAAAACGACCGCGGTTGTCTTCGCGATCGTCGGTTCCCGGGCCGTCGTCGCCCACGTCGGCGACAGCCGATTGCATCTGGTGCGAAGCGGTCAAATCTACCAGCTGACCAAGGACCACACCCTGCTTCAGATGTATCTCGATCTGGGGGTGCTGCAGCCCGATCAAGCCAATAGCTTCAAGCACCGCCATGTGTTGAGTCAGTCGATCGGCGGTAAGCCGACAGTTCAGGTAGCGACATCCACAATCGATGTGTTTCCAGGCGATCGATTCATCGCCTGTTCCGATGGGCTCAGCGATCTGGTCAACGCGGACACGATCAAAGACGTGATCCAACGCGAGGATCCGAAGGCGGCTACAAAAGCGCTCATTGAGTTGGCCAACGCTCGAGGGGGGCGCGACAACGTCACTGTAGTCGTTGTGTCCGCCGACGAGACACAGGCTGAACAGCCACGCGAAAAGCGCCCCAGGATGCGGAGTGAGCAGAAGATTGAACTCCTAAAGGGGATACCGATTTTTGCTGACCTATCATTCCAAGAGCGGCTTCGGGTTCTCAGTAGCTCGGGCGACCTCAGAGTTCCGCCCGGAACCCGTATCGTCACCGAAGGCGAGGAGGGGCGCGAGTTCTTTGTTATCTTGCACGGCGAAGTTGCAATCAGCAAAGGCGATACCGAGGTCAATCGCCTCGGGATGGGTGACCATTTCGGCGAACTGGCACTCATCACCGACGGCAAACGAACAGCCACTGTCACCGCTATCTCGCACAGTCACGTGATTCGGCTTTCGCGAGACAGTCTGATGGCCCTGATTCAGAACGATCCGGCCCTGGGTGTGAAGTTGCTGTGGCGATTCTCCCAGAACCTGGGCAGTCGGGTTATCGAACTGACCAACACCCTGGCATCTCAGCGCCGCTATTGAGTTTATTTGGGGCGGTCGCGATATCCATCGAGACACCCTGGCCGCAACGGCCCAAACCGTTGCTCAATACAGCTTGCGCCGTTACACTGAGCGCCAGTCAACACAGATACTTTTTTATGCGGCCGAGGGAGCACCTTACACGCTCAACAAACCCGCTCATGGAGTCGATATGAAGCGTCGAACTATTCAACTCGCGGTCCTCCTAGTCCTTTCGACGACGTCCACCATTTCGTTCGCGGATGTCCTGATCGCTTGGAGGGCCTCAGAGGGCTTTTTCAAGAACGGAGACGGCGCGACTGGGTTCCTCAACGCCAGTGTCAACACTGATCAGGAAGCGCTAGCACAGCTCATTTGGGCTGGAAGCGACAACACGGCCGATCCCCCTTCGGCCGGTGGTGGGGTGACAGGCGACGACGTCTTGCTCGACACATTCACCATCAATACCGACAACTCCCACAGCACGTATGGCGATGGGTGGACAGCCAACACACAAGTGCCCTATCCAGCCGATGGGGGCGGCTCGGTGTATGCGCGAGTCTTCGAGAATACCTCGCCTGAAGTTGGGTCGCTATACTACGACGCAGCGATACTGGAGGCCCACGATCTCAGCCCACCAGCCGCCCCGCAGTGGTACGAGGTCAACAGCACTATCTTCGACGGAGACGAGTTGACTTCGGTTGTGTCTGGGGAGGTCAGCAACGTGCCGCCGGTTGCCCAGAACGACAGCACTGGTACGCATGTAAACACACCTGTTCAGTTTGACGTATCCGCAAACGATTCAGACACTGACGGCACCCTGGACCTGGTGACCGTCGACCTCGACCCAAACACAGACCTTCAGCAAGTGACTTTCGTGGTCCCCGGCGAGGGTACCTATACGGTCAACAGTGCTGCGATCGTTACATTCACACCAGAGCCCACTTTCACTGGGGAGTCGTCAGTAACTTACACAATCAATGACGACGAGGGCGCTAACTCGAATGTCGCAACCTTTACCGTATCCGTTAACGTGCCGCCCTCGGCCGTACAGGACAGCGCGCTCACGCAGTTGGACACCCCAGTCCTAGTCAATGTGACGGCAAACGATACCGACGCGGATGGGACCATAGACGTAGCGACGGTTGACCTAGAAACTGACGTTGAGGGTCGACAAACTACAGCAACGGTTGAAGGCCAGGGGACCTACACCGTCGACGACCTCGGCAACGTCACCTTCACACCCGAGAGCGGCTTTGTCGGCGAGTCGGTGGCCACCTATACCGCGAATGATGACGACGGGGCGACCTCGAACACTGCGACCATCACGATCAGGGTCAATGACTTGCCGGTGGCTGAGAACGATTCGGCATTGACCACAATAGGCACCCCCACTACGAAGAACGTGACAGAAAACGATACCGATTCCGATGGGACTATCGACACGGCCAGTGTGGACCTGGATCCAACGGCCGAAGGGCAGCAAACTACGTTCAGTGTGGCAGGCGAGGGGACCTACACCGTCGACGACGTGGGTAACATCACCTTCACCCCTCAGAGCGGCTTCACCGGCACCTCGACCATCGGTTACACGGTGAACGACAACGACGGCGGCACCTCGAACGAAGCGAGCTTCGCGGTCACAGTCGGGGCTGCTACGGGCTGGTCCGTCACCGACATCGTCTCTCTCGACGGTACGACTCATGTCGCCGGCACCGAGGTGACTTACGAAGTCGTGGTAGCTTATGAGGGCACCGACGCCGATACGAACGGTCTTCTAAGCGTCGCATTGCCCGAAGGGTTGAGCTTCCTCAGCGCAGAAGGTTGCACAGAAGACACTGGCACGGTCTCGTGCCCAATCTCATCAGACAACCTTGGAGAAGGCGGCGACACCTTCGAGATCACGGCCGATATTGCCCCGGACTTTCGAGGTGACCCCGAGGTGGTTGCTACCGTTACGGCCGGCGATGTTACCGACAACAACCCCGACGATGACGAGATGGATTTCACAATCGGCGTCTATGGGGTAATTGATTTGTCTATCGACGCGGAGGGTGATGACTACGTGATCCAAAATGGTGAAGGGACCGTTACGTACTCGGTCGTCAACGCCGGCCCGAGCACAGCCTTCGACGTAGAGCTCAAAATCGTTGGTCTAGATGGTGCCGAGGACGTCTCCGGTTGCACCGACTCCGAAACACAGACCGGTGTGCTCTACTGCCTGATCGGCGATATGGGGCCCGAGGGGGACGCCGAGGTCGTGATAAACTTCTCGCCAACCGACTCGGTGGGTACAGAGGTCGAGTCCCAAACCACCGTTACCGGCGGCGAAAAGGAAGAGGAGGATGACAGCGACAACCAGGCGACCTACGAATTCCTGATCGTTGGCACTGCGGACATTAGCCTCGCTATTGACTCGGAGTCCAACTGGGACGACGACCTTTACGCGGCTGGGGTTCCGTTCCCTGTCTCGTTTACGGTAACCAACGATGGGCCGGACTATGCCTTCGACATTGAGCTGACCCAAGTCCTTCCCGAACCGATCATCGAGGTGACCGAGCTCGATGACCGCTGCGAGCTCTCCGAAGGGATAGTGACGTGCTGGATCGAAACCTTGGGAGTCCCATTCATCGACGACTGCGCTGGTATCGATAGCGTCTGTTTCACCGAGAATGAGGTCATTCTGAACGGAATTCCGAACTCCACGACCTTCGAGTTCGTCGTTGCAGCGGACCCCGCATACCAAGGTGCCATTACGAACACGGTCACGGTTTCGAACCCGGGTACCGACCCGGATTCACCCGATCGGACCGCTTCAGAAGAGATCACGATAACCCGAGTCATCGATCTGTTCGCCGATCTCGAGGTCGCCCCCAACCCGGCGCTACCGGGTGGAACAATCAGTGGGGTGGTGTACTACGGCAACTACGGACCTTCGACGGCTGTCGACTCAACCATCGTGTTCACCTTCCCAGAGGGCGTTACCCCAACATTCGGAGACGGCGCCTCCTGCAGTGGAACCGGCACCGTGACCTGCGAACTCGAGGACATAGTGGCAGGTGAAGGCGGTGCGGGCGAGCTCAGGTTCACCGCCGCCATTTCACACAGCGCCCAGGGCGCGGCACCCGTGAGCGTCATCGCAGCAGCCGACGCAACCGAGGAGGACCCAGAAGACAACAGCGATTCCAGCCTGCTGTCGGTCAGTGGCGAAGCTGACCTTGGTATCGACGGCGATGTCTCTGGTGTCGTGACCTCATACGGCGGATTCGTCTACGAACTGGACCTGCTCAACTACGGTCCCGGAGATGCGACAAACATCGTTGTCACAGTCGAGTTGGATGGCCAGCTGGAGTTTGACTCGGAGGGCAGTGATGAGGACTGCACACAGGACGAATCGGACATCACCTGCGAGTTCGAAGGCCTCGACTACGATGACGATATGATCTTCGAGGTCGCTGTCATAACAGACGGCGCTGAGCCCGGTGATCGGCTCGAGAGCGTGTTCAGCGTCTCGAGCGACGAGGCCGACATCGATCTCGAGGACAACGAGGTCACGATCGAGAGTGTCGTCATCACGACGATCGACCTGGGTCTGGCACTCGATAATGGTGTCGACGAGGTCACCGCCGGCGAGGAGTTCACCTACGACATCGAGGTGACGAACTACGGACCGGCCTTTGCGGAGTTTCCCAGCCTCCTCGTCGCGCCTAGCCCTCTGGCGGAGTGGATCGAAGTGCATCCTTACGAGGGGTGCCTAAGCGTCGATCGCGGGGTGCTCTGTCTACTTCCGGAGCTGGACGCCGACGATTCTGCCATCTTCGAGGTGAGGTTCTTAGCGGCGGAGGGCGGTAGCGGAGAGGCGGTCGCCTCGCTCGAGATCCTCTCTGACCTGCACGAAACCGATCCAGAGGACAACACCCTCTCCGTCTCGACCGACATATTGGGTGATCGCGACGGCGACGGAACCAGCGACGAAGACGACAACTGCCCCTTCGACGCCAACGAAGACCAAGCCGATAGCGACGACGACGGCGCAGGTAACGTCTGCGACAACTGCGCAACGGCCAACGCCGATCAGGCTGACACTGACCTCGACGGTGCCGGCGATGCCTGCGACGACTGCCCGGCTGACCCGGCGAAGATCGCCGTCGGTATCTGCGGCTGTGGCTCGGTCGACATCGACGATGGCGACGGCATCTGCGGGCTGGCCGGTGAAGGCGTTCCCGCAGACAACTGCCCAGACGTGAGCAATGCCGAACAAGAGGACGAGGACGAAGACGGCGTGGGCGACGCGTGTGACAACTGCGTCGACGACGAGAACGAAGACCAGCTCGACTCCGATGGTGATGGGCTGGGCGATGCCTGCGACAACTGTCCCGACGCCGAGAATACTGACCAAGTTGACACCGATGGCGACGGTGTTGGCGACGCATGCGACATGTGCCCCGCAGACGCGCTGGACGATGCTGACGAAGACGGCATCTGCGGCGATCTCGACAACTGCTCCGACGTACCCAACCCCGATCAGGTCGACATCGACCTCGATGGGCTCGGCGACCTCTGTGACGAGTGTCCCGAAGGTTCTGTCGATACGGACGGTGACGGGTTCTGCGACAACGCAGACAACTGTCCCGACGAAGCGAATGACGACCAACTCGACATGGACGGTGACGGCGACGGCGACGTCTGCGACGTCTGTCCGACCAACACCGGGGATGATCCAGACGGTGACGGCATCTGTGGAATCGAGGACAACTGTCCTGACGTCGCCAACGACTTCCAGACCGATCTCGACGGTGACGGAATCGGTGACGACTGCGACGCATGTCCCACGCTCCAAGGCGAGTACTGTCCCGACGATGTCGAAGTCGACGGCGACGCGACAGTACCGGACGTTGGGTTCGCAGACGTTGACCTCACAGTCGACGACCAGCAGCTGAGTTGCAGCTGCGCTGCCACCTCGACCGGATCAAACTCCGGCCTCGTCTGGCTCGGCCTGCTCGGCCTGGCCCTCGCCATCCGCCGCAGGAAGTAGGCTCCAGACTCAGGCAGGTAGGAACCCAAAGCGGGTTCCGCCGGCCGCCTGCTCCATTCCCAGCCATCCCAGTCCGTCCGAGGGGCCCATCCGGGGTCAGTCGTGAAGAAGTGACCAACTTGGCAGAGGTCAGTCGTGAAGAAGTGACTTACCGTGAGCGAGGCAAGGTCCCTCAACATGTGAGTCGTCTCGCACCGCCCGTTTCCCGAACTGTCGGGCAAAGAGGTTTGTCACCTTTTCAGGACTGACCCTCGTCGGACGGTGTGTTGGGCAATCAGGTGTGAAAACCGGTGGGCGGCGGACGGCAGAGTGGGGGACTACTGGCGGGGACGCATTCGGTCGTCGCCGACCCATTCGTCCCAGGAACTCTCGTAGCCGTCGTAGCCGATTTGGCACTGACCAGACTCGTTTGGACCAGCCTTGATGGTCGCCGCGTACCACGCATCGTTCCAGAGCACCTCGATCTCGCCGTTCAGCGGGCAGGGTGCCTGAACCGGGCGCATACGGTCTGCGCCGACCCATTCGTCCCAGGAACTCTCGTAACCGTCATAACCGATCTGGCACTGGCTCGCCTCATTGGGTCCAGCTTTGATTGTCGCTGCGTACCACGTACCGTTCCACAGGACTTCGATGTTCCCATTGAGCGGGCAGGCGACGGCCGGCACAGCGGCGGGGGCGTCCTGCGCGAAGGCGTTCGGGGCCAGTAGTACAAACGCGAAAAGCGAAACACACACTGCTGACGAGGTTCTTCTTACCATCTCACACTCCTATGCCCAGTGGGCGGATACGACAAAGCTAGCCGTTCTCAACCATCGGAGCATCTGGTCAGATGCTTAAAAAAAAATGGGGTGCGGAGTGACTCAGGCAGCAAAATAGTCGACTACGGGACGAAGCGGTATCCGACGCCGCGAATGGTCAGAAAGTGCTGGGGCTCAGCTGGGTCCAGCTCGAAGATGCGCCTCAGACGGACTAGAAAGTTGTCGACAGTTCTCGTGTTTGTGTTGGGAGAGAGATTCCAGACGTCCCGCAAGAGGTCCTGCCGAGAGACCACCAGGTTCGGACGTTCCAGAAAGAACCGGAGTAAGCGCAGCTCCAAGTCGGTGAGCTCGACTGCTGTGTCCCCAACCACGACTTCATGGGTGTCGAAGTTGATGCGGTTTCGCCCGAAGGTCTCTTCACTTAGACCGGGTTTGGCAGCGTCCTTGTCCTTTTCCCATTGGCGCCGCCTGAGGATGGCCCGAATCCGGCCAAGCAATTCGGCGAGGGCGAACGGTTTCGTGAGATAGTCGTCAGCCCCGGCGCCGAGGCCGCTCACGATGTCCGCGGAGGTACCCTTAGCAGTCAACATCAGTACGGGAGTGAAGTCTCCCGCATCTCGCAACGCCTGGCAGAAGTCGAAGCCGCTTCCGTCAGGCAGCATGACATCTAGAACTATCAAGTCGAATTCTGAGCAGTCGACTAGACCAGC
>CAZDBH010000372.1:6437-8667 GCA_964503485.1 uncultured Bradymonadales bacterium | reverse complement strand
TTCATACCTTTCCCACCTTCACTCGATAAAACTGTTGCTATCGGCGGGGCGGGTTATACCACAGAGACTCACCTTCACAACCCCGAAGACATTGTACTGGTTCGGCGCTGCGGTTGGCTTCATCCGACAGGCTCGCAGCCCGCGAACGGTTGCGTTGGCGGTTAGTCTTCCGGGTCTTCGAGGCTGGCGAGATAGTTCCCTGTCCGGACAGGCGGCGCGGATTGGGCGGTGAGAATTTCCACTCGCAACAAAAAAAGAAACACGAAACTACCGGCTGCCCAGGGGATGATGAACAGTGGTTGGGCGACGAAGGGGTGGAGTGCCGCAACCAAAGCAACGGGGGTGTCGACCCACTTGTAGATCCCGAGAAGGACGTCGGCGATGGCACAACCGATAACGAAGTAGGGCCCCCACGGCCCTCGGTTTACCCACAGGCCCTGCGCCATCGCCAGTACGAGGCAAGCCCAACCTGCACTCCGCAGCACCGGAGCCACGAAGACGCGGCTGCGATAGAGTGGGACCGGGGACCCCTCTGCATGCAACAGCCCGCGACCGGTCAGGAGCGGTGCGCCCAGCATGAGAATCGTGGCCAGTAGAGCGAGGCCCAACAAAAGGAAAGCGGATTTGCGCCCCCAAAACAGGAGCGCGTTCCCGGCACTTTCGATGGATCCTCGGGCACCGTAAATCACGAAGAAGAGCGCCACCCCGTGAAGAACAATGACGATCGAATTGTAAATCAGGATCCAGGGCTTCAGGACAATCGCTTCGCTACTGAAGGCGTCAACGAGGCCTTTTGCTGGGAAGACCGAGGCGAGGAGTACGATCGTGAGGGCAGCCCAGGCCCAGAGCAATACCCGCATCCGGGCAGAATGGTCGACATGGGCGTATGAACTCATCGAGCCTCCTGGCGAGCTTCCACGTTCACAGGGTGGAAAACCCGTGATGAAAGCTGAACCGAAACATCGTGCTAATGAACACGGGGTAGTCTAGGGGCTGCTCTAGGAACGAGTGATAGTTCACTTCAAACCCAAGACTCCAGTTTCGCGCCGGACGGTAATCGAACCCGAGGGTCCAGCGCAAGCCGAAGTCGAGTTCGTCTTGATCCGGCTGCAGTTCGCCGCTGGTCAGAAGAATCTCTGGCGCCAAGCTGACAAAGGGAACCACAGAGAATACGTCGAGGCTGAAACGCGGTCCCAACCAGATGGCGGTTACGTTCGTGTTCTCGAAGATCTCGGGCGCACCGTCGGGATCTTCCGATTCCACCTCGTGTTCGAAATGAAACCCTGTGAAACCTCCCGCGACCAAGCTCCAAAAGGCGGTAAAACTGTAGCTCACTTCGATGCCACCGCCGACGCCGTTCATACCATCGCCGACCTCCGGGAGTGCCGAGTAGCCAGGCCCGACTGTGAGTTGAAGCTCATTCTCGGAGGCGTGACCGGCCCGGGCTGAAAGTGAAAGCCCTACAACCAGGCAGATCGACCAAACCCAACCGCACAGAGGAGGCCGCTGACGCGCGCGCCTGCTCTCGAGGCGCCGACCTCCAAAACCTCGGCTGTCAAACCGCTCTCGAAGTGGCACGATCGCTACGGGTTTAGCCACATCGCGACTTGACAGGTTCCCCGCATGCAAACTATATTCCCCCGTCTGTTGAGGACCTGTTTCTATCTGTTTGATATCAAACGTTTTTTTGGGGCCTGTTGTGGCGATAAAAGTCAAGAAGAAAACCTCCCGGCGCGACGAAGCGAAAGCGCCTGATCAGATTTACACCTTCAACGAGAAGGTCTTCAATTACATCGAAAAAAATAGAGTGCAATTGGGCGTCGGATTGGGCGCTTTGCTGCTTTGCATCGTGGGAATCACTGTTTGGCGCGACTCAGCCAGTAGCGGCGCGATGGAAAAGGGCGCGGAATTGATGGAGCAGACAGTGCTCGTCAACTCCCCCATCGGCGAGGCACCGGCTGGTCTGGAGGATAGTCGGCCGACATTCGATACCGAAGCGGAGCGTGCTCAGGCCGTTCGTGAGGCGTTGACTCCTTGGACGGGCGAAAGCGACGTTCCCGTTGCGGCTGCTCTCGCAGACGGGGCCTCAGCAGTGGTGTTGAAAGAGGTCGGTGCCGCTCAAGTCGGCTATGAGCGAGCGGCTCGCGCCGAAGATGATCGCCTCGGGGCATCCTTGTCCCTACAGGGCGTGGCAGCCATTCAGGCCGAAACCGGGGATCTTCAGGCGTCT
>CAZDBH010000372.1:0-6427 GCA_964503485.1 uncultured Bradymonadales bacterium | reverse complement strand
CGGCCACGCTACAGTCGATGGCAGATGCGATTCCGCGTCTGGGACCGTACAGCCGCTATGAATTGGCCCGCCTAACCGAGGCCGGAGGCGACTATGAGGCCGCTCACCGACTTTATCGGGAATTCATCGAGACCGACAGTGTTGATTTGGATGTGACTGAGCTGATTGAAATGGCTGAGCACCGCGCTGATGTACTCGAAGTGCTGCTCGGCATTCAACCAGAGGCCACCTCTGATGAAGCTGCTACCGAGGGCGACGATGTCGACACCGAGGGTTAATACCCGCCTCACATTCCTTATCTGCTCCTTGCTTGTGACGACTGCGGTGGCCTGCGGCGGAAGTACCGTCGAAGGACCGATCCCACAGCTGCTCAACCCCGACACGCCCGTGACCCTTCAAGCAGAATGGCGCACTGAATTGGTCGACGTCGGGGTGTGGGCGTTCGAGCCGGTCGAGATGGGCCAGATCTCGACCTCTGTTGACGGAAACGTCGCGTACGTCGGCACATCCGAAGGCCGAATGGTGGCAGTTTCGACATCTGATGGCTCGCTTGTTTGGGAGCACATGGTCGGCGAGCCAATCGATGGTCAGCCGGTTGTCGATGGCAGGCAGTTGTTCTTCGGTGCAGCTGATGGCCGTTTGCACGCAGTCAGCGCCGCTGGGGGCCGAGAAAACTGGCGCTACCACGCTGGCGGCAACGTCTCGAGTAGACCAGCCATTGTCGGCGATGCGCTGATTTTGGCTCGAGCTGACGGCGTAGTGGTTCGACTGGATACCACCAGCGGAGCGCCGATGTGGTCGGCTGAGAATGACGACGCACTCCTTCGCGTGACCCGTGGATTGTACCCCCCAGTAAAAGGGCAGCCTTCCCCTACCATCGATGGCGACCGGGTGTTCGTTGGGTTTCCGAATGGTCGGGTAAGCTCCCTGAATCTGTCGGATGGCGAAGTGCTTTGGACAGCTGATCTGGCGGGCAGCGAGGTACGCCACACCGATGTGGACGAACCGCCCGTCTTACTCGGCGACATCCTGTACGCTTCTAGTTTTTCGGGAGGCCTGTACGCGCTCAACCCTGACGATGGTGCCGTGCTCTGGCATGAGGACCTCCGTGGAGCCACCCGCCCCATCGCATTCGGCGATCACATCTACACGACGACAGTCGACGGATATTTTCTGGCTTTGAACGCCAGAACGGGTGAACTAAACTTCCGAATCCGGCTCGAGAGCCGCGCTCCGGGTCGCGTTCACCGCGTTGGAAACTACGCGTTGGTCTCAACAACTGAGGGAGGGCTATACGTCTTGGACGTGCAGGCTCCACACATCCACGCGCTGTTTTCACCTTCCTCCGGCTTCGCTTCGATCAGTACCGCTCCGGGAGGGCGCGTAATCGCTCTCGACCACCATGGTGTACTGCACGGGTTGACCGTAAGGACCCGTTAGGCCCACACTTCACAAAGTTGGCTGGAGCCAAGTCGCAGCTTGAAGTATACTGTGCTCGTTTTTCAGCAGCTGGCGTCCAATAGAGTCGATTTTCCCGCGAGGCAAACATGCCAGCCGGTCCAACTTATTCTTCGAAAACAACCTGTTTCTCGGTCGTTATCGCGATCGCACTGATGCTCCAGGCCTGTGGCGCGGACGAGCCCGGTACGTCGCAAGCAACGCCCGATAGTGCAATCGACGCAATGGGCGACAATGCCATTCCTGATGGCCAGCAAGACGGTGTGGTCACTACCTGCACCGATTTGGATGGCGACGGGTATGGCGATGGTTGCTCTCTCGGCTTCGACTGTAACGATGGGGCGGATTACATTTATGAGGGTGCCCCTGAGCTCTGCGACTTCATCGACAATAACTGCAACGGCGCTGTCGACGAAGAGTGCCCCTGCCAAGATGGTAGCTCGCGGGTTTGTTACGATGGCCCTGCTGGGACAATCGGGGTCGGACGTTGCCAGGCTGGCATTCAGTTCTGCTCGGGTGGCGTGTTTGGCGACTGCCAAGAGCAGCGCACTCCACGAGACGAATTGTGCGATGGCAGCGACAACAACTGCGATGGCGAAACCGACGAAGGACTAACCAACGCTTGCGGCCGAGGTCTGCGGCGACGGACTCGACAACAACTGCGATGGCACCATCGATGAGGCCGCGGCTGGCTGTGATTGCGACGACCGCACCAACCAGGTCTGCTACAGCGGCCCACCTCACACGCTCGGCGTAGGCGTCTGCCACGGCGGTACCTTCGATTGTGTGGACGGTGTCTGGGGCCCCTGTGGTGGCGAGATACTCCCCGGTGAAGAAGTGTGCGATGGGGTCGACAACGATTGTGATGGTCTCGTCGACGAAGGACTGACCAACGCGTGCGGGGCTTGCGGAGCCGCGACGCCCCGAGAGGTTTGCGACGGCATCGACAACAACTGCAATGGCCTCCTGGACGAGGGCGTCCGCCTGCCCTGCGGACTCTGCTCGGCCGAAGGGCTCGAAGAAGTGTGCGGCGATGGGGCTGACAACGACTGTGACGGAAACGTCGACGAGACCTGTGCATGCGAAGGGGATGAGGCCTGTTACCCAGGCTCGGCGGAAACACGAGGCGTTGGCGCCTGCGTCGAAGGAACCCGCGACTGTGATAGCAGCGGCGAGTTTTGGGGAGCCTGTGTCGGGTTTGTTCTTCCCCAGCCAGAGGTCTGTGACGGTATCGATAACGACTGTGACGGACTGGTCGACGTCACTCCAGACGGGTGCTCCCTCTGCACGCGCAATTTCGAGGATTGCGACTTTGTCGACAACGACTGCGACGGAATGGTCGACGAGTTTCTCAGAAACTCCTGTGGTGAGTGCCTAGCCGATGTGACCGAGGAAGACGTCTGCGATGGATTGGACGATGACTGTGACGGGCTGATTGACGAAGGGTTGCTGAACGCCTGTGGCGAATGCGGTGATAGCTGCTACATCCAAGACTGGAGCGTCGGTAGCGGGAATCTGGATGAGGGCGAGGCAAATGGCCTTGCGGAGGACTTGTCAGAGGGTCTTCAGCTCGGAACTTCAGCCTACGTTTACCCCTTCCTGTGGGTTGCGAATTCGACCGCGAATACCGTGTCTCGAATCAACACTGAAGACCCCAGCCAGCCTGTTCAAACCATCGCCGTGGGCGTCTCGCCGAGCCGGACCGCCGTCGATCTCGATGGAAACGTGTGGGTAGCGAACCGAGCGATCGGCGGACAGGGCAGCGTCACGAAGATTATCGCTGAGAACGACGCCGGCGACGCAGAACGGGCGCTAGATATCAACATCGGCGGCAACAACGATGTCCCGCGCGGGTTGGCTGTTGATGCTGACAACAACGTTTGGGTCGCAACCTACAATAATCCGCGTCTGTACCAGCTGAGAAACAGCGACGGAGAGATTCTCTACGACACGCCAATCAGCGCGAGGGTGTATGGGCTGTCAATCGACTCCGAGGGCATCCTGTGGGCCGCCAGTCTGGGAGACGGTCGGTTGGTCCGGTTCAATACCAACACCCGCACAGAGGAGGGTAGTTACCCTGACGCAACCCATCCCCTGCCCGGCGGTGTTGGGTTCTCGCCGTACGGCATCGCCGTCGATGGAGAGGGCCACGTATGGATGGGGAACTGGACCAACGACAATCTGATGGAGTTCTCGATGGACGGTGGGTTTGTCCTTCACGTTGCTCCAAGCGGGACCATGAACCGGAGTAGAGGAGTCGCCGTAGACGATACCGGCCGAATCTGGGTCAGTGGTTGGTCAGCTAATCGAGTCGGTAGGTATGACCCCGGCACCAACGCCTGGATTTCGACTCCGACCTGTTCGGGCCCCATCGGTATCGGTATCACGGGTTCGGGAACGGTCTGGACACCCTGCTATAGCAGCAACAACGTGTCTTACTTCGATTTGGACGGCGGCGCCCTGGGAACAGTCGGCGTGGGTACCGGACCCTACAGTTATTCGGACATGACCGGCTTCCAATTGAGAACATTCACCGCGCGAATCGGCACGTGGACCGTCGTCTACGATTGTGGCTACAACGTCTGCTCATTCGATTCCGTGGAATGGGACGCAACAGAGGCGGCTGGAAGTGAGGTCCAGGTTCGGGCTCGTTCCTCAGTCGACGGAGTCGATTGGTCGGCTCGCGCAGGCGCATTCCGTGTTTCGCCGGCTTCGCTAGCGTCGCTGCCAGACGGCCGCTATCTCGAGGTCGAGGTCACACTCCGAGGCGGCGAAGACAATATCTCGCCCGTCGTCAGAAGTATCGACGTCGAGTGGCAACGCCCCTAAACGCCGAAATGCAACATCTCGATCCATTCGCCGCGGAGCAACTGACGAAGCTCAATGATCCAGAGTACTTGGCTCACCGGGCCGAGAGTATTGCCGAGCTCCGCGAGCTCAAACTCGAGCTACCGCGCTTTGACACGATTGAGATTGGGACGAATCGTGGGCGCTTCCTCACCGCTTTGGCCGAGGCAGACCCGCACCGGAACGTCCTTGGCCTGGAATGGCGCGAGAAGTGGGTCAACCAGCTGGTGGCTCAGAAGAAGCGCAAGGGTCTAGATAATCTTCATATCTTACGGATCGATGCCCGCATCGGTTTACCCGTCTTAATCGAGCCCAAGAGCCTCAAGGCCTGTTTCATTCTGTACCCTGATCCGTGGTGGAAGACGAAGCACGCCCGGCGCCGCCTGATCGATCCGGCATTCCTGAATCTGATGGGAGCGCTCCTGCGTGACGACGGCGTCCTGATTATCAAAACGGACGCGCTGCAGCTGCGGGACTACATGGAGCAAGCGGCTCGTGAACAGGACGGCCTGGAGCCGATCCCACCGTGGGAATGGCCAGACGAACGCGGTTGGGGTTGGAGTCAGCGAGAACGAAGTTGTATGGCGGACGGGACCGCCACCTATCGTCTGTACTACAGACCTGGAACGGGATCCTGAGTTTCATCTGTTTCGGGCGGCGTTGCCGGTTCCGACGGAGACTGACTGCCCTGGGTTGCGCTGTCGATTGCGCTGTCCAGCGCTTGGTGGATACGGATTCCGCAGAAGTCGACCGCTCGTTCAGTCATCGCCGTATCGTCATAACCATCGCCTGACCCTTCGTCTCCCGCAATCTCTTCCATGAAATCGGCAGCACGATCAGCCGCAATGTTCTTGAACACGAGAATGACGACGAGGCACCCCAGTAGCACGGCGACGTTGAGGTACATCACACTGTTTGGATTTCGCTTCGATTTGCTCGGACGTCGTCTTGGGCGTGCCACGGATTCGCCTCAGCGGCTGGATGCCTTGGCTGGGCGCTTGCTCGGACCGGCGGTCGCCAGCCGTGCTGCGCGTTTTTCGGCCCACTGATGAATCAGAATCATCATCGGACTAGCCACGAACACCGAGGAGTAGGTTCCGACGAAAATCCCGATGATCAACGCAAGAGCAAAGGACTGAATCAAGCCACCGCCCAATACGAAGATCGCAAGGACCGCGATCATCGTGGTCACGGATGTCAGCAGTGTTCTCGACAGACACTCGTTGATGCTTTGGTTCACGACCGCGAGCAGGTCTTTGGTTCGCAGTGTGCCCTGATTTTCGCGGATTCGGTCGAACACAACAATCGTATCATTCAGCGAGTAGCCGACGATTGTTAGCAATGCTGCGAGGATTGTGAGTGTGATTTCCTCTTGCAGCACCACGAAAATGCCCAACGTAATGATGACGTCATGGAAGAGAGCCACGACCGCTCCCGGGGCAAAGCGCATGTTGAAGCGTACGCCGATGTAGATCAGGATGAAGAACAGGGCCAAGACGACGGCTTGAATACCCTGGTTCCTAAGCTGCTCACCGACTCGTGGTCCAACTGTTTCGACTCGGTCAACGCCTGCAAACCGTTCGCCGAAGGTCCCTGTGAGGCCATCCTCCACGCGGGATTTGAGGGTCTCGAGACGAATCAGGAAGCGATTATGTCGCGGGTTACCCACCAGAGTTACCGAGGGGTGAATCAGACCGGCCTCTTCGAGAACGAATCGCAGATAGCGTTCTTCTGGGCTCTCGTCGTGGAGGCCTGAGGATGCAAGATCGCGTCCGTCATCCTCTTCGTCGGCTACCGGGATGTGATCGTTGTCTTGGTGGGTAGCGGCCTCTGCGTCTTCTTCGGCGGTGCCATCGCCGTCGTCGGCCTGCTCGCCGTTGTCAGAGGCCGGTGCAGCCTCCTCGTTCGGCTCGACGACCACTTCCGGCTCGGGAACGACTTCTGGCTCAGGAGCGACTTCTGGGACGACAGGTGCAATCTCAATCTCAGGTACAGCCTCAACTTCAGGGTTGTCCACTTCGGCCGTGTCGTCGACTTCGGGAGTGTCGTCGCTGTCACCGGAGTCGCCTTGGTCGTGCGAATCGTGGGCGGGGGCGGGGGTGGGGGGGCGGTTTTGGCAGGG
>CAZDBH010000371.1:0-8675 GCA_964503485.1 uncultured Bradymonadales bacterium | reverse complement strand
GTCACAGGCCGCTTCGGTGTCCTCGGGGGCGCTTTCTCAGTCTGGGGTGTCGGCGCACACGGCGGTGTCCTCGCAGCCATAGTCATCGCAGTCAACGAAGCGGTCCCCGTCATTCGAGCACCCGTCCGAGCAGGCCTCTTCGGTGTTCTCTTCGCCGCTGGTGCAGCCGCCTCCGCCACCACAAACTGCGGTGTCTTCGCAATCATAGTCGTCGCAGTCGATGTAAGCGTCACCATCGTTGGAGCACCCGTCGTCGCAGGCTGCCTCGGTGTTTTCGGCACCGACCGTACACTGGGGTGCGTCGCCACACACTTCGGCGTTCTCGCAATCATAGTCGTCGCAGTCGATCCATTGGTCGCCATCGTTCGAGCAACCATCGCTGCAGGCGGCTTCAGTGTCCTCAGCACCCTCGGTGCATTCGCCCCCTCCTCCGTCGCCACCGCAGGCAGCCACGTTGGAACAGTCGTAGTCATCGCAGTCGATGTAGGGGTCACCGTCATTGGAGCAATTGTCCGAACAGGCTTCGACGGTGTTCTCTGGACCCTCAGGGCAGACACCTTCGCCTCCGCACACACTGGTGGATTCACAGTCGTAGTCGTCGCAGTCGATGAAGCGGTCGCCATCGTTCGAGCACCCGTCCGAGCAAGCGCTCTCAGTGCTCTCGGCGCCAGAAGTGCACTCTCCGGAGCCGCCGCAAGCTGCCACGTCAGAACAATCGTAGTCGTCGCAGTCGATAAAGGCGTCGCCGTCGTTTGAACACCCGTCGGAGCACGCTTGGGCCGTGTTCTCGTCTCCAGCCACGCAATCCGCTGCTGAACCGCAGGCCACCGTGTTGGCGCATTCGTAGTCGTCGCAGTCGATAAACCGGTCGCCATCATTCGAGCAGCCATCCGAGCAGGCGGCCTCGTTATCCTCAGGTCCCTCGGCGCAGTCCCCTGTGCCGCAGCCACCACCGCCGCACGCAACCGCACACGAGCAGCCGAAATCGTCGCAGTCTACATAGCGATCATCGTCGTTCGAGCACCCGTCCGAACAGGTGGCCTCACTCTCTTCTGGGCCCTCGACACACACGTCACATCCAGGTCCGCCGCAAGCTGTCGTGCAGGCGCACAGGGCGTCCTCGCAATCTGACGTGCCGTTGCCATCGTTGTCTTCGGAGTCAGTGCACAACGCTTCGGTGTTCTCGGCGGTCTGCGTCGTACAGTAGCTTCGGCAACTCGAATCCTCGCAATCGATCGCTCCGTCGCCATCGTTATCGGTCCCATCAGAGCAAGATGACCGAGTCGCTTCGGTGCTGGTTCGGGATACGACGTCTTCGTCGTCACGCGCGCTACAAGAGGCGCAGAGGGTCAAGAGCAGAGAGAATATTGCGAGTGCTCGCCATTGCGGACGCATAGGTCGCTCCTTGGTAACTCAAGTAAGTGCAGCCGATTTCCCAATCCAAATCGACGGCATACTACCACCGCTTTTCATCGTGAAAAGCGAAAGTTGAGACTCGAGAGTTCGGAGGTCGTAGTTGGGAGCAGAACTACGGCTTTCTGGGGTAGTGGGTCTTGCCAGCTCGGCCTACGAACTGTTCGAAAGGTGCCTTGTCGTTGGCTCTACGATACGCCTCGTGAGGGTCTACTCGACGCTTCTTGACGGCCTCTAGTAGGGCTTGATCCATCGTGATCATTCCCTCCCCGGAACTTCGCTGCATTAGAGACTGTAGTTGGGCGATCTTGCCGTCACGAATCAATGTACGGGCAGCCTGATTGCAGACCAGTACCTCACCGACTGCTGTCCGTGCCTTCCGGTCCCGGGTGCGGAGCAACAGCTGAGACAAAACCGCTTTGAGGGTCACCGAAAGAGTATGACGCACGGTCGGTTGCCGGTCTGGACTAAAGAAATCAACGACCCGATCCAGTGCCCGGGCGGCACCGTTCGTATGAAGTGTACCGAAGACCAAAAAGCCCATCCGGGCCGCGTCGAGGGCCAAGAGCATCGTCTCTTGATCGCGCATCTCGCCGACCAGGATGACGTCCGGGTCCTGCCGCATTGCCGACCGCAGAGCCGTCGAGAACGCTCGCACGTGCTTGCCGACTTCGCGTTGAACGATCACACAGTGGCGATTTTCGTGGACGTACTCGATCGGCTCCTCGATCGTGATGATGTGCCGACCCATACGCGAGTTCATTCCGTCTACTAGTGCGGCCAACGTGGTCGATTTGCCACACCCCGTCGGTCCGGTTATGAGGACCAAGCCGCGCCGAAGGGCCGCCAGCTTGTTCACCTGGTCGGGCAACTTGAGCTCGTTGAGCGTGGGCACCTGGCTGGCGATCATTCTGAATACCGCGCCTGGCCCAGCGTGGTGGACAAAGTAGTGGACGCGCAGACGGGGGCCGTCGGGAACACCGTAGGCGAAATCGAGCTCGCCGCGTTCTTGAAATCGGGACCATTCGTCTGGGGTGATGAGTTCTTTGAGCCATTCGACCACCTTGGCCAGTGGGACAGCCCGTTCGCTGATCTGCTCTAGATCACCCAGAATGCGCATTTTCAGCGGCGAATTCGAGGCGACGTGCAGATCCGAGGCCTTGCGCTCGACCATCTCTTTCAGGATATCGTCAAGTACTGGCATGTTGCGCCTCCTGCTGGCTCACGAGGCCCACCCTGACGAGCCGCTCGAGAGAATCCTGAAAGCGCCGCATCCCCATTTCGCGGCCCATCTGCAACGCATTCGGAATCTGGGCCAGTTGGCCCTGCCTTATGAGCTGAGAGATTGCGGAATTGTTGAAGAGGACCTCGACCGCAGGGACGCGCCCCTGCCCGTCCTTTCTCGGCAGAAGCTGCTGCGAGATGATCCCCCGCAACGACTCAGACAGAGAAGTACGGACCTGCGAGTGCTGTTTCGAGGGGAACGCGCCGACCAGCTGGGCGATGGTGTTGACCGCATTCGTGGAATGGGTTGTGCCCATCACAAGGTGGCCCGTCTCGGCGGCGCTCAATGCCTGCCAAATCGCGTGTGGCTCAGTCATCTCACCCATGACGATGATGTCTGGATCCTCCCGAAAGGCGGCTCGAAGAGCTGCGGAGAACGAAGGGGCGTGGCCTGGTACCTGACGCTGAATGATGTTCGACTGAATGCAGCGATGAATGAACTCGATCTGTTCTTCGAGAATGACGATCTGCTGCTTGCGTTCCTCGTTGATCAACCGAATCAATGCTGCAACCGTACTGGATTTTCCGCTACCGGCCGGTCCAGCGACGACCGCCAGGCCTTGGCTAAATGACGCCAGGCGAGCAACGATCCGCGGCAGGGTCAGATCACTGATGGTCGGGATCTCCGTCGGAATCAAACGAATGGCTGCGCCGAGTCCGCGCGAGGTGACATAGCAACAAATCCGAAGGCGGAGCTGCCCCCGAAAGTCACGAGTAAGGAGCACGTCGCCGTCGCTCTGAAGACGCTCTCGTTGCTCCGGGGAGACCATATTGGCCACGTGCTGTGCCGCCTGCTCGACGCTCAGCGGGAAGTCCGTCAGTTTTACCAATTTTCCATAGCGCCTAATGAACGGGGCGGTGCCGGCCTGGATATGAAGATCGGAGGCGTCTTCCTCGAGAGCCTGTAGAACAAGGCGCGCCAGAGCTTCGTCTGGCCAACCGCCGCCCTGCGCCATCTCGGCCGCAAGAAGCTCACCGGTTGTCGAGGTCCAATTCGCTGGTGTACGAGCTCGTTCCTTATTGCTCCACTCTTTCTGCGCTCTCAGCAACTCGTCGAGTTGGTTTGTCGAGATGAAGCCCATATCGACGAGTAGGTCGCCGAACCGTAGAGCCTGAACAGAACGACCCTGAACGAACAGAGCCTCCGAGAGTTGGGCATCGTCTATGAAGCCACGATCGATCGCCAAGCGACCCAGTAGCCCCTGGGTTTTTCCACTCACAACACTCCCCTCCCATAATGCGACCCCGTATCCCAGGCCAGGTGCGCATCGTCTGCGCCGGGTCACACTCTTTCTATCGGCATTTCGGTTGGGTTTGGAAAACCAAAGTCGGAGTATTCCGGGGAGTTACCCGCCGCTCTTGCGGGTTGGGTAGACTTGGACGCGGCTCAGTCTGCCGACTCGGGTGCCTGTTCTTCGGCCTCGGTAAGCTGTTGGATGGTGAGGTGCATTCCGCACACCGGGCAGCGCCCATCGCCCTCGTTCTGGGAGGCATAGTGCACCGTATTCATATCGCAAATCCAAACACCCGCTGGGATTTGGGCGCCTTCGACTGGTGGATCAAAGTGAGTTCCGTCTGCTGCCACTTCAACCAGTTCGAGAGCCTCTTCATCAACTATCGCTTCACCCGGCAAAGGTTCTCGGTCCGTATCTGACGACACCGAGCTTCCCGACGCGACAAAGATAGCAATCGCCGCGACGACGAGGGGTCCCACCACAAAAAGTACGATCAGTGCTTTCTTCATCCTGTGCCTCGTGCCTGTATCACCGGCTGAGAACTGGGTTGCCCGCTGGCAATCATACAGTATCTCTTCTTTCGGCCTGTTCTCTGCCAAAACAAAGCCGTTGGAAGCTACATTTCCTACAAATCGAATCCGAGCAGCTCGACCCCGCCAACGGCCAGTGCTGGGTCTGTCTCGACTCGATGATTCGGCTGGCGATGGCGCCCAAGCGGTCCGAGAAGTCGTCGAGCTCGGCGGCGCTCACATCGGGATCCAGCGATCGAATAACGGGCTCCTGGCTTCTCAGGAAGGCGATCGAAGCGCGATACTCTGCGCCCACTGGAGAGTCGTTGCTGCGATGTACAGCGAGCGCATACGAAAGAAGTTGGAACCGGTATCTGGCCAAGTCTTCCGTCGGCCACGAGTACTTGTAGTCGATGATCTCGGTACGACCCGACTCGTCGCGAAACAGAAGGTCGATCTGTCCCCGTAGAAAGAGCGAGCAGCCCGTCTCACTGTCTGGGACGTGCAACAGGAAGTCCGCTTCCCGCTCAACCGAGGTGCTCGTAGCCAGAACCTCGCCCAAACGGCCTTCTAGTGCACAAACTGCGGTGCCTACCAACGTGTCTACTTCGGCAGGAGTCAGATCGTGCTGCGCCAGAGCCGCGAGTTGGGCCAGGTAGCGACCCCGGTCGGCCGTTGGTGTCCGCTGGTACCGATCCATCTGGACGTGCTCCAACATATAATGAAGCAGGGTTCCGAGCTCTGTTGGGTGAGCCCCCATGGGTTCGCTGGCAGGTCCCCGACCGTGCTCATGCGGTTCGTGAGAAGGAAGGAAATCGGGAAGCACCCCCATTTCCCACAGATACCAGTACTTTCGGGGGCAGTCTGCGAAGTCGCTCAGCTGGGTCACAGCTGTGGTGAGCGATCCGACATAGAGCTCGCTGTGGTTCTGAACGTTGGACAATAAGCTCAAAGGGCTGGCGTTCATCTCGGACACTGGCGGATCAGATACCAACCGGGGCGGTGACTCCAGATAGTTTTGCACCGGCGACAGTTTCAGCCATCGCGGTGCAGTGGTTTTGAGGAGGTTCAAGACGGTCAGCCAAGAGGGGGTACCACGGTCAGGCCGCTTCACCTCGTAGCGGGGTCCGGTTCGTCGCCGGTTTTTTCCGATAGGCATCGCACCACTGAGGACGACGTAGTCACGGGCGCGCGTGAACGCGACGTACATCAGACGCCGCGCTTGGGCCAATTCTCTCAGATGTTCCTCTTTCGAGATCAGCGGATATTTCTCGCACAGCGCCTCCTCGGCGAGCTTTACGCCCAGCCCATGGTTGGCTCCGAAAACCAATCGATCTTGAGACTTTCGGATTCGCGTGGGCGCTTCAGGAATGATGGCAATTCGACAGTCGAGTCCCTTTGACTGGTGAATTGTCATGATCCGTACAACGTCATCGCGCTCGCCGATGATCTGGAACGCCTCCGTCTTCGGGTCTGAGTCGACGAGACGCATCAGCTGTTGAGCAAATCCGCCCAAACTGGACCCGGTGCGTTTGCTGTAGCGTCGAGCCAAATCCTCGATCTGGTCGAGGTTAGCAATACCCTGATCGCCGTCGGGCAGACCGGCGAGGAAGGCTCGATAGTCCGTCCGCTCGCAGATTTGACGAACGGCTTCGAGCGGGCCAATCACTTCGCCAGATAGGTCCAGCGCCCGAATTGTCTCGGCAGCAACTGAAAGTGCCGCTCGGTCGGAGGGCAACCATCCCGGCGTTTCTTCGTCAGCTGCCTTGATGACAGCCGACGGCGTGATTCGTTGATTGTCTTTGGCGAGGCGAGCCAGGCCGTCGTCGGACAACGAGATCAGCGGTCCCCTCAAAAAGGCCGCAAGCGACAGGGCGTCGCCCGAACTGGACACAGCCTTCAATGCACAGGCGATGTCGAGGACTTCTTTCGAGCCGAAAAAGCCGCCTCCCTTCACCACGTAGTAGGGGATCTTTCGCTGGTCCAGCTGGTAGGTCAGCTCAGTGAGACTGCCACGGAACTTTCGCAGCAATATTGTGATGTCGCGGAACGCCGCATCTCGGAGCTGTTCTGCCGGAGGCTCGGTTTCGTCGACAACGGGCCAGGGGCGATCTCCTTGAACGATGTCCACGATGGCGTCGGCAACTGCAGAAAACTCCTCGCTCTGACTGAGTCGCCGATCGGATGCTCGGCTGGCTTTCTCGCAGCGCTCGGCGCACAGGTCGGAGCTGTCCAGCCAGTGCACCGGCGGATACAGGACGCGCTCCTCTCGAGCAGGAACCAACTCGGCATCCTCGGACCAGTTGATGAACCACGGCTCGGGGTGGCTGAGTTCCTGGTCGAGCAACGCGCTGAAGTACTCATTGGCCGCCATCACGAGTGAGGGCCGCGATCGATAACTGGTTTGCAGCGCGAAGCCCTGTCCGCCTTGGGCTAGAATCATGGCTTCGAGTTCGCGGAAAATCGCGACGTCAGCGCCTCGGAAATTGTAGATGGATTGCTTTGCGTCTCCGCCCACAAAGAGGCTTCGTGGCGCCAGCCTCAGGTCCGCCGGCGGCTCTATGGCCTCTAAACTCCAGGGAACGCACCGATTCCGTTCCTCCGCTAGCAGTAAGGTCAGGTCCCGTTGAATCGGGTTGGTGTCTTGGAACTCGTCGATCAGCATGACGCCAATGCTGTCCTTCACCGCCGCCCTCACCGATTCCCGAGACTTCAGGAGATTTGCTGTGTACCTCTGCATATCTGAGAAGTCGACTAGACCCAGTCGTTGTTTCTCTGCTTGAAAGCGAGCGTCGATGCGCTCGAGCAAATCGAGCAACGGCTGTGCGTAGGTCCTTTCGAGACCGTCGACAGGAAGCAAGGAACGAACGCTCGAGAACGACAAACCGCTCTCGTGGATGCGATGGAGCAGTTCTGGGGCACTCTCGAACAGACCCCGACTCGAGAACTCGAACCACTGTGTCAGCCCCACCAGCTCGATCAGTTCAGCGAGTTCATCGCTTCGGTTCTGGTCCTGCAGCGTAGCGAGGACTTCCAGCTCTACGATATCGTTCAGCCGAGCCGAGGCGGCGTCTTCGTCAAAGAAACCAAAGCTGGGATCGAGACCTGCCTCGAGCGGATAGCGTTGCAGAAGCGCCAGACAGAAACTGTGGAACGTGCTGACTCGAAGCTGGTCTATCTCGCGCTGCACCCCCAACCAATGGGCTTGATCGGGCTGCTCTAGACCCAGCATGGCAGCGCTCTCTGCCAGGCCAGAATCAGCCTCACCCCGAGCCAACGTGGTCACGCGTGCCCGAATACGCGATAGCATTTCGGCGGCGGCCTTCTCAGTGAAGGTGATCGCCACGATCTCCCTTGGCGACAGAGCTCGATCGTGGTGGCTTAGACCAGCCAACAGGTGAACAACCGTCTCAACCAAGGCGTAGGTCTTTCCCGTCCCGGCGCTGGCTCGAATGACGGTGTTGGCCGCGAGGTGGTAGCGCTCGTTCATTGAGGCCACCCCCGCTTGCGAATCCGTTCCGGGGCCCTGCACACGGGGCTGAAATCGCAATAGTGGCAATCCCTGGTAGCGGCCGGAAACTGTCCGGTATGGATGCCCTCGAGTACCTCCTGAACACCGTGGGCGAGCGTGACTTCACCGACCAAGGGGCGTTCCGCCGGTCCGTACTCCGGAGGAAGCAAGTCGCCGAGCAACCTCTTGAGGGCTAGCCAATCGAGTGTCGCCACCTTTCGATCTTTGAAAGCGTAGTACTGCGACGCGATCGAGTTGACGGGTGGATCCAAGAGTCGCAGCGCGGCCAAGGCGTATATCGAGAGCTGAAACGCCACTCGGTGTCGTTTGTCCAGATCCAACTTCCCTTTGTACGACTGGAGTCGGCCCAACTTGTAGTCCGTGACTATGAGGTCCGCCCGGTCTTTGCGGTCAATCCGATCAACTCGGCCCCTGAAGTGGACGGTCTTTCCATTCGGGAGCGGCACCGCCAACGGGGGGATCTCCCCGTAGCCGAAAGCCCATTCACGGGCCAGGGGATGCCCGTCCGGTAGTTCGCCTCCGGGCCCGAAGGTCGCAAGGGCATCGATCACCAACTGACGCAGGGTTCGCGTGGCCATCTCCCGGAGCTTGGGATGTCCGAGGTGCTTCTCCCTCTCAACGTGTCGAATGGCGTCAGCGAAAGCTGCATCGAGCATCGAGTTCCATGCGCTCTGAGAACGCTGCAGCAAGCTTCCGAGCCCC
>CAZDBH010000370.1:0-8682 GCA_964503485.1 uncultured Bradymonadales bacterium | reverse complement strand
ATGTGGGGCCTGTAGCGGCCGACACCGACGGCTATGGTGTACCCGACTTTCAAGATCTAGACTCCGACGGAGACGGCGTTCCCGACAGCGACGACAACTGCCGCCTTGTCGAGAATCCAGAACAGGAAAACGAAGACGACGACCTGAGTGGCGACGCGTGCGAGCGGGACGAAGACGGTGACGGCGTCTACGACAACAATGACCTGTGCCCTCTGATTGGTGACCCGGAGCAAATCGACACCGATGCCGACGGGGTCGGCGACGCTTGCGACGGCGACAGTGACAACGATGGGCTGCCCGACTCACTCGACAACTGCCCGCTATATGCGAATCCAGATCAAGAAGACGAGGACGGTGATGGGGTAGGGGACAATTGTATCGAGCCCGACCCGTCGGATGGTGCCGAGACGGGAGACTTCCCGCCGGACGCAGGAGTCGTGGACAACGAGCCGCCTTCCGAGGGTTGCGACTGTTCGGCCGGGGTTTCGGGGACGAGTGCATCTCTGTGGGCTTGCGCACTCTTTCTGTTCGTGTTTAGAAGGCGAAATGAAAGAGGAAAAACGACGCTTCCAAACCAAAGGACCTGACGAGACCGAGGCGCTCGCGACCAAGCTCGCCCAGTTGACGCAACCGGGCGACGTCGTCGGACTCAAAGGGGAGCTAGGCGCCGGAAAAACGTGCTTCACGCGGGGGTTTGCGCGCGGGTTCTCCGACGAAGAGCGCGTGCTCGTGTCCAGCCCGACCTACTCCCTGCTCAACGTGTACCAACTGTCCACTCCCATCTATCACTTTGATCTCTACCGACTAACAGGCTTCGACGATCTCGAAACCACCGGATATTGGGACATCACAGGCTCTGAGTCCGGAATCAGCATCATCGAGTGGTGCGACCGCATACCGGAGGTGAGTGAGACATTGACTTGGTCAGTGGAATTGGTGCTTGTCGCTGAAAACGAACGAGAAGTCATTGTGAGTGGGCCATCGGAGCGGATGCGCTCACTCTGGCCGGGCTAATATCCTACCGGAACTGGTCTGCGACGATTTCTTCAGCCCATTCCTCGAGGCGCCCAAGTTCCCACAACAGATGCAGAATCGTATATCGGTTCCGGATGTCCTTGCTGTGCCTCACGGCGCGGGCTGCCCGCTCACGGCTTACGGAGATCTGAGGGAATGTAGTGGGGCACTCAGCCGCGTCGAGCTCGCCCGCCAGATCGCTGGGCTTTCTCAGTGTTTCGGCGACCCACGGCATGATGTCGTCCCAGCCCTCGGTCAGACGGGTGAGTCTGGCCCTGAGAGTCTCTGCTGTCGGATAGCCCTGACGGGCACGCTCTATGACTGGTCCGGCAAGAGGGCCAAACCGTTCCCGAAGAGTGGCTTCGTAGCCGTCCCAGGCCGGCAGCCGTCCGACACAGGCGTCGATATCAATGTCACCTGGTGAAAGGCGCAGGAGCCGATCGTACAGAGTCGACGTAACGACTGTTCCGACGGCCACCTGGCAACCGTGAAGGTCGTGATCTTCGTGGTCCCGGGTCGCCGTCATATCCAAGTAGTGGCTCACAAGGTGCTCACCCCCAGAAGCCGGCCCCGAGGTTCCGGCTGCCTGCATTCCCAAGCCAGACAGCATAATCGAGCCGGTGAGATTGGCGACTGCCTCGAAATCTCGGCCAGGAAGTTTCGCTGCGACGTCTGTCAGCAGCGCGTTCCCGGCGTCTACGATCTCCATAACGATCGGCGAGAAAAATGAATCATTGAGGCGATAGCTGAGCCTCCAGTCAGCGTTACTGACCGGTTTGCTGTACAGGTCGCCGATCCCGCTCGCGATCATCCGGTAGGGCGCATTGCGCATGACCTCCGGATCGGCAAACACCGCAACCGCGGGCGTACATGGCTGAGTTGTTTTGAGTCCATCACTGAGGATCGCGGCAATCGCGCTGGTGTAGCCGTTGTTGCTGGGGGCGGTGCCAACCGCTATGTCTGGGATGCCTACCCGATGGGAGCCCATCTTCCCCAAGTCCGAGATGGTGCCGCTTCCGATCGACACGGTTCCCACCACGTTGGCATCCGACAACGCCGAGGTGACATCGTCGAGTGTATCGTCATCGCAGACCAGGATCTCGTGGCCCGCTTTGGGCTGTAGGTGAAGCGTCGTGAATTCCCGTCCCGCTCTGCGAAAGGACTCTTGAACGGCGGTGCCGGCGGCCTTCAAGGTGTTGTCGTCGACGATCAGAGCGACCTTTCCAGATTCTCCCAGATAGGGTTGCGACAGAGTCGCGACCCGATCGCCAACCCCTTTCTCCACGACGATCTGCTTTGTGAAGATCGAATAGGTCTGGCCTGAGTCGTCCGTCCGCTCCATGCCGCAATAGGTTTCGAACAAATCTCGCACTTTTCCTCCGCTACTCTCTAGTCGCTGATCGATGCGCTAATAGATGCCGCCACCTCTACGGTGTCAAGTGGCGGACCTCACATCTCACGACGATTCCAACTCGGTTTTTTCCGGTATATGGTGACTCGCTGGCACAGGGTACGACGTTCTCATGCAAGAGACAGTGACATGGATACTCGGGCTCCCGGCAGTCCTCGTTTGGATCTGCCTCGGGCTTGCCTCAACGATCGAGTACGTTTTCCCACCGTTTCCGGGCGATGCAATCGTGCTCGCTGGATCGGTTCTTTCCGCACACAGAGGGCTCGATTTCATACCTGTTTTCTTTGTTGTGACGCTTGGCAGTGTCGTGGGAGCATGGTTGGACTTCGAGGTGGGCTGCTGGCTCACCAAGCCCAAGAATACGTTCGTGCACCGCTGGTTCGCCAGGCCCAAGGTGGCGGTTCGGATCGACCGTTTGGTCGCAGCGTTCGAGCGCCACGGTGACCGCTACCTCGTTATCAATCGGTTCTTACCAGGGGTCCGAGCCCTGTTTTTCGTCGCCGCTGGAATGGCAGGCTTCACCCGAACCCGGACCCTTCTCATAGCGACCGCTGCAGCCACGCTCTGGAACGGGGTGATCTTGGTCGTCGGTGCGGTGATCGGAGCCAATCTTGCCGACCTACTTCTGTTTGCACAGCGCTACGCCACAGCCGCATGGGTGTTGGTCATTGTAGCTTGCGTCGTGGTTTTCATCCGGTATCGTAGAAGGCAGAGAGGAACACAAACACAGGATCTGTGAGTAGATCACCGACATGATCCTACATGTGCGGAAATACTGGAGTTTTTGATCGCGAGATCGTCGAGAATTTGATCAGGATCGGATCAAACCGATATAAGGGATCCAAGTCTGGCGGTGAATGCCTGCCCACCCCAGGTCTCAAGACGGATACGCGGCGGGGATGGAGTATGAACAATGTCTGATCACACGAAAAAGAAGTTTGGCAACGTCGTCTCAACCACGACGCAGACCGAAACGCGGACCGAAACTCTCACCCGCGAGGAAGAACTCGTTGTACGGATGCGGCATGGCCTGAGTGAATCAGACGACGCCGAGTTGACCTTCACCGAGTCACGTGACGACGAAGTCAAGGCGAGGCTGCGGATGATGGAAGCGGCTCTCATGGCCCAGATGCACGGCGAAGGACCTCTCGCCACCGATCAGGTCGAGCCAAAGGATAAGATCCTCGCCAAGCTCAAACGTCTAGAAGACGACTAAGCCCACACCTTCAGCTTCCCTGTACAAACAAATGAAACGCTTTCGGGGTCGAAATATGCTCCCGATAGGTTCCGCCTGCGTTCAGCACGCCGATCATCTCGGTCGACTGGCCCGGTCTGATATTGATAATCCACTCGGCCAGAGACGAGAAAGACATGTACAGTCCGACGCCCGCCCCGGCTTTGCTGCCAGTCCGGATTTGGTCATCACCCCCCGAAAGCGTGCGGCTGAGGTTTTGACGTAAAACAGCCGGCGTGAGGCTCCCGAAGCTGTCGAACATGGAGATATACACCCGGTCAGCAGTGCAGCAGTAACGGAATTCCGCTCTGTGCGGGCTGGGAAGAACAACGTTCTCGTGTCGCTGTGTGTGAGCGAACAAAGGTGCTCCCGTCGCTGAGACCGGTGCATCGAAAAGGGCGTTCATCAAGAACTCATCCGCCACGATTCGCGCCAGTGTCGCGAGCCGTTGGTGAATACCCATCGACTCGAGATACTCGCCCATCTGGTCGATCATCGCTGACTTGGGTGCACTGCTGCGGATCTCGAAGCCCAGGATCTGAGCTCCCCAGGGTGCAAACGCCTCGACTCCGCCCGAGTGCCCCTGAATCAACCCGGCCAACGTCGAGCTGAGCCTGTGAAGCGAATTTGGAAGACTAGCTGAGATGATGTGATGGCACATATCAGCTTCGAGAAGCCTCAGGAACGCTCCCAATTTGTAGAAATCGGCAAGCAAGATACTCCGCTCGCCGAGATTGCTCGAACCCAGCGCAACAAACGCCGACAAGAATTGCTCACTATGCGATCCCTCGGCCGCAACGACGACGAAGGCTGGCCTTCGCTTAAGGGCGAGATCGAATTCGGCGACACTGTTACAGACCGTGACATCCGGTCCTACACTCCGGATAGCGCGGGCGAGATTTCGAGCCCTCGCGCCGCCTTCGCAAAGGAGAATGCCGCCTGGTTTCACGGCTCTTCCAGAGTTGGAACGGTGAGCAGGCGGACCGGATTACCGATTGGAAGTTCCTCTTGTACATCACGGAGTTCGACATCCCCCGCGTCGATCGTCACTGTGCGGGCCTGGGTCATCTGAGGTTGCCGATCCTCCCGGTCACGATTGGCCGCGCGCCGAAATGACGAGACACTGTCCCCGTCGTAGCTCCCGAAGCCACCGATTCCCCCGCTGCCCGAGTTATCCCGCAGTGCGGCCCGCACGACATCGGCCGTCGCTTCGTCCACACCCGAGTTGAGTTGTACGGCTACCGCCAACGGTGCCTCAGAGTAGGTTTGCAAGGATCGAAGACCCGACCGCCCGGCGTACTCGTTGTACGCAACGGTTGCGTCCGCGCGTCCTGATGCTACCGCCGACAGGGCAGACTCGATGTTGGAGGTGTATTCGATGTCACCGAAGAAGTCGCTCGGATCAATCTCACCCTGAAGCACCTGCGCGCCCACAAAAGACTCCAGTTGGTCGCCGACTCGGGGGAGAATCAAGGTCCCGCCCCGCAATTCGCTGAGCGAATCGATCCCGGAACTCGCTACCACCAGAGCCAACTCTTTTGTGGTGCTCCCGTCGGTTCGGGCTGACAGAAGCGGACTGCCCGACTGGCGCCCAGAGAAGTACTGGCCATCTACGATCGCAAAGTCAGCGCTGTCGAGATCGCCAGCGCTCGAGATGTTTATTCCGCGGACGGTTTGTCCCAGTTGCGCTTCGATCTGCGCGGCCAGCGAAGAGACAAAACTTGCCCTGGCGAGACTGTCCTCGAAGTACACACTGGGCGCGAAGAAAGCGATGGTGAGTTCCTCGCCATCTTGTGCATGGGCGAGGAGGGGACTGCCGCAGAGCAGCAAAATGCTCAAGGCGAGTGACCGGGTTAGTCGAGGTCTATTCATATCCGAAGACCTCCGCTTTAGCGTCCGCGAAATCAGAGGCCTGTCGCTCTGCAGGACCACCGCGCCGTTCGTACTCACGATAGTAGCGGAAGGCTGCTTCTGGATCGTCTTCGACTTCATCCAGAAAAACAGCGTAGTTGAAGAGGGCCATGTCGAGACTGCCGTCTTCGGCCAGTTCTCGGAAGGTCCGCCCAGCCCTATCGGAAGCACCCTCGCCGAACCGCAAGCATGCGAGATTGTTTCGAAGGGCTGCTTCGTTCGGTGTGAACTCGAGCGCTTGTTCCAAGTGCTCTCGCGCAGTTCTCAAATCGTCGTCATCATAGGCACGCATCGCCAGTCGTTCGTGAGCCGATCCAAGCAGCCGTTCGACCAACTCCTGAGAACGTCCTCGGCGCAAGGGCACGAGTACCTCAATCGCTGCCGCATAGTCTCCGGCCCTGTACTGGGCGTACCCGAGTCGGAGGTCAACCGCCATGCTCTCATCCCGGGGTAGCCTGGTTCGCTCGGAGCCTCGCAGTCGGTTCAGGCGCCGAGAAACACTTCCAAGATGCCTTCCAGCCGCATCGAAACGCCCCAACTGCAGCTCACAGATACCGAGGCCATACTCTGCGCGCACGACGTCTTGCTCCTCCAGGGCATCCGATAGGTCCAGTGCAGATCGGAAGTGCCCACTGGCCGCAGTCCAGTTGTCACGGTTCGACTCCGACAGCCCAACTCGGATGTGGGCGGTGGCGAGCTCAGTTTGGTGAAAACCAGAGGTGGCGGCCTGTTCGAATAGGGCCAGTGTCCGATTCCAATCGCCGTTTGCGACGGAAGCATGCCCCAGTAGAGCGGCGTCGCGAAAGTCGAGTTCAGCAATTGGCCGTTCCATTTCAGATGCCAGGAACACCTCGATCTGAGCAAGGTCGCCTAGTACGTGGCTCAGATGAGCACGGGCTCGCCGGTAGTCTAACGCACCGTGAAAGTCCGCCGGAACGCCATCAAGAGCCAGGGCCGCTGTACTCGTATCCTCGAGTGCTAGGGCCAGGCTGGCCTGGGCGAGGCCGAGTTCCAGCGGAAACACTGCGAGTTCACTCGCCCGCTCCAGTTTGGAGCCAGCGTCAGTATAGAGCTCAGAGCGAAGAGCCTCATCGACTTCGCTCAACAACACGGCGCAGAGCGCTTCCCGGGCTGTGAGTCGACCCGGTTCAGCGGCCAGAGCGGCCTCGAGAGCGGTGACGGCGGCCGGGAAATCACCGAGCGCATAACGGTCGCGGCCCAACGATTCATGAAACTCGGACTGCTCCGCGTCGGCTGCCAACGCGAATTGATGTTGCTCGACTGCCTCTTCCAATCGACCCATCCGGCGCAGTACATCGCCGAGCGCCCAAGCGAACCATGGCTCCTCGGGGCGAAGCTCACGGGCGCGGGTCAGTGCGGTCTCCGCCGCTTCGAGTTGAGTAGAGCGCGCCTCGACCAGTCCCAGTTGGTACTGTGACATGGCATGATCGGGCTGAAGTGCGATGGCCGCTTGAAGGGCTGTTCGGGCAGCGTCTTGGTCTCCCAGTCGGAAGTGTGACACGCCCGTGAAGTAATGGCCCTGATACACGTTCCCCCGAATTTCGGTAACCCGCTGAAAGGCCTCCAACGCCTCTAGATTTTGGCCGAGTTCGAGGTGGCTCTTGCCCAGGTTGAACCAGACACGGAAGTTCCCGTCATCGCTGGGGAGAACGCGCTGGTAGACGTCGATTGCCCGTTCAAAATCCTGAGAAGCGAAGTAAACGTCCCCCATATTGATGCGAGCCGTGAGGTTGGTCGGATCGAGATCGATTACGGTTCGGAAAGCCGCCAACGCGAGGTCGAATTGCTCGGTCCGCAGGTAACAGTTCCCGAGGGCGCCATGGGTCCCAGCATCGCTAGGGGTCTCCACCAGATAGCGTTGGAAGTACGGTATCGCCGCCTCGTAGTCGTTTCCTTCGTAGAAGTGCTTGCCCAGTACGAAGAGAGCATCCGCGGTGGCTCCCCCTTCTGAATCCACTGCCTGGAGGGTGCTGATCGCTTCGTCCACCCGACCCGCCTCATACAGATTGATACCAAGCATGCGTCGCAACATGAGACTGTTGCTCACGTTGGAGAGGCCCTCATTCAGCACCTCGATGGCTTCAGCGCTCTCGCCCATAACGTAGAGAACGTACCCGAGGCGTTCCCATGCCTCTTCATAGTCCTCGTCGTAGTCTAGAGCCTCCCTGTAGTACTCGACTGCGTCCGAATATGCGCTCATTGCTCGTCGCTGCTCGCCATCCTCTAGGTAGCGGTCACCGCGCGCGGACTCGGCCTGTCCCTGGTTGAAAGACTCCTGCGCTTCGCTGTTCCCTTGGTATCGCCCGGATTGCGCCTGAGCAGGACCCGTCAGCGAAAGACAGGAGAGTGCGGCGCAGCACAGGACTATGCTCGCTCGATACATCACGATGCACCGCCAAGTTGAGCGACGGCCCGTCTGGAACTGCTCTGACCCACACGGACGACGACCAAAGTAATATCGTCCTCTTGGGGGGCTTGAGCTGCAAACTCGGTGAGGTCGCTCAGTATCGCCTTGCCGAGTTCATCGGCATCCAACGCAGCGTTCTTGGTGAGGATTCGGCGCAGACGCCGCTCGCTATACTCTTTACCGTCTGGGCTGCGATATTCGGTAATGCCGTCCGTATACATTACGAGTGTATCGCCGGCTTGAACTGGAATAGTCTGCTCCATGTAGCGACTCTCTTCCACGTCCCCGAGCCTATTTCCGCGCGCAACCAAGCTTCGAAGGTCCAGCTTACCTTGCTCTCGTGTGAGGAGAAAGGGAAAGTTGTGGCCGGCGTTGGCGAAGCTGAGCTGATTACGCGCCTGGTCGTACGCGACGGCGAAGAAGGTCATGACGAATTTTCGCTTCGCTGAAGCGAAAATAGTGCGATTCATTTCCTCGAGTAGGTAGGTCAGCGACAGGTTCTTGCCCCGGATGTTTCTGACCGTATCCATACTCGACTTGGCCGTGGCCGTGATCATGGCGCTCGGTACCCCGTGCCCCGTCACGTCGCCCACAACGACGAGGGTTCGTCCGTCGTCGAGGTCCGCAACGTTCCAGAAATCCCCACCGCATACACTTGCCGATCGGAAATAACCAAAGATCTTG
>CAZDBH010000369.1:0-8687 GCA_964503485.1 uncultured Bradymonadales bacterium | reverse complement strand
GCTAAAAGCCAATGGCGGAGCCTGGAGCGCTATGCGCGACAGGCTCCTAGTCGACAGCTCGAGTCGAGCCGGCCCACGTGAATCGCGGTTTCAGTATCATTCTGCAGCCCTAGCGCGAGAAAGAACGAAGTCCCATCGACCGCCAAATGGGCGTTCCCTAGGTCGCTATCGATATCGTAGCCGCGTGTCGTGGTCAGATCGCTGGTTACTAACCGCCCGTCGGCGGCCCATGCAACGCAGGTCCGGCCGGAGTCGTTGGTGGCGGCTCGCGGCGTTGCCACGGGCTCGTCATCGGTCAATATGGTTGCCTCACCGATTCGAAGTCGATCGGGCCCATCCGCACAGTTGTTGTCGATTCCGTCGCAGAGCTCCGCGGCACCGGGGTGAATATCCTCCCCCTCACCGTCGATGTCGTTGCAATCGCCATACCCCTCGAGGCACAGCTCGGTGGTCAAGTCACCCAGCCCCTCCACATCGCTGCGGCACCAGCCGTCCCCATCGGCGTCGCAACCCTCGTCTACAAGCTCGCCACAGTCGTTGGCCACGCCGTCGCACAGCTCTTCGGCGTCGGGGTAGACGGTCTCACCCATGCCAACTCGATCCTCACAGTCGCCGTAGCCGAGCGGGCACAAATCGGTCACCAACTCGTCCAGGCCATTGGTGTCCGCCCGACACCAACCGTCCCCGTCCTGATCGCAACCTTCGTCGATGCGCCCGTCGGCGCACTGGTTGTCCAGACCGTCGCACACTTCTTCGGCGAAGGGGTAAATGATCTCTCCGAACCCGACTCGATCGTCACAATCGCCATACCCGTTGGGGCATAGCGCGCTCGTTCGTTCCGACAATCCCTCGACATCGGCTCGACACCAGCCGTCTGAATCATCGTCGCACCCCTCGTCGATCTGCCTGTTACACGTGTTGTCGATACCGTCGCAGATTTCGATCTCTGCGGGGACGCATGACTCATCAGGCCCGAGATCCTCTGCATCGCCCGCGTCGGCGACGTCTAGGTCGTCTGTGTCAGCAACGTCAGGATCGGTTTGCTCGGTGTCGGGGTCGCCCTCGCCAAGGTCGTGACCTGCGTCGGACGTTTCGGCAGCGTCAATCGAATCAACGGTTTCCCTCTCGGCAGCGTCGAATGCGTCGGAGGCAACCAAGTCTCCCTCGGCAGTGTCCCCACCGATGTCGGCTTCAGTGTCGGACACTGCGTCTCGGTCGGCGTCGGCGTCACTCGCGTCGGCGTCGGCGTCACTCGCGTCGGCGTCTACATCCAAACAGACAGCGAACTCAGTCGAGCAGTATTGGCCTTCGGGACACCCCGGATCGCCGTCGCGATAGTCGCAATACTGAAACTCCGGTCGAATCTTGCACAAGGCATCGATACAGGTGGATGTGTACGGGCAGTCGTCGTCCGTCTCGCAGACTGTGTAGTCGTGGCAGCCGAGCACGGCAAGGAGCCACAGAGTGGTGGTGGTAGTTAGGGCGGAGCGCACAGCCATAGTCAAACCTCTATCATAGAGTTGTTCAATCCATCCACGTGGTATTCGGCGGTTCGGAGGATTTGTTGCGTGAGATAATGATAACTGGTTGAGTTTATAACGGTTTCAGCAAAGACGAGGCCTCGGGCTTTCGGTGCAAGGAGGGAGGCCCAAACCGCCCGGGTGGGATGTTTGCCTACGGTGTATGCGGGCGGTTGACTTCACCCATCTTCTGTAATAAACCCCCGGAACTTTAGTAAATCCCGAGGGCGTTTGGCGCCGTAAGTCGGTTTGGTAATTAGGTCCGTTGTTGCTGTTCAAGGAGGATTCGTGATGAGACGAGGGGCATTTGTCATTTTTTCAGCTCTTCTTCTGGTAACCGTCAGTGTTTCCAGCGCTAGCGCGTCGCGACGCAGTTCGCTCGCCGGCAATCTCCTTATTGAGGATGTTTCTGACATCTTCTTCATGCCTCATGAGGTTGTGAACTACGTCAACTACGTATGGTTCGACTTCGTAACTGGTGTGAGCGTTCCAGACACCTCCAGCCCCAGTGTTGCTGAAGGTCTCTCGGCGTCCTCTGGTGGAGGTGGAAGCACCGACGTACCAACTGGTGACGTGACGACTGAAGAGGTCACGACGCTGTCGGGCTTGGGCGGACCTCACTTGGGTAGCGCGGGCATCCTGTTCGGCAACGCACAGCAGCGGAACTTCGGTTTCGGTATCGCTCTGCACCGCTCCGACTTCCAGAGTGCCCACACGGAGGCGCTGAGTGGCGGTACCGTCTTTGGCGCCCACCGAAATGGTGGCATTGAAGATTCCATCCTTCCCCGTTTGACGGGCACAACTGGACTGCTGGCGCCAATTGAGAATCTGAGTTGGCTCGACGTCATCGCTGGCTTCGCCTTGGGTTCAAACATGGACCTCGGGTTCCGTCTCGCACTTGGCTCGAACGCACTCGAGCGTTCCGACCTCGATGACGATGATTCGGGCGTTCTCAATCCGGGCTCCAGCGCCTTCTCGTTCTCATTGCTCGGCTCGCTCGGCTATGACAGCGACGCGATGAATCTCGACGCCAGCGTCGAACTCAACATCGGTAGCTGGAGCGCCACTGCACTGGCAGGCGACGATGAACTCGAAGACACCGCTGGCTCCTTCGGCCTCGGCATTATGGGTCGCGCGTTCTTCGCGATGAGTGACAGCATTGACCTGGGCGTCTTGCTCAACATCGCGACGCGAAGCCGCTCCACAGACCTCGACGACGGTGACGGCGACGACAGCAGCCGCATCGACATCGAAATCGCTGAGTTCCAGGTACAGGCCAGTGTGGGTCCGCGCTACAAGATTGGTGACAACGCGACTGTCGCTGCCTACGTCACATTGGGAATCAGCCAACTGACCGCCGACCCCGAAGGTAAGAACAACCTGATCGACCAGGTCACCATTCTCCTTCCGGGTGTGAACATTGCAGCCGAGTGGCACCTGCTCGAGTGGCTGACTTACCGCTCTGGTGTACGTTCTGAGTACAACATGATCAGTGGTGAACTTCAGGAAGATTCTGACCGTGGTGGTGACTCGGTGTCCCTGCGAGGCCCGAGCTTCTACTGGTCCAACGGCTTTGGCTTCAACGCCCTCGAGGGTAACTTCAAGTTGGACGCCATGTTGAACTGGCCCGTCACGACTGCCGGCCCCTTCTTCCTCAGCGGATCCTCGAACGACCTCTTCGCGATGGTCTCAGCGTCGTACACGTTCTAACAAAGAGCGATTGACAATCTGCTACCCTCTCCAGTAGAGCCTTCTTCCTACGGAGGTTCAGCTTGTTGAGCTGGGGAACTCACCCACTGCTTCAAGCATCGTTCCAAGAGTAGGAACAAACCGAAGTCGAAGAAACACACAAGACCGAGAATAACCTATGGAAAACCGCCAATACCTATTCACCTCGGAGTCCGTGACTGAGGGCCATCCAGACAAGATGGCCGATCAGATTTCGGACTCGATCGTAGACGCATACCTCGCCCAGGACCCCAAGAGCCGCGTGGCCGTCGAGACGATGATCAAGACCGGCCTCATCGTGGTGGCCGGCGAAGTCTCGAGCAAAGGCCGAGTCGCACACTCTGAGCTGGCGCGCAAAACCGTTCTCGAGATCGGTTATGACGACTCAGAAAAAGGGTTCTGTGGCAACACGTGCTCTGTGCTCAGTGCCGTCGAAGCACAGTCGCCCGACATTGCTCAGGGCGTGGACACAGGCATGGGCGTCGTCGAGGAACAGGGCGCTGGCGATCAGGGACTCATGTTCGGTTACGCCTGCGACGAGACCCCGGAGTTGATGCCGCTGCCAATCATGTTGTCGCATCAACTGGCTCGACAGCTCACTGACGTCAGGAAGAACGGCACCCTTCCCTACCTGCGTGCAGACGGGAAGACCCAAGTATCTGTCCGCTACGACGGCTACACCCCAACCGCTGTCGAGACCATCGTCGTCTCGAGCCAGCACGCGGAAGAGGCTTCCCTGGAGCAGATCCGAGAAGCTGTTATCGAGGAAGTCATCAAGAAGATCGTTCCGGCCGAACTGATGAACAAAGACACACGCGTCTTTGTGAATCCAACTGGCCGATTCGTGGTTGGCGGTCCGATGGGCGACTGCGGTCTCACGGGTCGAAAGATCATCGTCGACACCTACGGCGGAATGGGTCGCCACGGTGGCGGAGCGTTTAGCGGCAAGGACCCGAGCAAGGTTGATCGTTCAGCGGCCTACATGGCGCGCTACGTCGCCAAGAATGTGGTCGCCGCCGGTCTCGCAAAGCGTTGCGAGCTTCAGCTTGCCTACGCCATTGGCGTCGCCGAGCCCGTCAGTGTCCTGGCCAACACCTTTGGAACTGAAACCGTGCCCACCGACGAGATCGAACGCAGAGTTCGGCGTGACTTCTCGCTGAAACCAGCCGGAATCGTCGAGTCATTGCAGCTGCTGCGGCCGATCTACCGCCAAACGGCAGCCTATGGTCACTTTGGCCGCACCGAGGCCGATTTTACCTGGGAGCGCACCGACAAGGCCGAGTCTCTCAAGCAATCCTGAGGATGTCCGAGTAGTTAGTGCCGACCACCGATTTCCGGTCGCCCGCTGACCGATCGCCGCTGGATTAACAACGGCGCAGGTGATCGTTTTTAGCCCATATCCCCCTTGACAGAAAGGCCTCAAAATGGTCTATGGATCACGATTGGGATCCCGGCTGCGGCACGTCCGGGTAACGTGTTGAATTACTTAATAAAATGGTACGTCCGGAGGAATTAATGAGCAGCCCGCAAACGCCAGGAGCTGTTCTTCGCAAAGCCCGCGAAGATCGCGGTCTTTCGTTGAGGGAATTGGCGTCCATTACACGAATCTCCCCCACGCACGTAGCGTGTCTCGAGGGAGATGAATACGAAGCTATCCCAGGTGAAGTCTTCGTGCGCGGTTTCCTCAGAAACTGCGCACGCGAGCTAAACCTGAACCCCGAAGAAATCATCGGACACTACGAACGTCACTCTGGGCGCAAATCGCCTTCTCACGTGGCGCCGGTAGACGAGAACGTGCGCGAAACGGGTATGGCCTCTCTCTTCGAGGGATCTCGCCTACCCCGATTCACCTACGCTGTGGCGATCCTCGCCATCATCTTGGGCCTTGGTCTCTCGCTCCTCATCTTTGGGCAGTCAGACACCGAGCAAATCACTGACAGTGACACACCGTCCTCCACAACCTGGGAACAGCCTACACCGTAGCTAACGACCTCCCAGGTCCCAAAAACGGGAGGGGGCTATGAATACCGGTTCCGAGGCCACCGTCTTCTCAGACACGATTGTCCGTCTTCTGCGCAGGAACGCGACGAAGAATCTGGGGCGAATTGTGGAAGGCATGCGGCCTGCGGACCTCGCAGCAGTCTTTCGTTTCGTCCCAGGAAACAAATGGAAGCAGCTCTTCGACCTGGTGGCTCCCTTAGACCGCGCTGCGGAGGTCCTCACAGAGCTCGACACCGAAATCCTACAGGTCTTCCTAGAGCAGTTCTCTGATGTGGAACTCGCCATGTTGTTGGCCGAAATGTCGAGTGACGACGCGGCCGACATCCTCGAGGAACTCTCCGAGGAGCGTGCCGCCGCAATCACCGCGGCAACACCCCATCGAGATGACCTCTCCGAGGCTATCGACCTACTTCAATACGACCCAGAGACCGCCGGTGGTCTCATGGTTCCCGACGTCTTCGCCCTGCCCGCCTCGCTCACTGCGGGCGCGGCGATTTCTGAGTTGCAGCGCAGCTCCGACGAATTGGAGATGGTTTTTTATCTCTATGTTGTCAACGAGCACGATCACCTAGTTGGGGTCTGCAGTCTGCGAGACCTCGTTATCGTACCTCCCGAGATCCAGTTGGCCGACGTCATGACACCGGACGTCGTGAGAGTAACCACTCAAACCGACCAGGAAGAGGTCGCCCGGATCGTCGCTCGCTACAACCTGCTCGCCGTTCCTGTTGTCGACGACAACAACAAGTTGGTCGGTCTCGTGACCGTCGATGACATCATCGATGTCATCCGGCTCGAGGCGACCGAGGACATGATGAAAATGGCGGGTGTCAGCAACATCAGCGTTGCGGAACGAGCCACCGTCATGCAGGGGGCGAAGTCCCGTATCCCGTGGCTCTTTGCGAGTTTCGTCGGCGGGGTCCTGGCAGCCCTGGTGATCAGTTCGTTCGAGGCCGAACTCAAACGAATCGCCGCTCTGGCTGCCTTCATACCCATCATCGTGGGAATGGGCGGCAATGTCGGCACCCAGAGTTCGACGATCGTAACCCGCGGTATCGCCCTCGGTCAGATCGACTTCGCTCGCCTTTGGAGCGTGGTCAGGCGGGAAGTCGGTATCGGCCTGACGTGCGGCGCCCTCTACGGGCTCTTGCTCGGCCTCATCACAATGGCCCTGTACAACAGCTCACCTGACATCCCATCTCCGCTCAATCTCGCGTTCGTCGTCGCCACGTCAGTGGCTTCGGTCATGGTCATTGCCGCACTCGTGGGTGGCGCAGTACCGCTGCTCTTTCAGCGCCTCAACATTGACCCAGCTATCGCTACGGGTCCATTCGTCACGACAGCTGTCGACGTGATTGGCATCCTCGCCTACTTCACGGTCGCGAAGCTCATGTTGCCGTTTTGAGTCGCCCGGGCGAGTTCGTAGACCATGCCCTTCTCCTTCGTGCAGTCGACTACGGTGAGTCCGACAAAGTCCTGACGATTCTGACCAAAAAACGCGGCAAGGTCACCGTGTTCTCGGCCGGGGTCCGAAAGAGCAGCAAGCGCTACGGCACCGCACTGCAACCATTCCGACTGCTCGAAATCCGCTATCGTTCCAAACAGGACGAGACGATGGGGCGACTGTTCGACGCCAAGGTCCTCGAAGCCTACGACAATATCGCCAAGAACCTCCACACGATGTACTGGGCCAGTCTAGCCACCGAATGGACAGCCGAGGTATCGCTGGGTGGCGCCAGCGAGACACTATTCGAGTCCGCCCACAGGCTGTTCGGATGGTTGGACGGGCACGGCCGAGGCGAGTGGTTCACCGAGGTAGGCTGCTTGCGATTTGCGCTTCTTCTACTCGCCGAATCCGGTTTCTTCCCGAGTTTTCACCGCTGTGCGAGGAGCGGTCGGTCGCGCGAATCAATCGAGGTCGCCTACTTCAGCTTCAGTAACGGCGGACTCCTGTCAATCGACGAAGTCCGGCCAGACGACCATGCGGTGCCGATTTCCAAACCTTGTGTCGACTTCCTCACTGAGATCGCTCAGGGCACCTTTCCTGTCGATCGCGACTTCGAGGTGCTTCGCGAAGGTCGCAGCATCGTCCTCGGTGTCCTCCGGAGCATATTGGACAAAGACCCAAAGTCGCTCGCCCTATTGCGAACAGTCTGGCTCTAGGGTGTAGCCTCTTTCTTGATCCCCACCCACCGCTGGCCGATACTCACGCATCGGGCGAATTGCTGTCATCTTCATCGTGTGAGACGCCTGGATTCGTCCAAGGAGTCGTAGCAAGCGCATGACAAAACGCGCTCAGATACTGTGGTCGCTGGGGCTCGCCGTCGTTTTTGGCGGCCTGAGCGTACATCCGATGTACGACACAGATGCTTTCTTCCACCTATCCTATGGACGCGCGGTTCTCGATCAGGGAAGCCGTACGGTTACCGAGATGTGGGCCTTCAGTGGGTTCGAGCCCGTTGCTGTGGTCCCGCAATGGCTGTGGGATGTCACGACCTACGGACTGCACAGCGCCCTCGGTTGGGCTGGGATTGCCGCGCTAGTTGCGCTTCTCACGGCCGCCTGCGTGTTTTTGGTGGCGGCCTTGGTGCGCGCCACGGAACCCAAGGCAACCTTGCCAACGGTGGTTCTAGTATCGACGTTTGCTATGGTGGCTGTGATGTCGCGAATGCAGGCCCGGCCGCAGGCGGCATTTCTGACTGTTCTGCTCGGGTTCTTACTCGTCACCTCGAAGTTCATCGACGCCGAGCGCGGCGATCGTGCCAAGCACGGAATGCGGCTGGTCGGCCTTGGCATGTTGTGGGCGCAGCTCCATGGCAGCTTCGTGATCGCTCCGGTCGTGTTCGCAAGCCTCGCTTTTCCGAGCTTCCTCACAAAACCCACCGCCCGAGTTAGCTACATCTTAGTTTGGGCGTTGCTGGCGCTCGCCACGGTGACTTCTGCCTACGGACTTGGGCTGTTCGACTATCTCCTCAATCATTCGGGCAGCGATGCTGTGAAGCACATCGGCGAGTGGTCTTCGCCGTCGTGGGCGCTTCTCAATCCATTGGATTCACCCTACAGCGCTGGGTTTGTCGGGGTCTGGCTTCTAGGCCTTCTGGGCATGGTCTCCGCACATCGAATCTGGTGGCGGGAGCTGCTGGCGGCCCTGCTCGGCGTTTTGCTGGCTACGGTCGCCGTGCGTTTCTTCGCGATGGCCTCGATCCTGGCGATACCGCTGGCCGCGAGAGGTTGCGCCGCGCTTTTGAGCAACGCATCGCACCGATTGAGCGTTTCCCTCGTCGGCGTCGTAAGTCTGCTGTTGTGTGGATGGTGTGCTGTGCAGACCAACGACTCCCTCGGCCCTATCGGTCAGGTTGGGGCGGCGCCTGGACTGGCCGCCGAAGGCGCTGTGTCCTATCTGGATGAACTGGCTCCCGCGGATGGGACGCTTCAGGTCTT
>CAZDBH010000368.1:0-8692 GCA_964503485.1 uncultured Bradymonadales bacterium | reverse complement strand
CTATCACCCTTCCGTCCCTCGAGGGACACCTCGTTTGCCTCCGGCTTCACTCGCCGCGTGCTGCGCTTTTGAAAGCCGCTCCGCACGCGGCCCAGACTCTCGATTTGACTATTGGTAAAGAAATAACTTTACAAACGGTAATCTAATGCTACAGTTTTATTTATAAAGAGAACCCTTTATTAAATGAGGCTGACCATGAACGCACATACATACCTAAGTGGAAAACGAATCCTGATCACCGGCGGCTCCTCCGGATTGGGTCGCGCGCTGGCGATCGCGAGCGCCAAAGCGGGCGCAAAAGTGGCGGTGGTCGCCAGGGGTCGAGGTGGTCTAGAAGAGGTGAGCCAACATCCCAATATCTTCCCGATCGTAGCTGACGTAGCCGACAAGAACGCGGTTTACCGGATCAGCGGAGAAGCGGTTCAGGTTCTCGGCGGTGTCGATATCTTGGTCAACAACGCCAGTTCGTTGGGACCCACGCCTCTGCGGCAATTGCTCGACACCGACTGTGAAGCCCTGTCTGAGGTTCTGGCCACCAACCTAGTTGGTCCGTTTCGGCTCACGAAAGCGGTGCTTCCGGCCATGTTGCTGCATGGCGGTGGACTCGTCGTCAACATCTCGAGCGACGCAGCAGTCAGTGCCTATCCGACCTGGGGAATCTACAGTGCCTCGAAGTCGGCATTGGATCACATGTCGCGGATCTGGAATGAAGAGCTGGCTGAGCGAGGCATTCGGTTTTTAGCAGTGGACCCCGGCGACATGGATACGCCCCTTCACAGCGCGGCCATTCCGGACGCTGACCCAGCTGACCTGCTGGTTCCTTCCGATGTAGCAGACGATCTGCTGAGCCTAATCGGACGGGAGATCGACAACTCGATCGTCCGTCATTCCGCCAGCCAGTGGAGGGCCTTGCTATGAACAGCCCAACATTCAATCCGGCTAAATCCAGCGCTCGACGCCGCGACGCTCGCCTCTTGTTGCTGAACGCGGAGCTGGGCGAGATCCGACACGATTCGGTTGGTTCGCTGGCAGCCGCGATGAGTGAGGGAGATATGCTGGTCGTCAACGATGCGGCGACGATGCCCAGCAGCTTTCCTGGATTTCACGAGCGCACAGGTCGCCAAATCGAGCTGCGTCTGGCAGTGAATCTAGCGGCCGATCCCGGGGATGTTTCGACCTGGCTCGCGGTGCTCTTCGGTGAGGGCGACTGGCACGACAAAACGGAAGCACGGCCTAATCCGCCGTGCCTACAGGAAGGAGATCGGCTCCTGCTAGAGCACGGCCTGGTCGCCTGCGTGACGGGCCACAGTGAACAGTGCAGCCGCTTGATCGAAATCGCCTTCGAGGGCACGGGCGACGAGCTGTGGGGCGACCTGTATCGAGCTGGTCATCCGGTCCAATACTCCTACCTCGAGGAGGAGCTGCAGCCTTGGGATCAGCAAACGATCTTCGCCGGTGCCCCGCTAGCGGTCGAGCCGCCTTCGTCGGGCTTTCATCTGACCTGGGACCTGGTCTTCGGTTTGCAAAACGCTGGAGTCGAGCTGGTTGCGATCACCCATGGCACCGGACTCTCAACGACCGGCGACGACCAGCTCGACGCGGTGCTTCCGCTGCCCGAGCGTTCGATGATTTCGGACGGAGCGGCAGAGGCGATCAATCGCGCCAACCAGGCGGGGCGCCGTATCTACGCGATGGGTACGGGTGTGACGCGGGCCCTCGAGAGCAGCGCTGGCGGGAACTCTGGTGTCGTGACGGCCGGCTCGTTCGTGAGTCTGCTCAGAATCCTCTCGGACTACACACCCAAAGTGGTGGACGGTCTGATTACCGGGATTCACGAACCTGGCTCCAGTCATCTCAACCTGTTGGGCAGCTTCGTGCCAAAGGTCCTGCTCGAGCGGGGCTACTCCGAAGCGGTGTCGCGGGGCTATCTGGGGCACGAGTACGGCGATGTATCGCTAGTGGTTTCCCGCTGACGTTCGAGAGCGCTCAGCGGCCGATCGGCAATTCGGTGGGGTAGTCGTGGGGTAACTGTATCGGCAACCACTGACCCAGGAGTTGCTCCGTCACAGACTGGGCTGCCGCTGGAATGTTCGTGGGTATGGCGCCAACGCAGCCGAGCGGCAGAATTGCGGGGAGGGCCTCGTTGAGCGCGCGTTCGTGTTCGCCGCCGGCGTCACTGAAGTACGTGCAGGCTTGAAAGAGCGCAGTCCCACCGGCCTGTGGGTCGGAGAAAGAGGCCAAGTAGGCGGAGAGCTCCTGTAGCGAGTCGCCGGAAATGTTCCTCTCGCAGCCGTCGCAGCTGAGCCGTTCGCCCCGAAAGTTCTGGTCGACGAGGTGCTGGGCCTCGTGAACTGCTGTGCCGCGGCTGACCACGCTGATGAGTTGGCGCAGTGCCCCCTCGAGCTCGAGCTCGGCAGCTAGCTCCCTAGAGACCGTGTCTAGTGTGTGGGCTTCGGTGACTGTGACCCGTGGGCAGTCCTGCCCAGCATCGAGTTCGGCGTACCTCAGCGTCCGTTCGCGGGTCTCATCCGAGACTCCATTCCAGGGTACGAAATTGAACGAGTATCGGCTTCCGCACCCCCGTCGCCGAGCCTTGAGAGCGTCAGCCACAGCAAGTAGTTGCCCTCGTTGGCGGGCGGTGCGGCGCAAGACATCCAGGGCTTCAGGTGGGAGCAAGGACGCCAGTTCGGCTCGGACGGAGGTCGAGAAGTTCACTTGAATGGGATCGAGTGTTTCGATGCCGCCGGTCGCAATCAACGGCCACACCTCGTTCAGAGCGAAATCGGATACCCTATCGGTAATCACTCTCGCGCCCCGGGCGTCTCCGGCCTTGCCCAGATAGAGTTCCCTAATGTTGGTGTGGTCGGCTCGCTCCATCAGCAGAACGCGGACATCGTGCTCACCCCAGGATGCATTAATGTCGTGAATCGTCTCGTAGAACTTGACCGTGACCCAGTCCTTGTCGCGGCCGAAACGAACCACGGGATGGACATAGAAGGGGATGTCGTTGTCGTCGAGGTACTCGTTCCAAGCGGTATAGGCTGTCAGGACGCGCTCCGGATCGGTGATGCTTCCAACGTCGTTCTGGCTTTCGAGTTCGAGCAGTATCTCGACGAGGTTGGCGTCGGCCTCTACTGCCCCGAGCAGATCATCGAAGGCGTAACCGGCCCGCTCCCAATCGCGAGCGTAGCGAGCGTTTCCGGCTCGGATCATCCAGGTGGGAAAGAGTTCCCCGTGGACGAGTCCCATGTCGATGCTCGCGAGCGCCTCGGCATCGACCGGATTGGAGAGCAGTACCACCGGCTCCGTCTCTTCGGCCAGTGGTGGGTTGTACACAGTCTCAGCGTCATCGCTGCTGGAGATGGACATCACGGCCCAACCGCCGCCCACGACGATAGCCAAGAGGAGGGCAACAGCGCCAATGTTGCCAGCCCGGCGCCGCGCCGCAAGCCTCCCTAACAGCTGATCAGATTCCGAGTCTGCGTCGGAGTCGACCTTGTATGGATTGTAATCGCCCAAACCTGAGTTTCCTATGTGTTGCGCCCGGTTATATCCATCTCACCGCGGCCGTCAACTCGATAATCTACCGGATCGGGGAGTTTGCCCGTCTGATGGGATCAATCGAAGGGGTGCGTTAGGTAACGACTGAGCCGCAAGGGAATCTGAATCGGCCTGAGGGTGTTAGGTTGAGACGGTTCACCAAGGAGCACCGTGTCAGCAATCCTCGCCAATCTGTTCATCATGTCGGTCTTGCTGGTCGTGGCTGGCCTACCAATCTCGTTCTACCGAAGGTGGCGAAAGGCAGCGAAGAAGCTGGGTCTGACCCGAGTGAAATCGACGCCCCTTTTGTTTCCCCGTTGGGGCGGCACGGTAAACGGGCTAGTTACAGAGATCGACCTGCTCCCATTTCGGTATCTCAAGGAAAACGGGGGAATGCCCTGGATCGAGATCACCGTCGGTCCGCAGACCGACCAGCCCCGTTTCCCGGTTGAAGTGCGCTCGCGACGCATCGCCAACAGGCCGAATCCGGCTTTGAAGGCCTTGACCAGCACCCGCACTCGAGAACCGAGCTTTGATATAGACTTTGCAGCACAGGGTGAAGCAGCCGCCATATTCGGCGCTCTCGACGACGCGATGTTAGCGGCGTTTCGCGGCCTCACGCGGGACGGATGGAGTCTCGACCTGCTCGAAGGGACGCTGAGACTGCGGATGTGGCGCGCTCCTTCTGGCCCCTGGTGGAAACCCGTGTTCGTTCACAAAGAGGCATTCGCCAATCTCGAAAAGGCCTTGGTTTTGGGACAGCGCCTGAGCGCAGCCGAAGGCACCATTCCAGAGCGTCTCGCAACCACTGCGACCTCTTCGAGCAACGACGACCGCCGCAGCGAAGCGATGGGACTGCTCCTCAGCGACCACCCGGACTCCGTCGCAGCTCGAGAGACTATCGAGTGGGCCAGGTCGTCCGCCGATCCATGGACCCTAGCGGTTATCGGTAGGCAACGCGGCCGCGAAGGTCGTGCGATGTTGGAAGGGTTGGCGCTGAATGGGGCGACCCCCGACGTCGTGCGCGTGGATGCGCTCCAAAGCCTGGCAGAAACACATACTCCCGACGAGCTTCAGAAGACAGTACGCGATCTCATCGCGAGCGACCACGGGACGGGTTCGGTGCGTCGATGGGCCGCCAGCTGGCTACAAACCCACTTTAGTGAATTCGAGGGCGGCGAGCTCGCGCTGTCGGCTGAAGCGGCTGGCGGTGAACTGACTTTGGCCGGTGAGGGCGGCGCGATGTCCTTTCCGGGTCACGGCCCAGCGCCTCAGGTGACCGAAGTCCCCCCGACGACGACGGCAGATAAGCCGATCCGCAGACGCTCCATCAGGCGAAGATGGAAGCTGGGTCTCGCCCTTGCAACTGCGCTGGGTGGCGGGGGACTCGCTGTAGCGGCGATCGCCCTTGCAAAAGGCGCAGTGGGAGCAGGCATCGCAGCCGCGCTCGCTGGCGCAGCTGGTTTTCTCGCATCCTACGAATTCTTCGCGTTCACCGAGAAGTGGCGAATCGACCACGAGCGCGGCGTCTTTGAGTATTCCAAGGCAGGACTGTTTCGGCGCAACAATCAGGTCATCCCGTTGAACGAACTTCGGGCCGTCGCCCTCCGAAAGACCTCGGATAGCAATCGACCCGATTCGGCACTTCTGCTTTTGGGTCGTGACGGTGAGTGGGAAGTCTACTCCAAGCTGGGTCAGAGTCTACCTGGAACCGATCGGTTAGCACGGGAGCTTGCAGAGGCGCTCGATGTTGAGGTCGTGAAAAAGGGTTGAGCTAGTCCGTCTCTCGGTCCGCGAGCGAGGCGGATCGACCTCGGTTATCGACCTGCCTGAAGCGCCGCGGCGACAATGGCGGTTGCTTCTTCTTGGATGGCATCCAGGTGCGATTCGCCCAGGAAGCTCTCGCTGTAGATTTTGTAGATGGCCTCGGTGCCCGAGGGTCGAGCCGCGAACCAGCCGTTTTCGGTCACGACTTTTAGGCCACCGATGGGAGCGTCATTGCCTGGAGCACGAGTTAGCTTGGACACGATGACTTCTCCCGCCAACGTGTCCGCTTCGACCGCCTCAGGCGACAGGTTTTTCAAGACTGCTTTCTCTTCGAGGCTAGCGGGCGCGTCAGTTCGCCGATAAGTAGGGCTGCCGAACTTGGTTTCCAGTTCCTTGTATCGCTCGCTCGGGTCCCGCCCCGTGACGGCAATAATCTCGGCGGCCAAGAGGTCCATCACGATGCCGTCTTTGTCGGTGGTCCAGGTCGTCCCGTCCGTGCGAAGAAACGATGCACCGGCACTTTCCTCTCCACCGAAGCCGAGCGAACCTGACAACAGGCCTTCGACGAACCACTTGAACCCGACGGGCACTTCACACAAGGGCCGCCCTAGCGATTTGGCGACCCGGTCAATCATGGAACTCGACACGAGTGTTTTGCCGACGGCAGCCTTCGCTGGCCAGCCCGGTCGGTTCGAGAACAGGTACTCAATGGCGACGGCTAGATAATGATTCGGATTCAGCAGCCCAGCGCCCGAACACACGATCCCGTGGCGGTCGTAGTCCGGGTCATTGCCGAAGGCGACATCGAACCGGTCCTTGTGGCCGACGAGACTCGCCATGGCATAGGGCGACGAGCAGTCCATCCGAATCTTGCCATCTCTGTCGACCGTCATAAACGAGAAGGTGGGGTCTACGACGCGGTTCACCATCTCGAGGTCGAGGCCGTAGCGGTCAGCGATTGGATCCCAGTAGTCGATACCCGAGCCACCCAGTGGATCCACGCCAATCTTGATTCCGGCTTCAGCGATGGCCGTCATGTTGACCGCGTTTGCCAGGTCGTTGACGTAAGGCGCGATGTAGTCGTGCAGGTGGGTTGTTTCTGCGCGCAGGGCACGAGCATATGGCCACCTTCTTACGTCCGCCAAGCCTCCCTCAATGATGGCGTTGGCCCTGTTTTGGATCTGGGTGGTGACATTCGAATCCGCTGGACCACCCTCGGGCGGGTTGTATTTGAACCCGCCATCCTTGGGCGGATTGTGAGACGGCGTGATGACCACTCCATCGGCGACACCACCGTGCCCGGCCCGATTGTGAGCCAGAATGGCGTGACTGATCACTGGTGTCGGCGTGTAGCCACCGTCGCGTTGGAGGACGACCTCCATGCCGTTGGCGGCAAACACCTCAACGGCTGTCGTCAAGGCTGGCTCCGACAGAGCGTGGGTGTCCATCCCCACAAACAGCGGCCCGCCAATTTTGCGCGCTTTGCGATACTCACAGAGCGCCTGACAGATCGCAGCGATGTGGTGGTCATTGAAGCTGTTTTCGATCGAGGAACCCCTGTGACCCGAGGTGCCAAAGGAAACTCGCTCCGCTTTCTTCTTCGGGTCTGGCTGGTGCGAGTAATAGGCAGTGACCAGACGAGGAATGTTTACCAGAAGCTCAGTTGGGGCGGGTTTTCCTGCGAGTTCATGCACGGCCATGGCAGCCTCCCTACGTGGTTGCACACGGTGTATCAGGCTGAGTGAGCCATGGCCAGACGGCAGCGGAGGGGCCGGGCGAGAACTTGGGCTGGGGCTTAGGCCAACGTATGAATTCCTGCTAGACTAGCCCTCAATATGTGGAAGTTTCTCCTGATCGTTTTTGGGATTCCAAGCGCACTGTTCGGCCTCTCTCGCCTTGGTTGGCTCCTTGTCGACAGGGGCATGCCGATCTTCGAGCGGAATAGCGAGGTCGACGACGAGGCTGGGGCGGCGGAAAGGCGGGTTCGGCGCTCCATTCAAGCCTGGCGGGTTGGAGCGATCGCGGCGGGATTCGAGCAGACCAGCGAGTGCTGGCCCCGAGTCGAAGGCGATTACAAGGGTTGGTCAGTTGAGCTTGTGGTGGAGCCGACACTTGGGTTCAGTGGTTCCATGCGAATCGAGCTACCGCCGAGTGATGGATCAAGGTTGAACTTGTGCTGCCACCGTTTGGCTGCCTGGCTACCTGTGGGGTACCCCGATCGGTTTGAAGGTGGCGTTTCCAGCGATGTAGTCGGCGGCCCTCACGTCAAGCGTTTATGGGCTAAAGTCCTAGGCGGTGACTGCCAGGAATCGGTTGCGGCCCTCGAGAACACAGAGTGGGCATTTATCGGTGAGCAGGTCTTCGTCGCCAAACCAGGAGACCCTCAGGAGTCGTTTTTCTACACCGAACTCTTAGAGATGGGTGAGACAATTGTTGCCGCCTATGAGCGTGGGCTAGCCGGTTTGGTAGACCGTCTCGCAGTGTTCGCGGGGTCGCCAGATGAACCCGAATCACTTCGCAGTGCCGCGATCGACATCTTGCTCGACCGAATTGACGGCGCGGACGTCCAAGAACAGAGCCTGCCAGGCCTTTTGCAGGCTGACGAACCGCGTGTGCGACTGGTAGCCGCACAACGGCTCGGAGTCGAGGGCACCGAGACTCTGGTCGATATTGCGGTAGACGCGTCTCTGGCCGAGACAACGCGGTTGGAGGCATTGAGTAGCTTGGGGGCAGCGCCCGACAGCGAGGTCGAGCGGGTTATCCGGGTCGGCCTCCGCTCGTCGTTCCAGCGCATAGCGGTCGCTGCGCTCAAGCTCTGTGGGGAACGGGGGTTGTGGCACCTGCTACCCGAGGTCGTGGAACTCGTCGGCAAGGAGCCGCTCCTCGTAAGTGAAGTCCTCAAGGCAATCAAACCGATGTCTCACCCAGAGACCCAGCACGAACTCATCGCACTCGCGCGACGTGACCGGGCTGACATTCGCAAAGGCGCGTTGGCGTTACTCGCCCGAGCCGGCTCAGGACGGCTAGTCGACGAGCTGCTGAGCATCGCGACCGATCCAGAAGCTGACCCCGACCTCGTTGAGTCCCTGGATTCGGTCTTGATGGCGATTCGGAGGCGTCACCGCTTGGGTCAGCCGGGTCGGTTGACTTTGGCAGAGGTTGATGAGGACGAAGGTGGGCTTACCGTCGTCGATGACTCAGAAGGCGGTCTCAGTATTCCAGACGATTCCGGAGCCTCGGCGTTGATTTCATAAGCCGGGTTTCGTTTCCCGGGAAGCATCCTGATTCAAGAAACTGGTCTGGGGTTGGCCTTCCCCCCGCGCCTTCGGCGCCCTCCCCCCAGCGGGGGGCCAATAAACCGGTCCAGTCTAAAAACATGGGTAAC
>CAZDBH010000367.1:0-8705 GCA_964503485.1 uncultured Bradymonadales bacterium | reverse complement strand
CGCTAAAAGCCAATGGCGGAGCCTGGAGCGCTATGCGCGACAGGCTCCTAGGCCCGATTGCCGCTCTCGCCCAGGACGATTCCGCGAGCGATAAGGTGGGCCAAACGCAGTGACTCGGGCAGGTTTCCCGTGTCCGTCACAGCGTTTAACACGGCTGATGCGACTTCGGGTTCGAGGCCGTAGGCCTGAAAGCAGACACTGTCACCGGCGTGGAGCGGACCGGCCACCGCCATCATGCGCCGCCGTCGAGCAGGGTTTGTCAGCTTGTCTGCGACGCGATACACCGCGTCGAGATCGGGTTCGCGGCGTGTTACCGCAATAACCGGACGTCCGGTGGCGTCGTAGAGCGCGCCCAGGTCGACGACGTTGAAGCCTCCCAGCGTGATTCCGTCGAGTAGGATGGCGTGGAGCTGGTCGCAGAACTTGCTCTCACCGATCATGGAGATCAACCGCTTGGTTGCGTTGAAGCCGTCCGGTCGCACCCTGGTTGTTAGCAGTCCCTCGAATCGGGTCGCGGCGCAGACTGCTCCCACAACCGTCACGTCGGCGCGCTGACCCCGCTCAAAGGGGCCGTCGTCGATACCGATGGTGCGAATTCGGCGTCCCTGCCGGAGCAATGCCTCGAGATCAGGCATCCTCGAACTCCGCAGCCTCTTGCTCCGCTTCGTCCTCTGCGACTTGGCTGGCAGCTGCGTTTTCGGTGACGGTCAACTCGCCGCCGACGCTTCCAGCTGAGACGCTCAGCCCGCCTCCCGAAGCGTTTTCCGAAATCGATAACTGGCCGGGCGCTCCCTGACTTCGCATCTGAATGCGACGAATGGCTTTTTCGACCTGATCTCTGTTATCCCGCCCCCGAATGGACTGAAGCGGTTCATTCGCCTCTGGCCCGGGGACCTTTCCCAACGACTCGATCGCCGCTTCCCGAACGTCCGACGACTGGTGCCCTGTCAAACTGATCAGCCTGGCAACGTCTGGTTTGTGGCGCACCTGGCCCAGTAGTTTGGCAGCGATTGCTGCTTCTCGGGCACTCCGCTCGGCCATTTTTGCCAGCGTCGGGGTGGGGATGGTACGACCCTGTTCCAGGAGCATCTCGGCGCATTCAGCTCGAACCGCAGGAGATTCATCGTCTGATAACAGGTGTTGGACCACTTCCAGAACCTTGCGATCGTCGAGGTGAGGCTTCAATGCTGCGACGACTTGGCTCTTGAACGATGCGCCCCACTCGTTGCGCTCGACCAGGTCGAGAAGAGCGGGGATACCCTGGGTTCGGAGTTGTGACGCGCTCGCGAAAACAAGCCCGATGTCGTCGCTCTTGAGGCACTCCTTCAGCAGCTTCTCGACCCGCTTGTCGGGCCGGTGGAGATCGCACAACAAGGCGAGCATCTCGCGCCTTTGCGCACCAGATTGCTTCTGAAATGCAGCGAGGAGCCCATCTGCGGTGTCGTCAGAAAGAAACTTGCCGGCGTTGGCCAGTGCCGTGAGTCCGTCGACGAGCTCCGATACCACCTTGGTCTGCTGATGCAATGTCATGGTCCTACCATCGACGGTGAAGTCCGAGGGACTCCGGGTGGCCTTGGCCATGATGGCGTCGACATGGCTGGACGCGAGCAACCGCTTGTTTGGATACCTCTTGAGATTCGCCCTAACAGTCCAATTCACCGATGAGTCACTCGAGTACCGCTTCATGGACATGGGCTGCCCCTGGTACGTGCCGGTGATTTCCCCTGCCTTCGCATCGAAGTCCATGCCGAGTTCGGCGGCCGCCGCCTTCATCTTTTTGGCGTTGGCAGCATTGGTAACCCGAATGGCGAGCATCACGGTGGCCAACATGACCATCAAGAAGAGGAAGGTCGCCAATACCCCGGCGACAGCCTCCGCTAGGGGAAGAAGCTGTAACATACGGGATAGTATCTCCCCTCGAAGCTTGAAGAGCAATCTCTGCCAACCGGTCCCAGCCGCCAACTACCCCACTGCCGAAGCGAGGAAACACATGCTACACTACGGGCTATGTGCAGGATGTTCGGATTCAGATCGGTTATTAAGTCGCAGGTCCACCGCAGCCTGGTCTCGGCGGACAACGCCCTCGCTGTACAGAGCCAAGAGCACCCAGATGGCTGGGGGGTTGTCTACTATCTAGCGGATGCGCCGCACCTCATCAAAGGTGGTCAGGCGGCCATGGACGATCAGATTTTCAGGCGGGTGAGTGGTGTTGTTGCCTCAGAGACCGTACTCGCCCACGTCCGCAGAGCCACGACCGGCGATGTGAACCCGCTCAACTCGCACCCCTTTCAGTATGGAAAGTGGTGTTTTGCCCACAACGGCCAAGTCGCCAACTGGGAGGATGTTCGAGAGCCGTTGGCGTCTGAGATTCCGAGCAACTTCCGCCGCTATATCCTGGGCGATACCGACAGTGAGGTACTCTTCTACCTCTTTCTGACGTTTCTTTCGCGCCGCATCGAACTTCATCGTCGAGGGGCTCCCGTCGAGGACGTCGTCGCAGCGCTACATGAAGTCATTTCGAGAGTTCGGGACTTGGCTGACGGCGACACGGAAGAAACAACTAGCAAACTGACCTTCATCGCGACCGATGGTCACACGATGGGCGCCGTCAGGTCCCAAAAAGAGCTGTACTACAGCACTTACAAACAGACCTGTCTCGATCGCGATACCTGCCCCTACCTCGACGCAACTTGCGAAGGCCCCACCGAGACCGGCTTCGTCAACCACCTTCTCATCTCGAGCGAACCGCTCCAGGGTGACAACACCTGGATCGAACTCGAGGAAGACACCTGCGTTGGCGTCGACTGGCGGATGAAGTTGCACCAACCCGTGGTGGGGTGTAGTTCACAGTCGTAGGACTGCAGACCTTCCGCATGGCTTAGATCCCGGCGCAGAGACCGATTCTAGAACGTGACGGACTCGTTGTGGTCAACAGTGCGCGAAGCCAACCCGAAGCGCTCTTGAACCGCCGTGGCGAGTCCTTCCTTGGCCTCCTTCTCCCCGTGAACCAAAACCAACTCACTCGGGAGGTCGGCTGATCCCAACCACTCGAGCAACGTGTCTGCACCAGCATGTCCCGAGAAACCGCCCAGCGTATGGACTTCGGCGTCGACATCGACCAACTCACCGTAGATCATCACCTCTTTGGCCCCGTCGACGATCTTGCGGCCCAGCGTGCCCTCGGCTTGGTATCCGATGAAGACGACCGCGTGCTTGTCGCGTTTGAGGCGCTGCCTCAGATGATGAACGATGCGACCGCCACTGCACATCCCGCTCGCCGAGACAACGATGGCGGGGCCCGAATCCTGATTGATGCGCTTGGACTCGTGCACGCTTTGAGTGAAGTTCAGGGCCTCGAACCCGAAGGGGTTGATGCCTCGCCGCGTGAGGTCGATCGACTCGATGTCCAAACACTCGGGATGCCGCATGAAGACGTTCGTGACCTCGATCGCCATCGGCGAGTCCAAGTAGACTTTCGCGCCGCCCAATCCACCTTCGGCGTGAAACTCGGCCAAGACATAGAGCAACTCCTGGGACCTCTCGAGGGCGAAGGCTGGGATGACCACCACACCCTTTCGCTCGAACACTTTGGTGATCACCTCGCGCAGCTCCGCGACCGATGCGTCGAAGGGACGGTGGTTCCGAGCTCCGTAGGTGGACTCCAAGAGCAACACGTCAGCTCCGGCGACGCGAGGGAACGGATCACGCACCAACGGTTTGTCGACGTTCCCGAGATCGCCGCTGAACGTGAGGCGCTTCGTGCTCCCGTTGACGGTCTGCGACAACTCGATGAAGCCCGATCCCATCACGTGGCCAGCGTCGTGAAAAGTGACGGAGACCCCTTTGCCGAGCTCGACGGTCTCACCGTATTTTGCCTCGCCCGAGAAGCGTTGCAGGGTCCTGTGGACGTCTTCGAGGTCGTAGAGAACCGTCGAGTGGTAGCCGCCCGTTGGCGGGATGCCCTTACGCTTCGACCGCTCGAAATCAGCCTGCTGGATCCGAGCCGAGTCCATCATAATGAGGCGCCCGAGATCGCGGGTAGCGGATGTGGCCAGGACCTTGCCCTCGAAGCCCTGCCTCACGAGCGCTGGGAGGCGCCCGGTGTGGTCGAGATGGGCGTGTGACAGGATCACCCAATCGACCGATCGCGGGTCAAATGGGAAGGCCCCCTTGTTCCGCGCCTGGACCGGCGGCAAGCCCTGAAACATCCCGCAGTCCAGGAGCACATTCATGCCATCGAGTTCTACGTAGTGACAGCTACCCGTCACATTATCCGCCGCGCCACCAAACGTGATTTTCATCATCCGACTCCTTAGACAGTCCGCCGCTACAAATCCAACTACCGAAAAATGACACTACTCGCCCGCGTTCCGCTGTGCTAGACATCCGTTAGAAGGGCGCTCAGGCCCCCAAACTAAGTTGAGTAGAAACAATGAGTGAAGTTGTTGCTGTCATATTGGCCGCGGGTAAGGGAACCCGGATGAAATCGGCTCTTCCAAAGGCGCTCCATCCGGTTTTGGAGCGACCTATGCTGAGCCATGTCGTCGACTCGGCTCTTCAGGCCGGCGCGGAAGACGTCATCTTGGTGCTTGGACATCAAAAGGAGCGCGTTGAAGAGGCGATCCGGGAACTTCACCCGGATGTGGCCCTGTCGGTCGCGGTTCAAGAAGTGCAGAACGGAACCGGGCACGCGGTTCTTTGCGCCCTCGACTCGATTCCACAAGACGCCGCCTACGTCCTTGTATTGAACGGCGATATTCCCAACCTGTCGGCACAGACGATGGAGCGTTTGGTCAGCTATGGGCGTGCCAGTGGCAGCCCCGTCTCGCTACTCACCGCCAAACTCGACGACCCTCACGGATACGGGCGGATCGCCCGGGACCCGACTGGGCATGTCGTGCGCATAGTCGAACAGTCGGACGGCTCCGATGCCGACCTCGCCGTCGACGAAGTCAACGTCGGAACCTACCTCTTCGAGGCTCGATTCCTTCGTTCTGCGCTCGCGACGCTCACGAGCAACAACGCCCAGGGGGAGCTCTACCTCACCGATCTCATTGCCAAGGCCAATGTGGACGGCCCAAACACCTGTGCGGTGGTAACTCAGGATCAGGACGAGGTCTCTGGCGTAAACCACCGCGCAGACCTAGCCCGAGCCGAGCGGATCGCCCGACGAAAGCGCAATCACGAATTGATGCTGGCCGGCGTCACAATGGTCGATCCAGACCGCACCTACGTCGGTCCTCAGGTGGAACTCGGCCAAGACATCACCCTGGGGCCAGGAGTCGAGCTCCGGGGGACCACCCGTATCAACGATGACGTCGTCGTCGAGTCCGGTTCAATCATTATTGATACGACGATCGAGTCGGGCTGCCGTATCAAACCCTACTGTCATTTTGAGAGTGCCACCGTCGGACGTAGTTGCGTTCTGGGCCCATACGCCCGCTTGAGACCAGCCGCACAGCTGGCTGACAACGTGAAGGTGGGGAACTTTGTTGAAATCAAGAAGTCGACTCTCGGTTTGGGCAGTAAGGCCAACCACTTGACCTATCTGGGGGACGCAACCATCGGTGCTGGGGTCAACGTCGGCGCTGGAACGATCACGTGCAACTACGACGGTGTGAACAAGTTCAAAACCGTGATTGGCGATGGCGCCTTCATCGGCAGCAATACCGAGCTCGTCGCTCCGGTCAGCGTCGGTGATGGGGCCTACGTGGGCGCAGGCTCGACCATCGTCCAGGACGTTCCAGCCCGCGCTCTCGGCGTGGGTCGTGCCCGCCAGCGCAATATCGAGGGTTTCGCCGACCGAGCGAAAGGCGACGAATAATGCCCTTGGCGGTCTTCGGCCAGCCAGCCCCGTGTTATTCGACAAGACTACAGTGTACTCTCAATCACTCGAAACCCGATATCGGAGCGTGTGATGAATACCCTTTGGGGCCGGTTTGTGATTTTCTGCGCCCTTGGCGCGCTGTTTGGCTGTAGCAACGACACCTCTGCAGATCACGATGAGGACCCGACGGACGACGCGGTCGTTCTGGACCTCGAAGATGAAGCGACCGACACCGCATCAGAGACCGGTGACCTTCAGTCTGAGGTCGGCGATGCCATGGTTGATGAGGAGGACGTCCAAGTCGAAGATGCGGCAGACGAAACGGACGAGGCCGATTCGGAACCCGACGACGGCCGACTCGAAGACGAAACCCAGAGCGACGAGTCCGAAGATACCGAGGCCGACGAAACCGAGGACGTGACCGATGCCGACATCGGTGAATCGGATCCCGATGTGTCAGCTGACCTCGACGTGGCGGATTTGACTGACGCCGTCTTGGATAGCGACGCGGACGCCGACGAAGTCGAACCGGTCGATTTGTGCGCCCCAAGCGGTGGCGGGGAGACAATTTACTCGTTTGTCTCGGACTGGTGCACCGAGGATGACTGGTGCATCGAGCAACCGATCCCATCGGGCCAACTCTGGGATGTTTGGGCCGCGGTCACTGACGACGTGTGGATGGTTGGTTCTGGTGGGATTGTCTACAGGTGGAACGGCGAAACCTTCAGGCGGGCCGTCGGAATCGATGGAAGCATCTTGTCTGTGTATGGGTTCGCGGAAGACGACGTGTGGTTTGTTGGGGAGGGAGGGCTCATACTTCACTGGGACGGTGACGATCTGTATTCCGTTCCCCTCAGCACCGACACGGATTTCTTCGACGTTTGGGGAGCAGAAGCACGGAAGCTCTGGTTCGTCGGTGAGTCAGGGCTCGTGTGCCGATACAACGGGACGAACTGGCGAACCGAAGACGTAGGCACGGATGAGGACCTCCTTGGGGTGGCCGGAACGGCGGCCAACGATGTTTGGATGCTCGTGGACAATGATTCGGAGGGACATGCAGGTCTCATTCACCACGACGGTGACTCACCAGAAGGGTTTGAGATACCCGGAAACTACGGAGTCAACGCCTTTTGGGTTGCGGGAGTCGACGACGTTTGGGTACCCGTCGGCAACAAGATTCAGCGGTTCAACAGCGAGGAATTCAGTCTGGTCGAGACCGACCAGACTGGGTCGCTCTGGGCTGTCTGGGGTTCGGCACCGGACTCCATCTTCTTCGGCGGATCGGGCGGTACGATTCTGAAGTGGACCGGGTCGGAGTTCATCCCGCAGGAGGCGCCCAGCGGGGCCTATAGAGGGCTATTCGGTCTCGATACCGGTGAGATTTGGGCCGTTGGAGGTGGAGGCACCGTGACGAGTTTTGACGGCGACGACTGGCATTCGGAACGCAAGGGGTTTGCTGGGACGTTTGCGGCCGTCTGGGGCTCGAGTGACGACGACATTTGGGCACTGGGGGCCTACGCCAATGGACATCAGGTGGGTGGCGCTTGGTTCAATGTGCCCTACTTCGATCCAGGATTCGTCAAGGCCGTCCACGGCACGGCGTCAGACAACGTCTGGGCTGTTGATACCAACGGCGGCGTCCATCATTTCGACTCCGAGTGGTCGGGCGAAAATGTGCATTCTGGGGCCCTCTTCGGCGTGTTTTCGCTGGCAGGTGGTCAGACGTGGGCTGTCGGAGCAGAGGGGGGCGCCTACGTGTATGAGGCATCGAGCTGGGACTCGATCGATTTGGAGACAACCACCCGCCTTCAAGGCGTCTGGGCGAGTTCCGATGAGGATATCTACATTGTGGGGCGAACGGGCCTCGTCCTGCACTACGGTGGAGAGAGTTGGGAGACGGTCGATGTGGGCGCGACCCGAGACTTGTCGGCGGTCCGGGGACGCGGATCCGATGACGTGTGGATCGCGGGTGTGGGTCACGTCTACCACTATGACGGGGAGAACTGGATTGACGAGAGCGAGGGCCTGAGCGGGTTTTTGCTGGACCTCTGGCTCGACGCTGACGGCGGCGTCTGGACGATGAGCGATACGGTCGTGTTTCGGCGCGGGGGTGACGGCGTCTGGCACGCTGAGGACGTAGGCGGGGACCGGATGGCTGCGATGTTCGGTACTGAATCGACGATGTGGACCGTCGGCAGAGCCGGGGGCATCTACTCCCGAGCCAACTGACACCGCGGGAACGGCCGAGCGCCACCTGTCATTGATGCCTGTAGACAGATCATGCTAGCCTTCGTGGTTCGTTCACCGCGAGAATTGGAGAAAGACAGATGACCGGCAAACTCGTATTCCTGCTCGCACTGTTGGCGACGAGCAGCGCATTCGCCCAGGAACGAACCCGCACTCCATCGGACTCAGCCGCTCCGGCCGCCAATTTGGCCGACACCCCGTCTGCCACGGTCGGGACATTCGCGGGCACCGCCCGGGATGGGGGTGGTGCGGACTACGCTCGGCAGCTTCAGCTGCTGCTGGGCGACCGGCACTCGGCCGGAATTCAGGCCTGTCTGGAGGGCCACGAGGGCCTGTCTGGGACCGTCGTGTTTGCGGTGACCACTGGCGGTGAGGGATGTAGCGTCGCTCTTCAGTCCAGCGAATTGGGGGACGATGGGGTAGCCGAGTGCCTGAGGCGCACCGTCGATCCCGAGATTGACGAGCAGGTTGCCACCTTCTGCGGTACCCCGGAATCGATCGGCGTAGAGGTCACCATTCCGATAACCATTGCTTCCGGTGACGAGACGATCCAAGAGGGCCGCTGAGGGAAAAGGGAAAGGGAAAGGACGAGGCGAAAGGGAAAGGGAAAGGGAAAGGGAAAGGGAAAAGG
>CAZDBH010000366.1:0-8711 GCA_964503485.1 uncultured Bradymonadales bacterium | reverse complement strand
CGCGTATGGACTCGTGTTCTGTAAGGATGAGGGTAGTGAGCGGAGCGGCTGTAATGACGATACCAGGCCGCTCGGTAGCTGCGGTGCCAGTTTGGGTACACGACGAGTGGCGCCGAGTATCTCCCAACGTAGACATACGAGGTGCGGGTTGGCGGAGCGATATATTCGACTCGTATCTCTGGAACCACGCTGTGTTCAACCGGCACAACACCGTACACCACGTCATTGGAACCATAGGGCGCCCAACCCGACGGAAGGAACGCCCAATTGTATCCGTCGTACGACCAGTCGCCCTCGACGTAATGATAACCCGGCATCGGGTAGGCCCAGACGCCCTCGATCCACTCGTAGGCATCACCAGTCCAAACCCATTGGCCCGGGATCCAGTCAAAGGGAGAGGCATTCTGCTCGGCCCAGCTTGGGCTCGACTCGCCCAAGTCGTGGGGAACAGCTGGGTGCGGTGGCGCGCCGTATATCGGGTAGACCGCGTCCGCGTAAGGAGCGGTCACGACGTGCGTCTGAGCGCTGGCGTCCCACACTATAATTAGAGAAACCGCCAGAAGCGTAGCTGTACCTACGATCAGCGGCCTGAGTCGGCTTTTTCGGTTCAACGTCGTTCCTCCATCCCGACGGGACGTGGATTCAGACGCTCATCGATCGGTTTAATTCATTCTGAAATCAATCTCGACCCATACGGCGCGATGATCCGAGTGTTCGGGATAGGTCGTGCCAAGCTGGATTCCGGCTCCCACCAAGGTATCGTCCAAATCTGACGACACAAACACATAGTCGACTCGCTCGCCGGGCAACGAACGGGCGATTTTGGTGGCCTCGAAACTGTCTGCATTTAGGTGTCGATAGGTGTCGATATACCCCGCCTCGATAAAGGCGTCGGTCGTGAATGTGTACTCGGTTCGATCATCGGACGTCGCCAATGCGTTGAAGTCGCCTAGGACGATGGTTGCTTCGTGGCCCGTCATCTCGTCGATCATTGCGAGTGTTTCACCGGCCTCCCAGCGCTGCTGTTCGTAGGCGGGTTCACCCGAAGATGGGTTGCGGAAGTGAACCTGAAACATATCGATCTCTCGATCATCAATGATGAACCGCACATGGACAATCTGATGGTTGAATCCCTCAGGGTCGATGATCTCTGCTTCCTCGTAGGGAATGCGACTGGCAAGGGTCGTTCCGCCCTCGGAGGCATCAAAGCTATACTCATATTCTTGTTCACTCAGCAGGGTTTGATGCCGTTCCAGATCATCCGAGTCCAATAAAAACGCGATGTCAGGCGACCAGCTCGCTAAATGGGCACGATTGGCTTCGCTCAGACCGTTGTGCCACATGTTCCAGGCATAGATGGTGAGTGGGCCGACTACCGGGTCACCAGTATCTGATTCGTCTGGAACGTCCAGCTCTGAACCGTCTGAGGTGTCCAGCGAGTCGGGCTCTTCGACGAGGTCAGTTTCGTCGCCTACGCTGTCGACCGTAGCATCGGCGTCTTGAGTATCAGCCGCGTCATTTTGGCTGTCTAAGTCTTGCGTATCGAGTGCATCCGAGACGACCTCTTCGACGAGGTCGGCTTCGTCAGTGGCAGTTTGGCTGTTGCTATTGTTCCCGCAGGAAGCAGTCATGAAGACGAACGGGAGCGCCCACAGGAACCCGTTCCGCTTCATAGCGCACGGCCCGATTGCACGGCCAGCTATTCGGGACATGCGTCGTTTTCGGCGCCTGGTGTGCCGAACTCCCCTGTGGCGTACTCGGTCTGCCCACTGCACCAATTCTCGCCGAGGTCATTGGCCTCCGCGTCAAAGGCGTCAGCCGCAAGCGTGACGCTGTAGCCACGTTCGTCAGGGAACGTGATGCCCGCATCGTAACTGACGGCATCGATGGTCACCGAATCACAGATCAGCGTGATGGAGTCACTGCCGTCGGAGAGCTTGATGGTCGAACCGTAGCTGTGATCGGGTTCAAAGCCGATGACATCGGGATTCGCGTTGCGGCCGAGCGCGACGTACTGACCGGGCTCGACAATCACGCTAACTGGGATTCTGTATTCGTTGCCTTCGTCAAATAGGAAACACCCTCTGAGATCGTAGGTGTCCTCTTCACTCGGGTTGTACAGTTCCAGCCATTCAGCATCGTCGTCGGGGGTGTTTGCCGCGTTCTTCATGAACTCGGTAATGAGTAGGTCTCCTGGCTCGGCGGGTGCCGAATACGGGCTCAAACAGGCCAAGTCCTGGATTTCGCTGAGTCGAAAGCCCTGTACCCGATCGTGGCCCTGATCGGCGATGATCAGCAGGTCGAACTCGGGCTCGATAAGCAATGTATCCGGCGAATTGAAGTAGCCTGGCCTGAGGTCGTCTTCTTCACTGTAGGCACCGAAGCGGGAGATCGGGAAATGGGTGCCGGGCTCGTAGACCTGAACGTGCGTCTCCGAAGACTCCCCTTCGGTCATCACATAGATCAGCCCGTGCTGATCCAGAGCGATTCCATTGGGTAGACCGCCGGTGGTGAAGCGAGTCACGAACGAGAAATCGTCGTAGGTGTAAACGAGAATCGCCTCGGGACCCTCGTCGCAGACGTAGATCCGATTGCGCTCCTCGTCGATAACGAAATTCTCGGGCTCCTGGAGGTTGCCTTCCTCGCCGAGAGGGCCGTAACTGCCGTCACCAAACTTGGCCAGAAAGGTGCCGTCCGTGTCTAGAACTTGAACGTCTCGGCGAGAGGTTTCGACCGCATTCTTGGCGTCGTCAGATACGAAGAGTCTTCCTTCGGAATCGAATCGCCCGGCCTGTAGGCGCACGAACTCGCCGTCGTTGGGAGCGTCGGGATCGGCAGCTCGCGTCCCGACGAAACGATCGAATGTGAAATAGGGTGGCTCATCAGCCGGATCGCTTTGGTTGAAGACCTGAATTCTGTAGTTCCGCTGCTCCATTACGTACAGGTCGCCGGTTTCCGGATGCTGTGCGAAACCCGATACCCCGCGGAACTCCATCGATCCGCTGCCGCCAGGACCGGGGTCCGCGCCCCAATCGACGAGGGGTGCTAGCATGTCAGAGCGCACGTCGGGATTCTCGGTCCGCACATCGTAAAGATGGATTTCTTCGAATTCTCGGTCTTCGTCTCCGGCCAAAAGAATGCCTTCTGGGGTCAGGTGAATCGCGTCGGGCCTTCCGAATGTGCCGACATCACTTCGCACGCCAGTTGCACCCGCGATCCAAATCGGCTCGACCACAAGCTCATCAGTCGTCTCACAGATCGGCAGGCTGGTGTCGGTCTCATCGCCAGTTGCGTCCTCGATAGCATCTGCGTCTCCGGCCATATCAGCCGTGTCACCAGCTCCGTCGTCGGTTACGGTTCCATCGTCGGCGACACTGTCGTCGTCCGCCGTCGTATCGGACGGCTGCTCGTCTTGACTGACGTCGCCGCTATCGTCGACATCCGGGCTGGCGTCCGTCGATGCGGGCTCATCGGAGCAAGCAGCTGAAGCCACGACCGCTATGAGAAGGAGAATTCTGAATCCGTTCAGAGAGTTGATTAGGTTCATTTCGTTTCCACAACCACCCGCGCTGGGCGAGTCCTAAGGCGATTCAAGTTGGTTCGACCAACCCATCAGATTGCCATTCGTTCCCTCTTCACCCGCTGGTGACAAGGGATGAAGGCGAAAATCACTTCCGTTTTCGTCTACAAACAAGGGGTCTGTCTCAATCACACCAGAGCGTTCCACAGCGAGATCAGAGACCAAGTTACAGTCGGTCACACTGATTTTTTCCGCTTCGTAGTCGGTGCGAAGCGCGTCGGTCGATTCCCAGATAATGGATTCTGAGAGTACCACGTCAATATCGGCATCGGGGCTCCGGCCGTTTTTGTTGGCCACGAACAGTCCGGCTACCGAGTGGTTCACCACTGTAACTTCGCTGATCGTGACCGTGATGGGACCCTCGGGGATCGCGTCCTTCACACCAATCCCGATTTCATTGTCGAGAATCAGGCAATTCCGAATCTCTGGCGAGCCCCCGTTCACGCTAATCGCTTTATCGGCGAGGTCTCTGATAATGAGTCTCGACAGCACGACATTCGATTCCAAGAGGTCCACTCCGTCATCGCTGCCTCCCACGAACACCGACGAGTCGATGCGCTGAGAGTCGCCCCGTCTGACGTAGATCGCATCATTGTCGTCGCGTCCATCGAAACTCGCGAACGTCATTCCCACCAAATCGACGTCGCCATAGAGTTCTGCGCCCATCGCCAGTCTCTCGAACACGGTGTTTCGCATCAGGACGTCGCTGCGATTCGTGAAGACCCCTTTTGACGGGCTGTCAGTGAACATCGCGTTGCGTACTTCTAACGATCCACCGGAAGACAGGAGCATCGAACCGCAGCAGTGACCGCTTGTGGCAACGTCTCCGCCCCCTGAGAAATGGACGAATTCATAGGAGACAGGGCCGGTTGACGATGGGTGGTCGATGACGCCCCACTGTTCGTCGCTGCTGGCAGCTGCAAAGGTAATCGGACGGCGCGCGCTGCCGTCAACACGAATCCCGCCTCGGACGGTCAGGTCGACGCCAGCCGCCAGCAGCACGATCACGCCCTGCTCGACGACGAGGGTTTCGCCCTCGGGAACGGTCGTGTCATCTGCAAGTACGATGACCTCGTCTTCTTCCCAAATGAGGTCTGCCCCAGCCAGCGACCCACTCAATGAGGTAGCGGTGTCGGCGCCTACGACTTCTAATGAATGACTCGACAGCAAGCCCGCAGCCGAAATCTCGACCTCGTAAGTTCCCTCGGCATTGAGTGGAACATGAATCGAACCCACACCGTGGTTCAGAATCGTCTGAAACGTCTGGGTCTCGTCCGGTCCCCGCAAAACGAGGGTCGCTTCGCTCTCAAAGGTCATCCAATCTCGTCCTTCCTCGCGGTCAACCAAGTCGATGCGATAGGTGACACTGCTACCCGAAACACCGCGACGGGGTGCAACCACTTCGAGCTCGCGAAGTCCCGCATGGGCTTGCAGCATCTCGAGAGAAAATCCGTAGACAGTATGGGAACCCTCGTCCGCTACGACGACGAGATTCCGCTCTCGCGAAACCAGTACATCGCCAGGCGTCTCGAAGGGACTTTCGACGGCACCGTGGAATTGGAATGCCACAGCGCCCGTTAGTGGGTCGACAATCTGTAGAGAGCCTGAACTCGAGTCCGTAACATAGAGCGCACCATATTGATCGATCGCCACGCCGCCCGGTGACCCATCAAAGGCGACGGAGGTCCCATCTGCCTCGGGAATGTAGCTCAACAGAGCCAGGTCCTCGCCATCACAGAGAACGACACGATCGCCGCCCTCATCAACTGCGAGGCATAGAGGCGTATTCGATTGGCGCGGCGCACTGAGGACATGAACAGAAGACGGCTCGCCATCCAGTATCCAAATGGCAATCCCGTCGGAGTCAGTTCCGACGACCAGCAAGTAATTCCCAGAGTCGATTGCGAGCAACTCAGGATTACTAGGTAAGTCTGACGCGCCGAGGGCATCTTCGGCGCTGAAGTACGGAGCAGTCAGGTCATCAGTTGGGGTCAGGGCGATGATCTGATCTGGACTGTGCGACAACGCAAAGAGTGTGTTCGATTGTGAGACCGAAATTCGGCCCAGTTCGCTTTCGGTCGTGGCCATACTAGCCCACGAAATGTCCGCCACGAACTCGAGGGTCGAGCGACCGTTTTCGGTAGAAAAGAGATGAAGTTCGCCGAACTCGCGATCGCCGACTAGAAGCGCCCCGCGTCGATCGAACGCCAGACTTAGCTCGCCACCCAGCGCACCATGGTCGTCAGCCGAGCCCTCACGACCAGCGACGAAGACGGGCTCCAGCAATACTGAGTTGTCTACGCCATCAGTGAGATCGTTTCGGTCGATTGGGCTATCTGGTTCAACGTCGTTGGGGTCGGAACGCGAATCCTCGCTGTCCTCGACCTGTACATCGTCCCAATCCGCTTCGGCCGCATCGTCGGTCGGAGACGTCTCGTCGTTCGAATCACCGGTACTCGAGTCACCACATGCCGTGGAGAGTAGGAACAGGAACGCGATCCACTTGATAGTTCCCATCATTCGTCCTCGTCGAACTCTGCTGTGAGTTCGCGGCTACCACTTGCCGCCGCTTCGATGGTGACGCGGCTGTCTTCGTGGTCTTCATCCCAACTGTCGAAGGAGTATCCATCGCACGGAACTGCCTCGATGGTGACGGCGCTGCCGGCAAAGAACGTCCCTGTCCACGGAAACTGGACCTCTCGGCCGTTGACGAGCGCACTCCCGCACCCTTCGTGGAGAGTCAGGCTCACCTCTTCGACTCCAGCGATGTCCAAGTAGTCGGCGGCGAATTCGCGGACGACGTCGGGCCTGCCGTTGAAGAACTCGCGAATGCTCCGGTAGGCTCCATCGCTGAAGGACACCAGCTGGTCAGCGGTATAAGGCGTATCCTCTGCCCACCGCTCCGCCTCGAGGGAAATGTCGGGCCGAGCGTTGGCTGCCACAGAGTCGAGTAGAGAAAGCATGGATTCCGAAGACATCTCCCAGTTCAACGCGGTTTCCAAATGCTCAATGAACCGCAGCCGACCCTCGTCTGTGGCCAGAAACAGGTTGATGATTCGAGCCACCGGCGCAATCCCAGCACCCGGGTTCTGGTTGCGATAACGCTGCGGATCGGAGGCATGGGTAAGCGTGTTTTCTTCAAATCCGGTGGGCTTGAGGCCGAACGACCACTGCGAGTCCCAAGGCACCCAGCGCCACCTTGCATCATCGGTGCGCGGTCGAACCGCAATCCAGTTGTTGTGAGGCCAGTCATGATTTTGACCCACGACGTTGACTACGGTGTAGTTCACAAAATTATCGAGATTGATGCGATGCTGGAACTCATTGAAGGTGGTGTCGTCATCGGGATCGGCCGAGTCGACCCACTCCATTAGATCGTTCCAAGCTTCGAGGTCTCCCTCATCCGGGGTTTCTGTGTAACGCCACGGGTCACAACACGTTGTGCCCTTGATAATGTCCCACTGTTCTCCACCGAACCGCTGTTCTAGCCAGTCTTCGTTAATGCGTTCGACGGCCTCATACAAACCCCAATACTCCCCATTGAGGTGCAGGGAGATGAAGAACCCGTCTGACGCCCCTTCGCCAATGGCTAAGATGGTGTCCCTGACCAGTGCGTCTCGAATGAATGTTGCTTGCGCCAGATCCGCCGTCAGGAATCCGTCGTTCGCGACCGACGACATGACTAACTCGGTGAAGCTGCCAGTCCCAAACACCCTGAAGTACTCGAGTTCAGCGCTGTCAGGTCCATACTCGTCGCGTAAGTAAATCCTGAAAGAGTTCTTCGCCAGTTTACGCGAGAAGCCGCCGTGGATGCGCAAGCCGCCCTGAAAAGAGACGGTCGGCTCATCATCTCGAATCCAATTGATCACTGCAGCGCGTTCCCATTCTGACCCGCGTTCCGTTGGGTGCACGAGAATGCCAAACGTCTCATCGAACAGCGCGTCTGGAGGCAAAATCAAGTCGAGGATGGGGAGCTCGCTCGAGAATCCGACGAAGTATGAGTCGGTGACGATGGGGCTTCGGGCACCGTTGGAGTAGATCGCCACCGCTCGCAGAGGACTCGAATCCGACAACTCGATCGGACTGTCATAGCGCTCGGACGTATCAGTCGGGGGACTCCCGTCCAACGTGTAATAGATCGCATCGGCCTGTGGAGCAGACACCTCGACCGAGACCGTCGACTCAAAACGACCGCCGGGCGGGCTCAGCGCAACTTCGAGTGGTTCGGCATACAGTAGATTCTCCGCGCCCGGCGTCGGCATGTACGTCACCTGAAACGGCTCTTCCTCGCCGGGGAAGCGGGCCAGGGTGGTGTTTTCGATCTGGCGATCGAAGGACACGCAGTTCTGGGTGCCAGCGGTATCCGTGAGGCACACAATTTCACCTGACGCGTCCAGTGCAAAGTTGGTGTGAGCGGCTGACTGCATGCCCGACTGATTGTCCGCCCACACGACCAGATAGCTATGAGCTGGCAGCGTCACAGTACCCGGAAAAAACCAGCCCTCCCCATGCTCTTCGCGGTCCGATAGTTCGTAGCCCGCCATTGGTATGTCACGGTCGGAGTCGTTGTAGAGCTCGATCCAGTCAGAGGTGTCTCCGTAATCAGGGTCAGTTATCAGGCTGTTTGTCGCGGCGATCTCATTGATGATCACGCCGCCGGTTCGACCCACCTCGTCTCCTTCGGAGTCGAGCTCGTTGTCCACTGGGGTGTCACCGCTCAGATCGTAGGAGTCCAGATCCGCGCTGTCATTCACAAGAGGCGGATCGGTGTCGGGGGTACAGGCCCCTACCGAAGCCATCGTCACGAAACCGATGGTCAGCAGCAGTAATATGAAGAAAAATCTCCCGGTCACGCGGCGAAGCATAGCACACAACCAACTCGAGTCCAGGCCGGCGAATAAACGGCTCTCGAGTCGCCAGAACGCCTGCAAGGTCGAGAGTTCTCACGCAAAGAAAACGGGAACTCGGAACACACGGAATCTAAGACAGGCTGGGCCCGAGATTGTCGGCCGAGTGGGGCGTCCACCAGATTTGCCATTTGCGCTGTGCTAATCGGGTTGTCCGGCGGCTGGGACCTAGCAAAATCGGCGGTCAACGGGAGTCACGGGCAGCTGGGCAAATATGGGCCGCC
>CAZDBH010000365.1:0-8765 GCA_964503485.1 uncultured Bradymonadales bacterium | reverse complement strand
GCTAAAAGCTAACGGCTGGAGTCCGGGGCGTTATACGCGACGGGCTCCTAGATCGGCTCTACTCGATCGGCGGCAGGGCTGGAATTTGGCAAACCGTCCCAGAATCGGCGCCTTCTTCGCAGATGACCCAGTTCGGGTCGTCGAGATTCGGGCTGTTTCCGACGTACACGCTGAAGTAGTCGGTCATTTCATCTGCTACATGGCATTCACTGACTCCGATCACGTGACCTTCTTCGAGGGGAGCCAGGTCACCAAAACTCACGATGATGTAACCCTCCCCTTCCTCGACGTTGCCGGCGCCGCCGAGACTGACGTAGCGGTTGTTCTCGAACCCGCATCCGCCACTGATGCCACCGAGCGCATCGTCTGCGTTGTCGGCTGCGGAATTGTCGCCGGGTCCGAAACCAGCTGCGTGCAACGTCGAGGCTGATTCGAGTCGCGGCCCACCGCCGTGCGAAATGGTCACGATGTCTGCGCCGTAGGTCCCTCCTGCTCCTTGAAGACCGTTTGGTGTCTCGTCGACAATCAATACATATGCATAGTAGTCGAGAGTCGGAGAATCTTCGGGAACGACTGTGTCATCTTCGGGGGTTTCCGAGCCAGGGTCAGTCGACGGATCGACCTCGGGGTCGGCTTGTGGCGGCTCGGTTTCTTCCGGCTCCTCGGGTGTATCGAACTCGAGGTCGGCCAAACTCAACCCGACGGTTTGGACGTCGACTAACGTTCCGAAATCGACCGCTGCTGAGGCTGGAATCGGATTCGTATCGGCCGTGGTGACCTCAGGCTCTAGATTATCATCGGGGACGGGCGTGTCGTCGTTGGATTCATCGGTGGGGGCCATGGGTTGGATTACGTCAGCGCAACCAGTCACCACGAACAATCCGGCAAGAACAGCAAGCACACAAACATTCAAAATCAATCGCATTCAAATCACTCCATAAAAACATCTGGGATGAATTTAGGTGTTCCTTGTAAACTTTTCAATGAAAATTTTTTGAATTCGAGTGTCGACAGCACCATCTATGCGGGAAACGATGGAGATGTCTCGTTGAAAACACTGAATACATGATTGATTTACTTCGGGACGAGGAGCGAAGAGCTCTGGCTAGAGCGGTCGAGCGAGGGCGATGACATTGCCGTCTGGATCAGCGAAATAGGCGGCTTCGTCTCCCCAGCCGCGCTCAGACAGAGGAGACAGTGACCGCGCGCCAGCCGCTTGGATATTCTCAATTGCGGTAGCGAGATCGTCGCAGTGGAAATAGAGTTCGGTGCTAGAGGTCTGGCCGCCTACCACCAAAACGGACTCGGACTCTGTGTTCCGGTTGAACCCCTCTCGCTTGTAAACAGACAGGCTGCCGCCACCTGGCAGTTTGAAATCGACGATAACTGGCAGGTCGATTGCCGTCTCCCAGCCAAAGGCCGACCGGTAGAACTCGGCTGCCCGCTGAACATCTTCCACTGCCAATAGGATGGTCTGAAGACGAATCATCACCTCTCCATGGTTGAGTGACCCTCGTGAGAATCACAGTACTTCACGCGAATTCTGGTGCCCAGGGTGGCGCAGTGCGGGACGGGCTCAGGGGGCTCGATGGAAATCTAAGGGGAACTTGGCTGAAAAACTCTGACGAAGCTGGCACCTTTTTGATGGGAAGCGGCACTCGCAATTCTAGGACTCCGAAAAATACCCCCACAGCGGCACCTAGCCTGGTGTGAACGCGAGTCCTCTTTTTTAGAGGCCGGACCAGCCGGCCGATGAGTACACTATGCTGCGCAGTTCCTATCGATTCGTGGTTGCTCTACTCCTTAGCACGTCGGCCTGTGGTCCAACGGATCCGCACCACGAGACCGAGGGCGATCACGAGCTCGATTCTGGCGATTCTATGGTTCCGGACACCAGCGATGTCTTCAGTGGCGCAGACGGCGATGCCTTCGGTGACGCAGACAGCGTGATATCGCCTCCAGATATCGATCCGAGTCAAGAACCGCTACGCCCTCGCTACGCACCCGAGGGACTGGGCTTCTTCGACACACCTTGGCCATCGGACCTGCGTCTCACCGCAGACGGTCACGTTGATCTCGTTGGGTTCCCGTCCTCAGACAACGAAACGGTTGGAAACTACGTGTCCACCGCAAGCGCGCAGATCATTGGTTTCTCAACAAATCCAGTCATCTACGTGAACTTTGACCGGCTTCCCAGCGAGAGGTCAGTGCCGTCAGTGGCCGAGTCGATCACCCCGCTGTCACCTATTCAGCTGTTGGCGATCGATGGTAGCTGCGCCACCTCGATTCCTATCGAAATCAAGCTGGATCACGAGGGCGATCAGTTCGTTCCGGAGAACACGCTGATGGTCTCGCCAGTGCCTGGCGTTGTCCTCGAGCCCAACGGTCGCTACGCGGTCGTAATCTACGATTGGTTTGGGCGCGAGGATGGATTGTCGACGGAGCGCCCTTCGGCGTTCGACGAAGCCTCTGAGAACGACGTCTTCGACCCGCTTTGGTCCTGTCTCGATGAGGCTGGGCAGCCCGCCGACCGTATTGCAATCGCAACGGCGTTCACCACCCAGGACATCTGGGGCGAACTGGACGCCATTCAAGCCATGATTGGCGAAATGGACGTCCCGACGGTCGATGAGATGTCGACCGAACTCGAGGGAAACTGGCTGGTGACCTCGGGCACCTACCAAACTCCAGGTTTCCAGCGCGGCGAGCCTCCCTATGCCACCGAAGGCGGAGCGATTGAGTTTGACGACGGTGGGCAACCGATTGTCCAGCGCTGGGAGTCGGTCGGCTTCATGATCGCTCGGCCGCCGGATGCGGTAAATCCACCGGTACTTCTGTGGATCGGCGGAACCGGAACGACCTTGCGAGGGGTTATGCCCTCCGAGGTGGGCAAGCACCTATTCAAGCTGGGTTTCGCCATCGCCTCGTTCGAGCCGCCCTTTCACGGCTCCCGCGGCACCGGCGAAGAAGTCGCGACACTGGCGTTCAACGTCTTCAACCCCGAAGCCGCACGCAGCAACTTCCGCCAACAGGCGGCAGATACCACCTATTTTGCGCGCTTGCTGCAGGAGAGTCTCGGCGTCGACGACCTCGAGTTGAACACTGACACCATGCTCTACGGGGGACACTCCCAGGGGGCGTTGGTCGGTGCCATCCTGGCCGGCGTGGAAAGTGCGTTCTCGGCCTACGTGCTGAACGGCGTGGGCGGATACCTATCGACCACCATCGTCGAGCGCACGGATCCGCTCGACATCAACCAGACCGTTCGAAGCTTGATCGGGGAGTCGAGACCGCTCGACAGATTTCATCCCATCGTGTCCATTGCCCAGATGTTGGCGGACGTGACCGACCCCGTGAACTACGCCGGCCGGTGGCGCGGCTGGCCCGAGGCTCCCTCCGGATCGAACGTCTTCCTCACCAACGGGCTGCTCGACCAGGCGGTACCGGCTGGCACCATCGAAGCACTTATGAGGGCGGGAAACGTTCCTCCCATCGAACCGCAGGGGTGGGATTACGCCATCCCAGGACTGCCCAGACTCGAGGCCGAACCAATCCCAGTTCACGGCAATGTCGCTGCGTCAGACGAAGGGTTGTTGACGCTGGCTGGATTTCTTGATGCCCAGCAGGGGCATGCGACGTTGTACAGAAATCTGTATCCGCTGCTTCTGGCCGCCCAGTTCTGGACCACCGCGCTCGAGGGCGTGCCGGTGCTAGCGGTAGCCTGCCGAGCCGCCAACGGCCACGAGCTCGAACCCTGGCCCGGGGAACCCAACGCATGGAGCGCCTTCGGCCGCCTACCTGGCGTTCGGGAGGAAGCAACGGGCAATTTCAACGGCGGCGACGGGTGTCCTCGCTCCTCCGGGGCAGGCGAGATGTTCTTTCAATTCGTACCCCCGACGAGCGGGAACTACGTCGCCTATCTCAGATCAGGGTTGGAGGAATTGAGCAGTTTCACGCTGACCAGGCACGAAGGCTGTTTCAACGCACTGGACGAACTTCAGTGCGTCTCGGGTCGGAATACCCTGAACTTAGAACTCGAGGCGCTGCGACCGGTTCTTCTGCGGGTAGACGGGCAGAATGCCTTCGCGAATGGAAAGGACTTTGAGCTGGTGGTCGTCCGCGCAATTCAAGCGGCGGGGGAGACCTGCGCTTTCGAACTCGACCGGTGTGAGCCCGAACTTGTCTGCCAGGCTGGAGCCTGCAGCCCGGTATGCGCCGGACGCTCGCTTAATGACCTCCCACTAGGAGAGGGACGCTTCGGCGAGGTCGCTTCGCTTCCCAACACCTGGGGACACCGGGACAGCTTCTTCGACCCGCCAGTAGAGTGTGACGTCACTGCCGACGCTCCTGAGGTGGTTTACGATTTCACCGCGCCCAGCGCCGGAACCTACCTGTTCACGACTGATTTCGAAGAGACCGTCGCCACAACCGTCCTGTATGCAATGGACGAGTGTGCCGACTCGGCAGAAGTCCTGGCGTGTGCCAAGGGCGGTCCTCGCGTTGACCATGGTGCGGAACTTCGTGTCGAGCTTGACGTTGGCCAATCGATTGCACTCGTTGTTGATGGCGATTACCCCAACCTCGAGAGCGCCGCCTTCCGGCTCGAAATCATGGGCGTCAACGTTGCCGACGAGGGCGCCTACTGTGACGCGACGACCGAAGTTTGCGCTGATGACAAACTGTGCTTTCAAAGCAGCTGCATCGAGACCTGCGGTGGTCTATCGATCAACGACTACTCGATCGGTCACAACCGGTTCCAAGTACGGGCCTCGGCCCCGACAAACCAAGAGATGCCGATTGAGCTGCCGCTGTCCCCGATCGGTTGCCCCGCGGAGGGGTACTCGGTTCCTTCGCTGGTCGAGATGTCGTTTACCGCGCCTCAAACGGGATCGTATCGATTCGGGTTAGAGGACTCACTCAATGACGACTACTCCACCTGGCTGATGCTTCGTGAAGCCTGCGATAGCCCAGACACGATTGCCTGTAGAGCGATTCGACGGGGCGGCGAAATGGAGTTGGACCTGGAGGCCGAACAGACCATCATCGTCGGGGTTGCGGAACGTTCCGAATGGGCGGCTGGGCGGCCGTTTGTACTCAACGTCGGCTTGTTCCAGGATGCTGAAACAGGCGGTTTCTGCGACGGGGTGGTGGCGGGTTGCGAGGCGGAGTTCGATGTGTGTCTAGACGAGAGCTGCCGACCTGGCTGTAACAGCCTGGACCTGGCTGATTTTGAGGTTGGGGAGAGTGTTTACCGAGACAACAGAATCCTCGCTCCCAACTCGCGGCGGATGATGAGGCTCTGTGGAACGCATTCTGGCCAGGGGCTCACCTATTCGTTTCAAGCACCAGAGACCGGCTTCTATCGGTTCATCGCGTCAAACGCCGCAATCTTCATGACCGACGTCTGCGGCGATGAAGCGGAGATTGTCGCCTGTGGTTCCGCGACCAACCGCTTCATCGACGTCCTGGAAGCAGAGCTCGACGAGGGTTCTGGCGTGGTCTTGGGCGTTCAGCAGAACACGACGCGCGGTACCGACTTCGAGCTTGTTGGCGGACTCATTCGAGAAGCGGGCCTGGATGAGGCCTGTGACCGCATCACTCGGCTTTGCGGAGCGGGCCTACTCTGCGACCAGGGAAGCTGCCAACCAGCTTGCGCCTCGAGAGTTCTGAACAACTTCGAGACAGAGCCCGGCGTCTTCGAAGATTCAGGTACGATCGAGGATCCCCTCGGCCTTCAGGGGGGAAATCTGTCGGTGGCCGATTATTGCCGCGGATTCGGCGACAGCCAACTTGCCCAGGAGGTGACTTATCAGTTCACAGCGCCCCAAGATGGGCTTTTCGAGTTCTCGACGGACCGACCTGGGACGGACGGAGGTCTGAACCTCTACTTGGTGAGCGGCTGTCAGGACAGTCCGGAACTCCTGGCTTGCGCCTACCGAAACGGGCTGCATCACGAACAGTACGCTGGGACCATCCTGCACGAAATGGTGGCCGACGAGACCATCACCGTTGTCGTCGACGGGTTCCGGGAGGTGTCCAGCGCGACCCATTTCACGCTTCGAGCGAGGCTGATCTCGGAGTCGGGACGAAACGAGCCATGCGACACTGACTCGCCCTATTGTGCCGAAGGTCTGGTCTGCGTCGACGGACTCTGCCAGCCTGAGTGTGAGACGTTCGATCTCAACCGAATGCCGGTTGCAGAGGGCCGCTGGGGGCACCAGAGTGTTTTGCCTGTACAAGCGGCGGCTGCCACGACGACGAGCTGCCGGTTGGACGACAACGCGCGACTCGGCTACCGCTTCCGGGCACCAGCGGCTGGAGAGTACAGTTTTTCAGTGGCGACTGAGGGCTCTGTCTTGTTCTCTTTGCACGAAAACTGCGACTCGGACCCGATCGACTCGATGTGCCTCTTCTCACGGCCCGAGCTGGGTGGCCGGATCCTCGAACGCACGCTAGAGCGCGATGAAGAGGTCCTCCTCTCAGTGAAGCCCTCGTCGAGTTCCTTCGGCCAACCATACGACCTTCTCGTGGCCGCGTCAGCCGAAGCGGAGCTCGGAGAAAGCTGCTCGAGTGTGGTGGCACCCTGCGCAGACGGTCTGAGTTGTTTGGACGGGCTTTGCCGCTCGCCTTGTCCGGCGTTCAATCTGTTAGACAACCCACACCCCACCTTCCCAGACAGTTGGTTGGCATCCGGAACATTCGCAAACGCCAGCCAGTACGGCCGGAGCTGTGTGGAAGGAGCCCGGACAGACTCGGTCCTTTACTCGTTCACAGCGCCGCGAGCTGGCAGCTACGTCTTTTCGGCACCTCGCCAGCCAGATCACTTCACACCGTTGATGTCGATCCTGGATCGCTGTGATGGCGAGGTTATCGTTTGCGCCTCGCCGGGGGGAGACGGCGGGGTGGCAGTGATCGAGCTCGCCGAGTCTGAGTCTGTTGTCGTTCAACTCGATCCGGACGAAACGGAGCAGTACTCCCTTTTCGTGACGAGGGCCTCAGAATCCAGTGAGGCACCGTGCGATCGCGCGATCAACTTGTGTCCGGACGGGCAACTTTGCACCAACGGGGTCTGCAGCGGGGGTTTGCGCCCACCGGTTCTCGAACGACTCGAGGGTTGGGCCACGCGCGATCCGAACATCTATCACCTGGAAATCGAAGGCCGTGATGTGGATCGAGCCACTTCATTGCTTTGGCGTTCGACCGACAACATTCATACCCTCAACCCGCTCGAATACGACCGGAACTGGCGCTTCACTACGACGGAGTTCTTCCAGTCGTTTGAGGCGGACCTAGAGAACATCGGGGCCTCGCTAATCAATGTCCATGGCCGCCCAGGAGACCATACCTGGGGTGTGGTTCACCCGCTCGGTCAAGCGGGTGACAGGTGTCCCGCCGGGGATAGTTCGACCTGTGCACAACCGCTCGTATGTCTGGAAGCGGACACAGTATTCACCTGTCAGACCCTGGAAGCTGGGCCGGTCGTCATCGACACGGCTGTTGTCGACTCGCGGGAGCTGGACGGGAGCAATCCCGAATGCGCCGGTGCCCTCAATCGCAATCTTCTGGGGCTCACCGTACGAGGCCAGTCCGACGCTCCGCCCGCCCTTCTCCACCTCTCTGGCGAATTCTGGCGCGACGTCTCACACATCCGCGGCATCGACGGTGGTGAGTTTCAAGTGAGCTTGTCGCGCTGTCTTGCGAACCTACCGCTGCCAGATACCGTGGAAGTACGGATTGAAGACGCAACCGGCACAGTCTCAGCGCCCTTCGAACTGGAGTTGCCAGCAATCTAGTTGTTGATGAGAAGGCCCAAACTGGGAGCGTGGGGAGGCCTAGAAGCACTCAGCCGGAGCTAACGTCCAATCCCAGTCGTAGATGATACTGCCGGTCGCGATGAGACCGGCGGCTACCGCATCGGTCGCCACGAAGGTGCCGGTCGTCCAAAGACCGGAGGCCTCAGCGGTCGCGGAGTAGGAATCGGTTGTGCCGCGGGGAGGTCCTCCCCAGCGCACGAAGGCCTCGATTTCGGCGGGATTGTTGAATGGTCCACTCGGCTTGGGCGCTGAAAACACGGCAAACTCACCTCGCTCAGCGTTGAACCTAGCCGACCCACCCCCGAGATGGAGATAGATGTGCTCGGCGTCATCAGTGCCCGTTTCTGTGAGATGAAGGGTCACTCGGGCGTTTCCGGCGAGCGTGAAATCCGCCGGCAAATCTTCCGTGCGGGTGCCGTTCGCCATTGACCAGCCACCATCGGCGGCAAAACTGATCGGGGTTTCCGTCGCGTTCTGAATAACGACTCGGTTGTTCTCGAAGTCGATCGAAGCAAAAGCCACCCGGGTTGGGAACGTCGTACCCGCTCCATCGAAGTGGTTTGGGGGCCAACTGAATCCGCTAGCATCGATCGGACAATTGGAAGCCTGCGGCTCAACCGGCTCGGCTTCTTCCGTTACAGGCTCGTCCGTCTCGGTTTCCTGCGTGGTTGGCTCAACGGCTGGTTCGTCCTGCGCCAAACTCTGCGCGGCCAACAGACACAACCAGAGGGCGAGTATACTGCTTGATAATGTGATTCTCATGGCGCTAGAAACTACAAGGGAAAGGGGAAAGGGGAAAGGGAAAGGAGAAAGGGAAAGGGAAAGGGAAAGGAGGAGGCGAAAGGGAAAGGGGAAAGGGACGAACAGGGAAAGGGACGGACAGGGGAAAGGGAGAAGGGGAAAGGGAGAAGGGGAAAGGGATACGCACTCGTGGGCCACAGTGAGACAATC
>CAZDBH010000364.1:0-8788 GCA_964503485.1 uncultured Bradymonadales bacterium | reverse complement strand
CTAAAAGCCAATGGCGGAGCCTGGAGCGCTATGCGCGACAGGCTCCTAGTGGGCTATGGCCCTGGCGGGGAGTTGGACCCCGTCAGCCGGCGCACCCAGGCGACAAGGCTCCAGACGACCATGAAGACGATGAACAATAGAAAGCAGCCCGCTGCGATGTCGAAGACGATCAGCCAGACACTGGTCCCCCCCTCGGCGTCCATCAAGCCCAGGTCGACCATGAAGAAACTGGGCAGGCAGAGCACGAACGCAGCGCCAACACTGGAAAGGGCGCAGGATAGCTCTCTGCCCGGAGCTCGGCTCGGACGATTCCGAATCGCGCTGTAGAGGGCCAACAGTCCCAAGAGTGTCATGACCACCGACCCGACGAGCAGCACGTTCCGAAAGAACCTGCCAATCTCTCGAGTGCGAGCGTTGCAGCCCACCGACCAGAGCATGAGGCAAGCCGTGGAAATGGCTGTGACATTGGCTCGTTTTCGCATACGACGGAGTATACTCCGGTATGAGCGAATCCAAAACTGCGCGCTCTCAGCTGGGTATGGCGCCGGTCCCCACAATGGTGAACTCGGCAAAAACCGCCCTGCACTGGGCAATACTTGCTTCGCTCATGAGCGCCTTTTGGGTAGGGCCCGTCTCAGCGATGTCCTGTCTGCCCAGTTTGTCCAACTTGACCCGCCACATGGGGTTGTAGGGCATCAAGGCCACTGTGCTGGCGCCGAGTGACGCCAGGAACTCGGCGATCGGTTGTAAGTTTTCGGAATAACTCGTGAAACCAGGGACCAACGGTATCCTGGGCAAAACAGGCACGCCACCCGTGTGTGCCCGCTCATAGAGCCTGGCGAAGTTCTCGAAAATTATCCGGTTTCCTCGACCGCACGCATCGCGATGCCGAGTGTCGTCGAACACCTTCAGGTCGAAGTAGATGAGGTCGAGGTGAGGATAGAGCAACGACTCGAAACGATCGATGTCAAAGTGGCCGCAGGTCTCTAGCAGGACATGTATGCCGAGTTCGCCAAATCGTTTCGCCAAGCGAGAGGCGTAGTCCAAGAACAGGGTGGGTTCTCCTCCCGAGAGAGTCACTCCCCCACCTGAACGGTCGAAAAAGACGCGGTCCTTGTGAACCCGTTCGACGACTTCCTCGACCGACATCAGGGTGCCGACTTGCTCAAAGGCCGCCGCCGGGCACGCTTCGACGCAGTCAAAGCAGAGAGTGCAGTTGGTGCGGTCGATCAGGCCGTCGGTCGCATAGTTCAAAGCGCCCTCAGGGCAGACCTCGAAGCACTCGTCGCACCGGATACACTCGCCCTCCTCGAAGCCCAATTCGGCGCTTGGCGAAGCTGACTCGGGGTTGTGGCACCACGCGCAGCGCAGCGGACAACCTTTGAAGAAGACGACGCTCCTGATGCCGGGTCCGTCATCCAGAGAGTTGCCTTTGATCGACAAAATCAGCGGGCTGGCAGTCATTAGATTCCGAACTCCGCACGTTCGATCAGCTCGAGTTGCATGTCGCGGTTCAAGGTCACGAAGTAGGCGTTGTAGCCCGAGATTCTCACGAGCAGGTTTCTATAGGCCTCCGGGTTGGCCATGGCGTCGCGCAACATGTCCGATGTCACGACGTTCATCTGCATCTGCATGCCGCCCAGTTCGAAGTATGAGCCGACATAGGCGGCCATATGATCGACCACTTCCTGCGTTGTATCGGAGCTAGAGGGAACGACCTTGACGTTGAACGCCATGTTGTTCGCCATCGAGGTCGGGTCCAGCTGGGCGACGTCGCGGATGTTATCGAGCAGACTCTCGGATGCCGCAGGTTGGGGCGTGAGCCCCGGGGTGAACGCTTTACCCGCCAGGCGCCCCGAGGGTAGGGCGCCCGCCAGCGTTCCGAAGGCGACGTGATTCGACATACTCCAGAAACCGGCAGTGTAGGGGCCGCCTCGGTAACTGCGGCGCTCTGCGAGCAGGTCCCGGGCCAGTTTCGCTACTCGATTTGCCATCTCGAGGGCGTCCGGGTCGCCGGATCCAAAGCACGCGACTCGCTTCCGAACCTGTGCATGCAATACGTCGTACCCCTCAAAGTTGCATCGCACCGCGTCCAAAAGGTCCGTCATCGGAATGCGGTTTTCGTCGAAAACGAGCCGTTTGATGACCAATAGCGAGTCTGTGACGTCGGCCAGGCCGATCAGCGCTACCCCCGATGTGTTGTGTTTTGCCCCGCCATCGGTCGCGTCTTTCCCGGCTAGGGTGCACCCTTCGATCAGGGACGACAGCAATGGGGTTGGGCGGATCTCAGAATGAACCTCGCCAAGTTTGTAATTGTAGTCAGCCGCTTGCTCGATCAGGAACTCCAGTTGGGCTGAAAAGGCACCGAAGACCGCCTCGAAGCTCTCGAACTCTTCACCCGTCCTCGGTCCCACCCGCCATCGCATGAGCGGGTGTTCGCCGTCATTGAGGGCCATCTCGAGAGCGGCGACCATACTCAGCAGAATCGAGCCGGTGTGCCCCATATGGCGGCCGCTGATGGTGGGTTCGACACACCCAGTCGCTGACCAGTCGTTCAACTCATGTTTGGGGTAATCATAAGGTTCGAGGGCCGCCTCGATCGCGAGATCGTTGTGCAACGAGGGCGTAGCTGCCGTGATTAGATTGACCTCGCACAGTCGTTTCAGATAGGTCGCCGAGTTCTCTTCGGGATGGAAGCGCGCATTCACGTTCGGGTCGCGTAGTGCCAGCATCTCGGTGACCTTCAGAAAGACGTAGGTCATATCGTTGACCGCATCCTCGCCCTCAGGGGTGATACCGCCCAGTGTGATGGCTTGGTCCGATGAGGCGCCGCCAAACAAGTAGTTGCCGATGTCGGGTACCAATGGCAGATGGTCTGTGCAACGAAGAAATAGGCACCCAATCAGCTCGATGGCGTACTCGACGTAGCGCGCTCTTTCCCTGTCCGACGAGAGTTTTCTGAAGTCGGCCTCGAAGTACGGTTGAAGCATCTGGTCAAGGCGGCCCAGTGAGAGTCCCGTGTTGCTGTTCTCGAGGTGAAGTGCCACCCACCCGAGCCAAATGACGTTAACGGCCTCATCGAGAGTCTCGGCGGGTTTGCGAGGTACCTGCTTGCAGATCTCGGCCAAGCGTTCCAGCTCCGCACGTCGCTTCGAATCCGTCTCACCGGTGCTCCGCAGACGCGCGGTTTCGGCGAGGTTGGCGGCGTACGTCTCGAGGCCCTCGAGGCACAGTGTCATCGCGTTCAACTGGGCAGACTGGGCCTCGTCAGCCATCGACAGGTTTTCAGCGATCTGCGCTTTGATCCCATCGGTACCGTGGGTCAACAGCAAGGGGAAGTCGGGAATCGTGTGCGACACTCCAACCGTCTTCCAGACAAAGTAGACGGCAAAGCGCTCGTCGAGCTGCTGGCCCAGGGGATTATCGTGGCGTTCGCGAACCATCTCTCGAAAGTTTCGATGCACCCAATAGGGAAACACCTCGCGATGCAACGCTTCGATTGTGTCTTCGTCAACGTCGTATGGGTTCAGTTCGCGACGTTCGACTGAGTTTAACTCACTCCACAGCATCGTACCGATTCCGTCCGGAAAGAGCAGAACCCCGACATCCTTCGATGTGGTTGTTCCTGCCAGGAGGTCGCCCTCGCGAATCAGTGGCCGTTTGTTCTCGAGCAAGTGCTTGAGGGCGTGTCCTTGCCGCAGGGCTGGCACCCAAGCTTTGCCGCTGTTTTGAACCTCGAATCCGTGTTTCCTGAACCACCTTGTCAGTAGAACTGGCCGCTCCGGGCAGACTTCCGGCCGGATCGTGAAGTGGTCGTCGAGAAAGGCCGCCAAGCGAGGAAAGTTGGCCAACGAGTACGTCGAAAGATAGGGGTCCTCGAGGCAGGTCACCCCGACATCGTCTGCACTACCCACCAGGTTCGCCCGTGGGGTTGGCCTGGTCGAGCCGTTCGAGTGGCCGGGGTCGGTTCCAGCGCTAAGTCGTAGCTTGGCCTGGCGTCGGCGCTCCATCCGCCGGTGTACACCACCCAAAACGAGAGAAAGATAGAAGTTGAAGAGGCAAAGGAGCGAGAAATTGCCCACCGTGCGAAGCCTGTTGTGCATGAGCATGTTCAGCACTTCGTTGGGTGTAACCCGCAACATGTGCCAAATGGCGTCGGTGGAAGAGAAGACCAGCTGTGTCTCGGTGGCCTCGTCAATCGTAGCGGACGTGCTTACGCGCCCGTCGCAGAACCTAATCGACGCCCGAACCGCATCGTCCTCGGTGCGAAAGCCTACCGAGAAATTGAGCCAACCGTCATCTGAGCGAAGGTATCGACGTAGGCTCGGCCGGCTGTTGAAGGTGACCGCCATGAGGCCCAGTAGCAACCGAACCGCGCTCTGGGCCGATCGGGGTTTGGCTTTGTCTACGATCGACTTCGCAGCCTGCTGAACGCTGTGCACCTGTGATTCGACCCAACTCATGCTGCCTCCCCAGTCCGATGGTTGTGGATATCAACCTCGGAATAGCTGCATTCTAACGTTGAAACACGTCGACGGCTACTGCTGACCGAAGAACATACTTCCAACCGAGTGAACGCGGTGCCGTCCGGCAATCCGCATCCTTAAGGAATGGTTAGAAAGCTTTAGTTCCGCGCTTCATTATCCGACGTTAGGCTGAATAGTGCCTGGGAATAGAAGAGGTGATGACATGTTTACAAAATCAACTATCGCAACCGCACTCCTTACGACATCCGTTTTGATTGCCTGTGGAGAGCCCGCCGGATTTGGCGTACCGCTGTCGAGTGAGGCTGCACTGGCCAGCGAACCCGAGTCGCCAAGCGATGACGCTGACGCTGGCGAAATGCCCGACAACTACTATCCAGAAGACTACTACTCAGAGGAGGATGGCTCATCAGAAGAAGATGTCTCAGGAGAGGCGGAGGATGGTGAATACGAGTTTGAACTCGAATTCGTCGTCGACGAATTGGCAGAAGCGGAGCGAACTCTGTACCTCGTGGCGATGTGGTTTCCACACCGGGAGCCCGAGTACTTCAACCCGCAGGTTCCACTCGATAGCGCCGCCCAATCTGGTGAGCCCTTTGTTGTCCAATTCGACGAAAGGCCTGAGAACCCCAACGAGCTGGCAACAATCCACACCAGGGCCAGTTACGACCCCCAGCTAGGGGAAGTCGTCGGACCATTCGAGAACATGGAAGGGCTCTTTTCGTTCGCCGAACTGCAGGTCACTCATGACAGTGATCTAGAGCCAGGGCTTCCGACGTTCGATGACTACGAACCGACTGGGGCAGGCAGCATGCCTTACGAGCTTGTTTGGGTCGAAGGCCTCAACGCGACAGCACGAGATTTCTTGGCCTATGAGTACCAAATCGACAACCCGGAGAGCTTGGTCGACGGTTTCAACTTGCTTCATCGAACGTGCGGCGACATCAACCCAACTCTCGAAGTGGTTGCGCCGGTGACGATCGAAATTGGTGACGAGAATACTCGATTCTGCGACGAATAGATGCTCTCGCCGTCTTCGGATTGTTCGTTCGTCGGCTGACGTACCCCATTGGGACTCCCCAATGGGGTGCGATCGACACGGCTAGAGTTGGCCTTCCCCGAGTTGTCTACAACCAACCGTCTTCTCGGTAACCCCGGTAGGTCTGAGCGACCGCACGAACAAGACCTACCTTGGGCTCCCAATTCGTCTCTTGCTGCAACAGTTCACTCGAACAAAGAAAGGCTGGCGCCGTGATTTGACGATACTGTTTGTCATCGAGCTGGTTGCGAAAACCAAAGATGCGAGCTGAGCCGATCGCCAAACGAGAGGTGAGCCAGAACAGCGAGCGCGGGATGCGGACCACTCTGACACGTCGTTCGACCGCTGACTCGAGCGCCAACCACAACTCGTCCGTCGTCGCGTGAGCCGGGCCCGAGAGGTAGTAGGTATGATGGGACGTGTCATCGGCCTCCGCCATCACCAACACCGCGTCGACCAAATCATCGATGAATATCCAGCTGATGGCTTGCTTGTGCCCAAGCACGCCGAAACCGACCCCCTTCGCGGCCGCCTTGAACAAGGTGAGCATCGCCGGATCGCGCGAGCCAATCACAATCGGAGGCCGAAACGTCGTGGTGGGAAATGACGCCGCTGCGACCACTTTTTCAGCGGCCGCCTTGGCTTCGCCATATAGATCGATCGGCGCCGGCGCGTCGTCCTCGGTCAATGGCCTCCCGTTCGCCGGGGAGGGGCCGCCCGCCGCCAAGGAGGATGCGAATAGAAAGCGCTTTGGAGACCACGTCTGACGCTCGACGCAAGCAACCAGGTCCTCCACTGCAACCCGATTGATGGCGTCGTACTCCTCCGGCTTGTCTGCTGTGACTACCCCGGCGAGATGAACGATATGATCGACCTCAGGAAGCTCGAACTTCGGGTCGGAAAAGACACTCAGATCGCCGGCAACCAACTTGCAGCCAGCCTCGCTCAAAGGCGCCCCCTTTGATGAAGTCCTGACCAAAGCGTGGACGATATCGCCCCGCTCGGCCAACTGCTCGCAGAGATGGCGGCCGATGAATCCCGTAGCTCCAGTAACAAACCAACGCAAACCACTAACTCCCAGGTTGGGCAGAAAAACTCGAGGCGCTCACTGCAATCGGTTGACCCAGATTGGCGCCGACCAAGCGAAGCGATTTGCTTCCGCTTCGTTCACCTCGACATAAAAGAACCACTCGCCGGGTTCGGTGAGTGACACCTCAAAGTCCTGCCACTCACCATTACTCGCCGAGAATTGCATGACTGGAAGGACGTGTTCATCACCGACGCGGGCACCGTAGATCACGCCACCCACCACACCGTCATAATCGGGGTCGTCGACGTACAACGACAGCGTCACCGACGAAGACAGCGTCGAGTGGCTGCCACCAGCAGGGATGCGATCCGCTGCATAGAATCGAACCTCGAGGTTCTCGTCTTCTGTCGCGTACACTGCCCGTTGGTCGATGGCTGCCATGAGAGCAGACTCGGTTAGTTCGTCTGTAATCACAGCCGTCCGGGTGCTGTGACCCGTACCCCAGTTTGCATAGTGATTGTCATGGTTGGCCGCAGGGGCCAGCCTGAAACCGTGCAGCAAATAGTAGTCCCAATCGGTGTGTACCTTTACATATCGGCCCCATTCGCCACTTTCGGCGTCCTGAACGAGGCTCGGGTTCTGATGCTCCTCGTGGTCGATCTCTGTGCCACGACCGACCGTTACCTCCATGAGACGAGCGTAGGGTCGCGCCGCGAGTTCAAGGTTGGCCAACGTCTCCTCGACAATTGCCTCGTCGGCCATTAGCCCTTGCTCTATCCACTCGGCTCTCACTTCAGACAGCGGCGCATAATCGTCTAACCCGTAGTCGTTGAAGAGCTGGTTTCGGTCGCCGCTTCGCTCCATCTCGCTTATTGGGGCCTCGAAAAACTGGTCGAACTTCCCGCGTCGAGACTCTGGATCGCGCGGAAACGTCCGAGGATGATTGAACTGTACGAACGGGGTTTCGCCAAGCGCAGCCCGGGCGGGTAGATACTCGTCGTAGAGGGTCCCGAAGGCGCCCCGCTCGACCTTCACCGCCTCGTCGACGCCGAAGACGTTGATATGATTACCGGCCGAATTTGTGCTCCATTCGACGCCGGCAAGGGCGAGGAATGAGCCGCCAGACCGTTGTGAAAACTGCTCGGCCGTATCTCGAAGTCCTTCGAAGGCAGAGCTGGGCATGTTGGGCTGATCCGCCGGATCGGCCGGGTTGTCGTCAGAGCAGTGGGGCGAGAGCACCAGGAAGTCCAAGAGCCCCTGGTCTCGAGCATAATCATAAGCGTACTCGGCTGGGTCTCCACCACCGAAGTCGATGTCCTGGCGAACGCCGTCTTGGTCGGCGCGCTGCATATTCCCGTCGTCCCAGCGGTCCTCGCCGGCCGCCAACTCGTAGTGTGCGTGGAGGTTGCCGAAGAACACTCGGGTCTCGGCGAAGTGCTGGCGAGCCGCCGAAACCTGCCCATCGACCGACTCAGCTGAAAGAGACCAATCCCACAAACGGCGGTAGAGCGACACGAAGGGTCGCACAACACTTGGTTCGGTATAGCGAATGAAGTTCTCGTAGTTGTTGAAGAAGGCGCTACCAGACCAGTTGCCGGAACCATTCACCAGTATCCGTCCGTCGATAATCACCAGCTTGTCATGCATGATTTGGTAGAGGTCGGTATTGGTCTGTTTGTACCGGATCTCGCCACCCGCCGCGACGAGCCGGTCCCAGTAGCGACCGGTGTGTTCGTCTCGGTCTGCGAGATTCACAACGACCCTGACCCGGACCCCCCGTTCCGCCGCCTGAGCCAAGTCGCGCGGCAGGCGGTTGTAAACGAGATGATGCATCAGGACGTCGACCGTTTCTTCCGACCCTCGAATAGCGTCGCGAATCAAACGATAGGTTCCGCCACTCGGGCTGAATTGAATGTCATCGGTGCTGCATTCGGCCGCCGTATCGAACTGACTTTCCCACATTCTTTCGAAGTAGCAGACGAAGGCCTGAAGAAAGGCGTCGTCGGATTCAGCCCGGAGTATGATCGTGTTTTCGTCGTTGAACGTCGTTCCAGTAGACGACCAATTGTTGCTTCCGTTCACCAGCACAACGCCATCCACCAACATGAATTTGGAATGCTGCAGGCCGCTTCGCTGCTCTTCACCGATGCCTGTACGCCCAGCGATGAATCGCGTCTCCGCCCCTTGATCAGCCAATCGAGCAACCAGCTGGTTGTCGCTCTGACCCGAGTCCAT
>CAZDBH010000363.1:0-8814 GCA_964503485.1 uncultured Bradymonadales bacterium | reverse complement strand
AAGGGCATCACAAATCTCCATGTACCCAGCGATGTCATCATCGACGCATCCATGCCTCCGATGATTCGTGACTCTGGCTGCATGTGGAACGGCGACGGCAAACTTCAAGACTGCAAGGCGGTCATTCCCGACAGCAGCTACGCCGGTGTTTACCAGGAAGTCGTCAACTCGTGTCAGGTCCACGGTCAATTCGACCCCAAGACAATGGGAAGCGTGTCGAACGTCGGCCTCATGGCTCAGAAGGCCGAAGAGTACGGCTCACACGACAAGACCTTCGAGATTCCCTCCGATGGAACGGTTCGAGTCGTCGATGCCGCCGGCACGACGTTGATCGAGCACAGTGTCGGCGAAGGCGATATCTGGCGAGCCTGCCAGGTCAAAGACGCCCCCATCCGGGACTGGGTGAAGCTGGCTGTTTCGCGGGCTCGCGCTACCGGCGCGCCGGCCATCTTCTGGTTGGACTCGGGTCGCGCCCATGACGCCCAGCTCATCAAGAAGGTGAAAGCCTATCTGCCAGAAAACGATATTGACGGCCTCGAGCTTCTGATTATGTCGCCAGTAGAAGCCACCCGACATTCACTCGACCGCATTAGAGACGGCCGCGACACGATCTCGGTCACCGGAAACGTGCTTCGTGACTATCTCACAGACCTGTTCCCGATCCTCGAGGTCGGCACCAGCGCAAAGATGCTGTCTATCGTCCCCCTAATGGCTGGCGGCGGGCTGTTCGAGACGGGTGCCGGCGGTTCCGCACCCAAACACGTTCAGCAATTCGAGGCAGAGAATCATCTGCGCTGGGACTCCCTCGGTGAGTTCTTGGCACTAGCAGCCTCACTTGATCACCTCAGTCAACTCTACGACAATCCGAAGGCCAAGGTGCTCTCCGAGACACTCGACGAAGCCGCTTCGCAGTACCTTCTCAACAATAAGCCACCTTCCAGAAAAGGCGGCGAGCACGACAATCGGGGCAGCCACTTCTACCTCGCGCTGTATTGGGCCCAAGCACTGGCTGCGCAGACCGACGACGCAGACCTGGCAGCTCATTTCAAGCCGATCGCTGCTGCCATGACCGAGAACGAAGAGAAAATCACTCAGGAGTTGGTGTCGGTACAGGGTCCATCGATGGACATCGGGGGCTACTACCAACCCGACGCGCAGCTCGCCTCCGCGGCCATGCGCCCGAGTGCGACGCTCAACGCGATTATTGCAAACGCCTAACTGCGGGCTCCCCACCTCTCTTCGTTGACAAACTTGCGCTGGAACGCTGCTTGACAGACAGTGTCAGCAATATGGTTTCCCCTACCCCGGACAACCCGCACGGCCGCATATCGACCTGGATAGCTTTCGGTCTACTGATCGGTATGGCGGTTCTGTTGGGTCTGCGGGCCGTCCGCAGTTGGGACCTTTGGTGGCATATGCTGACCGCTCAGCAAGCCATCGCGACGGGAAGCACCCTGCCCAATGACATCTTCAGCATCACAGTCTCCGGCCATCCCTGGATCTATAAAGACCTCGGATCCGAGCTCGTCTTGTACGGCGTCTTTTCCCTCGGTGGCGGTGCCGGCCTGGCCATACTTCGGTTAGTCGCGACCCTCGGCGTCTGTCTTCTGATCCTGGCGACGGTCAGGCGCAGAACCAATGAACACTGGATCGCCCTTCTCGTTGCGACGGCCGCACTTTCGCTGGTGGCCTTTCGCCTCATTGTGCGACCCGAGATTTTCTCGATGCTGATGCTGCCCTTTGTCGTCCTATTGATAGAGAAAAGGCGGCAGTCTGGCAGCGTTCGAGTCTTGTTTTTCATCGCACTCTCGCTCTGGTTGTGGGCGAATCTTCATCGCGGCGTCCTCTCTGGCTTAGTGCTCGTCTGGGGATATGCGGGATACGAGCTACTCGGAGCGGTCTTCCGAAAACTCGGCTGGGGACAACGGTCACTGCTCGCGAGCCCGGTAACGACGGCGCAGAACCCCACCCGAGTCGCGGGGCAAATGGGGCTGGCAGCTGTGATTGGGACTGGCCTCGTCTGCGTCAATCCGTCGGGTTTTGTCCTGTTCAAACAGGCTCTCGCGGTGAGCGGGAGCGAGACCATGGGCAGATTAGTTTCGGAGTGGCAGCGGCTGACCCTGACCGAGCTGTGGGATGCCTTCCCAGTAGCCTGCCTGTGGATGCTCCTCCTGGTGCTCTTTGTGACCGTCGCCTTTTTTAAGACACTGCGTTCGTCGGGGGACGAGTCGCCTGGCACGACGGTCGGACTCTGGGACCTGGGAGTCTGCTGCGTCTTCCTCTACGCAGGACTCAAAACGCCGCGAATGTTACCAATCATGGTAATCGCGACCGCACCCACCCTCGCCAGCGCGATTGCTAGTTCTTTTGGCAACATGGCCCTTCGATGGTCAAAGGCCACCATCCCCGTGCCGCTGTTGGCGGTTGGGGCCATGCTCCTCGTCGGCTGGCGCACCCACGTTTTCGAAATGCCTGATCCGGGCTTGGCCGACAATTGGTATCCCGAGGCTGGAGTTAACCTCATAGACGAGTTGGATATCGAAGGAGAAGGATTCACCTCCTACACTTATGCCGGATACATGCTGTGGCATCTGTGGCCTGAGAAGCACGTCATCTGCGATGGGCGGTATGACACCGTCTATTCAGAGGAGATCATCGGCACCTGTATTGTGGCGGATCACTTTCCCGACGTCTTTGCGCGCTGGGTCGAACTTTACGACTTGCAGTGGGTCCTCACCCACAACCGGCCCGATCCCAGGAACTTCAATTTCTTGGACTCCGACCCGGCATGGGCCCTGATTCACTGGGACCCAACTTCACTGCTCTATCTGCGGGTCGACGGCCCAAACCGGAACATCGCTTTCGAACACGGCTATCGCTACCTGAGACCGCACGCCCCCGATATGTCTGTGATGTACGCCCTTTCTCAGGCCGGCTCCGAGCAAGAGGTCGCTGCAATTGAGATCGAGGTCACGCGGCTCTTGGACCTGAACTATGCGGACTACCGAGCGCTCATTATTGGCGTCCTGTTCTACGGAAGCACCCAGCGCGACTCCGAGCGACTCGAGCTTCTCGTCGAAGCGCTCGAAGGCCTCCGTGAGACCGATCCCGCCTCAATTGATCAAGTCTTGGACTGGCTGTCTGAGCAATCGGGAAACGACGACTCAGAGTGAAGAGTTTACGGTTCGGCCGGGGCAGCCGATGACTGTGGGGAGCCGAATAGATAGGCGTACGGCAGCGCGATCAAGTCGCCGATGATGAAGAACAGGAAGATACTGACGTGTAAGTAACCGTACGTCGGGAAGTCACCCTGCACCAACAAAGGCAAGAACACGGTTAGCACCCAGAGCGTCTTGTAGAGACACTGCAAGGCCAGTATGGGTGCGAATTGAAGGGGCCGCTTCGCGCCGAGTAGTGCGATTAGGCCAAACGCAAGGTAAACGCTCCCTGTGACCCCGAAGGCCACAGGGTCCCCCTCGGGCCACACAAATGTCTCCCGCATGAAACTGGGGGCCAACAGGATGCCGAGTCCAAATCCCCCGCCGCCGACCGTGGTCATGATGTACATCGTCTTGAGCCAGCCGAGTCGATACGTGCTGGAATGATCGAGTGACCTCTCTCTCGCTTCCGCCATCTGGCTACTCCGTGCTGTGTGCTTGCGCCTAGTCAGTCAAATCGGCTAAACAGGTCAATTCTTTAGAAAAACTGCTTTTTGGGATGGGTAAACTCCGCGGGACCGCCCAGCGAGGCCCGGCGGCCGTAGTAGCGATCGACTCGGTGTTCGGCCCAGCTCTCCCGAGTAGCTACCTGCGCTGGGCTGGGATGATCGGGTGCGTAATGCGGTAAATGGACGTGTACTCGCCGAGGAGGTCCCCAGACGGTATCGAGAAAGCTGCGTAGCGCATCTGGGTTAGATCGTCGTCAACCAGTTTGACGATGCCCAGGCCACCATCCACATCGATCGCCTCCGGTAACGTTGAGTACTCAGCCCAAGCCAGTTCGACCTCAGTCGGTTCGGCGCGCTCCTCATAGGTCTGTACCCAGAATCGGTTGCGCTTTGAGTAGGTGATGTAGTCCGGTCCGAAGCCATGCCAGTCCAGGATTCCGAGAGTTGAACTACCAAGACGGGTCACGGAGCCGTCCTCTCCGACGACCACCAGGGAACGCCCCATGTCCGCCAGCAAGGGTGCGTCCGCGGAAGTCGCCGGGATATAGCTCAAGTTGCTTTCCGGCTGAAATAGACGCCGCAGAAGACTGGGCTGGGTGAGATCGAGCGCAAAGGTCTCGCTGTAGAAACCTTCAGTGACCACAAAACCGTCGCCACTTGGCACCAACAGTCCACCCGCCGGGTTGTCGTAGCGTTGGTCGGCCTCAATATCGTAGATGCTCATCCTCGTGACCAAAAGACGACCGTCACCGCTTATTGCCCGGGGCGCTCCGACCCGGTCCAACGGCTCGCTCGTTCCGTCCCACTGCACTCGGTAGATTGCTGGGCAAGCGATTAGGAATGAGCTGTCGTGAAGGACCCACAGCGCTCGAATGCCTCTGCAGTCCAAATCGATCGTGCTGATTTCCTCACCCGTGGTTGCGTCTCTCAGGACCAGCTCATTCGTTCGCAGGTGTTGTGTGAGTACCGCCCACTGTGGGCCAGGTGGCTCGGTGGGTTCTACCTCGGACTCGGGCTCTGCCGAGCTCGAGCTCTCAGGCGCTGCATCCCGTTTGCATGACACGACACCGATCAGACACGACAGAGCTGCCAGTAGGAGCACATTCTTCATAATTCCTCCATGAGAAATTACTAGCCTGCCCATGCAAGCGCTCCCCTGCAAGTGTCTGGCGACTCAGATAGACATTGACCCCTCGCGGAAATCGCTGCCGGCGAGGTGTACGTTGATGCACACCGGAGTGCCGGCCGCGGCTAGTTTTTTGGCCTCGTCGAGGGCGGGTATGACCTGGTCGGCACTGGTGACGAGGATACCTTTACCACCGTACCCTTCGGCAACAACATGGTAGTCCGTTCGCCTCAGTTCGGTCCCCACCGCGTCACCCAGAATCTTTACCTGGTCCCTGGCGATCTGTTGCCAACTCGCGTCGGTGCCGATCACGGCGATCGGAGCCATACCGCTGCGGACGTAGGTGTCGAACTCGGCCAAGCTATATCCACTGGAACCGTCGCCGTAGAAGAGCCAGACCTCAGCATCTGGTCGGACACTGGCCGCACCTACCGCGAAGCCGCCGCCCACCCCGAGCGTGCCGAATACTCCCGGATCGAGCCAACATAGCGGCCCCCTGGGGCGCACGATGTAGGCCCCGGTCGCGACGAAGTCGCCACCGTCAACGATGAGGATGCTGTCGTCAGCGATGCGTTCTTCGATACGTTGAAAGAGATACACGGGGTCCACCATCGGCCCGTCCATGGTGGCTTTTGACTGGATTTCGTCGTCCCGCGCAACTTCGCGTTCCCGAAGCGTCTCGAACCAGTCACCCCATCGGCCGTTCCGCGACGAGCGGCTTGCCAGGTCGATCAGAAACTGGCCCGGATGCGCCTGCACCGCGATAGTCGGCTTGCGGTTCTTTCTGAGGGCTGTGGCGTCTAGGTTGATGCTCACTACTGTCGCCTTTCGGTTGATTTTGAGCCCGTACCCGAGCCGGAAATCAAACGGGAATCCGGCGACTAAGACGACGTCTGCCTCTTTCAGAGCCGCCGTGCGCTTGTGGCGAAACTGGATGTCGCTGTGACGACCCAACAAACCGCGTGACGACCCACCCAAAAACGTCGGCAGTCCGATGGTGCGGACCGCGTCCGCCAACTCCGCCGCCCGAGCGGGCGTCATATTCACCATGGCCTGGTTGCCAATGATCAGGGCGGGTTTCTTCGCGCCGCTGATCGCGTCGGCAACCTTGTCGAGCTGTGCCTTGACCCCGCCTTTCACGATTCCGCTGAGCGAAGGCACTGTCCCCTCTGGAATATGGGGCATTCCGAGATGAGGCATGTGAAACTGACGGTGCATAAAACCGCGCAAGCCCAGTCGAGCTGCTGTCCCCGCAATTCCCGTCATCTTGTCGATGCCCGACTCCTTCACGAACATGTCGGCGATCATCTCTTTGGGATAGAGCAGGTCAACGGCCATTTCGATGAAAACCGGACCCGGAACACCGTCGACCGCCACCTTGAAGGCTTTGCGTAGCATCGGCGCCAGGTCCAGCACCTTGTTGCAGCGAGCTGCCCACTTCGTAATCGGCTTCATGAGAGCCAGTTGATCAATGTCCTGCAGCGAACCGCGCCCACGCAGAATCGTGGCTGTCGCTCCACCGATGACAATAATCGGCTGTTGCGCCTCCTGAGCGTTCTTCACCGCCGTAATCGTGTTGGTGACGCCAGGTCCAGCCGTGACAGCGCATACGCCCGGGATGCCAGTCATCCGGCTTGCGGCATCGGCAGCGAAGGCGGCGGTGACCTCGTCGCGCACGTCGATCACTTTCAGCCCGTGCATCTTGGCGCCCTGAAGAATAGGCGAAATGTGGCCCCCACATAGATTGTAGAGGCACGAGACCCCATGCTCGGCCAGCACCTCACCCACCATCGAACCACCATGAATATGTTTGCTCATCTGTTCCTCGAGTTATTACGGATTTCGTCCCTCGGCGCTGTCCGAGGTGTGTAGGTCGGCGGTCCATCCCTGCGACATGGCAGCTTCAACCACGGGGACCGCGAGTTCTTCAATCAGCTTGGTCAAATCGGTCTTTGGTAGTCGGCCCGACCAGATCTCAACGCCCAGGCCATGCATCACGATGGAGGCTCGGCCAACTAGGGCAAAACGAGTCGCTCGATCGAGATGACCGTAGCGGAAGTGGTCGGCCATTCGTTCGGCCAACCGGCGGCGAACCGGACCCCACTTGGCATGCCATGGGTGCTGTTTGAGGAAGACTGCCTCGTACAACCTGGGCTCATCGCTCGCAAATCGGAGCCAACCGACTCCGGCCGCCACCAGTGGATCGGCATGTTCGCTGCTCCCTGCGAGCTCTACGAATAGCGCGATGATGCGATCCATCAGCTGCTCGTACAGGTCATCCATACTGCCGAATTGAGTGAATATCGGTGCTGTCGAGCATCCCAACACTGACGCAACGCTTCGCGCAGTCACAGCGTCAATTCCGTCCGACTGGGTCAACGCCAGAGCAGCGTCCAATATGCGTTCCGTTGTGTATCGGGTTCGTGGGGGCAATGCTGTTCCTGGTAACACCCGTTAGATAACGAGTGTTATTTAACACCCAAGACGCTGATGGTCAAGCGAAACCTGTAACGAGATTCGTTGGCGTTAGCCCTTGGCGATCTCGCCTGTTAGAGTGGTCTTTCGATAGTTTCTCGGGTGGGAGCGTCTGAGTTGAGCGGAGTGGTTATCCTTTCAGGTGGGTGCCTGTTGATGTTAGCGGCCGCGGGGCTTATTGAGCGTCGCAAGCGGCGCCGCAAGGCTGAAGCGATTCAGCTTCGGCGGTCCCACCCAACCCACGCGACCTGTAGGCAGTTCGCCGAGCGCCACGGCCTCGAGGTGGTCTTCGAGAGTAGTCGGGCGACGACCTGGAGGGGGCCGAGGTCGGGCCGCATGCTTTCGCTTAGCATGCACGATGAGTTTGCCCATCTCCAACTGCAGCCGCGCCGGCAGGCCAAGCGCTGGTCTCGGTTTAGCTTTCAGCGATTCCAGAATACCGACGGCACGGCGACCACCGGCGATCCAGAGTTCGATGCCGTGATAGTCATACACGAGAGGATGCCTTCTCAGGTCTTCGCTGCTCTCGATGCTGACCTACGCGGCGATATCATGAGTTTTTGCGATAAGCACGACTTCGCGAGAAGAGGCGGCATCGTCGCGCACGACGGTGTTAAGGCCTTTCTCCAGCTAGCGCTTCGGCCGACTGAGAAGGGCCTGATCGAGGAGTGGGAGGGGGTGCTGGAGCGGGCCGAGACGATCGTCGAACGGATGGAATTGGGGGATTGCGGCAAGTTGATCGAACTGAGTCGACAGGACCCACATCTTGGTGTCCAGAAGCAGGCTCTCATCCGGCTGTTCAGCGACTACGCCGATCAGCAGCGTGCGATCGATCTCGCTCCGGAGCACCTTGACGACCCCGAGCCTCATGTCGCTGGCTTGGCGGCACTGACGGCCGGACCAACCGGCTACGAACAACTCTTGGAAGCTGCCCTCAGCGGCACTTTGTTGGAGGTCGCACCCCCAGAACGGCTGGCTCCAGCGATACTTGATGCGTTCGTCGCCAACCCCACCCAGCCTAGAGGCACACTCGGTCGAATTCTGCTCCATCCCGGCAACCGCGAGCTGGTGGAACCGATCGCGCTAGGGCTGGGGCAAAGCGGCCTCGACAGCGCACTCGATGTCCTGCTGGCGGCGGCACAAGAGATGCCGGACCCTTGGGACCTCGCCTCCCTGCTCGATGGAATCGTCCTGCTGGCGCCAGCTCAGGCCGAGGTGCTCCTCCTCCGAATGCTCACAGATGGGGAAGAAGGGGACCTCGGCGTTCGACTCCTGCGGGTCGCAGAGCGAATCGGTGGGCCCGAGGCAGTGCCTGTCGTAAAAACCTACGCCAACGGACAACAGACCGAGTTGGCGGCCGCGGCGGAAGTGGCGCTCGAGATGATCAGGCTACGGCTCGACGGGATCGAAACAGGCGGCTTGGCCTTGAGCGAAGACGGCGGAGGTCAACTCACCCTCAATGAAGAGCACGGTGGCCTCGCGATAGACGATCAGGACTAGGAGCCCGTCGCGTATAACGCCCCGGACTCCAGCCGTTAGCTTTTAG
>CAZDBH010000362.1:0-8850 GCA_964503485.1 uncultured Bradymonadales bacterium | reverse complement strand
CTTGGTGGATACGCTTCGGCCCGATCACCTGGGATTCTTTGGATATGAACGGGACCTGAGCCCTCGAATGGATGCACTGGCGGCGGAGAGTGTTGTCTTCGATCGGGTCTATGCCCAGGCCCCTCATACACCCCGTTCCATTCCGTCGATTTTCACCTCACGGTACGCCAGTCATATCGATTTCGAGCGGCCGCGCAGCAACTATCCCGTTCTGAGGGACTCGAACGAGACCATCTTCGAGCAACTCGACGGGCTCGGCTACTACACGCTGGGGGTCAGTAGCCACTACTATTTCGAGCCGGAGCGCGGTATGGCCCAGGGCTTCGATGAGTGGGACAACCGGGGGTCTACCAGCATTAGTGAGACCAACACTGCGATCGTTGCGCCCGAAATACTATCCAACCTCGAGGAACACGTCCCCAATTTGGTGGCCTCGGAGAGCCCTTTCTGTCTCTTTGTCCACTACTTCGAGCCGCATAGCCGCTGGATGTGGCATCCAGACCAGGTCGACTACGAGCGAGGTCCAAGGGGAAGACAGCGACACATCAACAACTACGATAGTGAGATCGCTTTTGTGGACGACTATGTCGGAGCCACTTTGGACCTGTTGTCAGAGAATGGGCTACTGGAAGACTCCATCGTGGTGCTGACGTCGGACCACGGCGAAGGCTTCAATGAACATGGCCACTACTTCCACGGCCAGACCGTCTACGACGAAGTGATTCGAGTGCCTTTGATGATCAAAATGCCCGAGCACGAGCCACGGCGGATCACCGTGCCAGTTAGCCTTCTGGATTTAGGGCCCACCCTGCTAGAGCTAATCGGTGCGCCTATCCCGGAATCGTTCGAGGGTCGACCGCTGTTCTCCCAGCTGGACGATCTGGCGCCGGTGGATATTTTTAGCGAGCTGCTGCCTTACTCGAACTACAATGAGCACTTGCTCGCTCTGGTTGCGGGTGATGAGAAGCTCATCTACAACGTGGGTAGCAGACGATATGAGCTATTCGACCTAGCGGTGGATCCGGGAGAGCAAGATTCGATTCACCGCGATAGCGAGCGCCGAGCCCCTTTGCAGGAGCGGCTGCTCGGTTGGATGGAGCGCTAAACGAGAGTTTTGCGCGATGCAGTTGCAACGAACTACAAGCGAACGCATACTTTAGAAGATGACCAAGGACACTGATACAGAAAGCCCGGTACGATGCTCGTTTTGCGCCAAGGAAGCGAAAGACGTCGCCAAGTTGATAGCGGGCCCCAAAGTCCACATCTGTGATGAGTGCGTTCAACTGTGTCGCGAGATCATTGATGAGGACCGTGTCCAAGAGCAGCAGACCGTTACTGCGCTCAGCGACATGCGCCCGAAGACCATCAAGGAATATCTAGACGAGCACATCATCGGCCAAACTCTCGCCAAGATCACGTTGGCCGTCGCGGTCTACAACCACTACAAACGGATTCAGTCGCCAGATTTGGTTGACGACGACGACGATGTCGAGCTGAGCAAGGGCAACATTCTGCTGATTGGTCCAAGTGGGTGTGGAAAAACACTCATGGCTCAGACGCTCGCCAAGCGGCTCGACGTACCGTTCGCGATGGCCGATGCCACCAGTCTGACCGAAGCTGGATACGTTGGTGAAGACGTCGAGTCGGTGATCAAAAACTTGTGGATTGCTGCCGATCGGAATGTTGAGCGGGCTGGCCAAGGCATCGTTTGCCTCGACGAAATCGACAAAATCGCCAGACGGGGCGACTCCCCATCAGCCACACGAGACGTGGGCGGCGAGGGAGTCCAGCAGGCGCTCCTCAAGATGATCGAGAACCAGAAGGTCATGATACCCCCCGAAGGCAGTCGAAACCGCCCACAGCAAGAGTTCATACAGGTCGACACCTCGAACATCCTGTTCATCTGCTGTGGCAGCTTCGAGGGCCTTGCCGGAGTCGTTGAGAGACGCCTCGGACAATCGGGAATCGGCTTCGGGTCCGATACCAGTGGTAAGGATCGCAAGGCGACTGAGCTCATCGCTCAAGTGCGGCCAGAGGACCTCGTGAAATACGGCCTTATCCCCGAGTTCGTTGGCCGCCTGCCCGTCATCGTACCTTTTGACGAGCTGACCGAAGAGGACCTCCTCGAGATTCTTTGGAAACCGAAGAATTCGTTGGTCGCTCAGTACAAACGGCTTTTCGAACTGGATGGAGTCAAGCTTCGATTCCACGACGAGGCGCTGGTGGCAATCGTTCAAGAGGCCATCAGACGGAACACGGGAGCACGCGGCCTTAGAGCGATCATCGAAGAGGTCATGCTCGAGATAATGTATGACCTGCCGAGCCAATCGGACGTCAGGGAGTGCATCATCACAGAGGATGTGGTGAGAAATGGGGAGCTACCCCTACTCGTTTACGAGAAGAAGAAGAGCGCTTGAATTCGTTCTCGCCCTGTTGGTCGTGCAGATGGCATCACCTGCCATGGCGGACGACACCTTACCACCCCACTTTTCGCTGCGGGTCTCCCAATCGTTTTCTCCTTACGAGTACGTTCAGTTCGAGTTGAAGGCGCGCGGTTCTGCCTACATCGCGGTCCTCACGAAAAGGCTGGTCGGTGGGTACGATGAGTTCCAAGGACTGGGATTGGTCAGCGAAGACCAATACTGGGAAGCCGTCCGCTCAATCGATGGCTGTGGACTCGACGTTGTCGAGCAGCGCACCGAAGGGGAATCCACCTCACCCTCGTCACAATTCACTGTTCGGTTTGGGGACGAGCGTCTGGTTTATGATGCCCCGAGCGTTAGCCCCGAGCATGGTTCAGCCATCTGGTGCGCTGGTTCGGTCCTGGTCGACACCTACCGCGGTGTGGGAGAGACCGTTGTCTTCCGAAACGCCTTCTTCGAGACTGGGGAATACGGTGAGCTGATGGTCGACTCGGTCCCGGCTGCTCGGATTGTCATCGATGGCGTCGACACTCGCCTCACGACGCCCGCCAGGGCGATTCGGCTCACTTTGGGGACCCATCGAGTACGATTCGTCAATGAGGGGATGGGGATCGATCGGTCATACGAAGTCACGATAGAAGAAGGCCATACGACCCGACTGGACGTAGAACTCCGCTGAGGGACGGACCCCATCTAAGCCGAAACTGACGTTGCCTAGGCAATACGTTATCTTGGTTCTGCACTCACGCTTTACGAGGAGTCTGTCATGTCCCAGCGTCGCGAACGCCGGCTGGAAACTGTTGTGTTCGGAGCGCTTCTAAGCCTCACCGTCGGCTCAGCTGGCTGCAAGGAAGAGGTTCCACCGCCACCGGCCAAGGCCTTTCAGGTTCGAATTGACTACGCCCGCCATCGCGTACCCTTTGTGCAGGACCACTGTTACGAAAATGCTGGTATCTGGGAAAACTACTCGTCAAAAGAGCTGAACGAACCGGACGAGGATGCAGACAAATTCTGCATGGTACCGGTCGACCCGAGGAACGAGTCGGTTCTGATCAACTCGATTACCTGTAGGGTGCACAACGCCTCGACCGCAGACCACAATGAAATCTCGATCGGCGAGAACCTGCGGTTCGTGTTCACCGAAGAGCAGCGAACGATCTCGTGGTCCTTCGGTTTCGGTATGGTGCTGAGAAGTAGCCTGATGGCCAACTACGTGCACGGAATTGGGTCCTGCGTGATTGACGGCATCTATGTCTATCGGCGCGAGGGCGATGACCCGAACGCCCCCATTCAGGTCTTCGGCAACCGTTACGAGTATCGTTCACAGTTCGATTGAGTTCCCGTCAGCCAGAGGAGGGAGGCGGTGAGAATGGCCGCGATCTGATAGATGCGCTGCCTGACCTGCTCCACTCGTGTATTCCGCCGGCGATGGGGTGTTCTGCACCCACGACGATTCCGTGCCGGCCCCCTTCCAAAACTCACTGTTCTTTCTTTTGAATAAATCGCGACCGAGTTCGTCGAAGCCCTCGCACATCCACCCGAGGAGAGTCCAGTGACCCGTCATCCGAAGCTTTCACCCTACGGCAATCGCACACTCGTTCGTCCCCTGCGGTCCTACGGACCCAGCCCCTCCACAATTGTGTTCCTGAGCAGCGCAGCCCTCGCCCTGCTTTTGTTGGGTCTCTGGAGCTGGTTGCACTGACGCTTACCCCCCTTGACCACCCGTTCTGCGTCCGTTAGGTAAGTGATTCCTTACTTAGGTGGACGCCCCGAGAATGGCAACAAAGCGACTTCCGGCGGAACAACGCCGTAAACAGATTTTGAAATGCGCGATTCGAGTCTTTGCTAAGAAGGGCTACCACGGCGCGACAACCAAGAAAATCAGCGAAGAGGCCGGCGTCGCCGAAGCACTGATCTACCGTTACTTTGGTAGCAAGCAGGGCCTCTTCACCGATGCTGTCCAACGCACGAGCGAACGGCTCGTCGGAGGTTTGGAGGCAGCGCTGGGCGCCTTCCCGAATGACCCCGGTCGGGCGTTGAAACGAGTCTATGAGTTCTATCTCAAGCTGTTGGTGAAGCAGCGTGACTTTGCCAAGATGATATTCCTGGTGTCCGCCGAACTCGATGATCCCGAGATTCGGGAGATATACCTGCCTCACCAAGAGCGAGCGCTGAAGGTGATTTCCAAGGCCATCATCGGTTGGCAGGAGCAGGGCATTCTGCGCAGCAACCTGCCTCCACGTGCTGCTGCTTGGCTGCTCCTAGGTGGGTTCCAGGTACTGGCTCTCATGAAGAACTCTGGGCGCATCGACGAACTGGATGCAGGTGCCGCACTGGAACTTGCTCGCCCTTTCCTCGCCCTGAGCACTGCGGCTGAGAGCACACCCACCCCCTGAACACGCCCCCCACCCTTCCCCACAGAGACTCACGTGTAATTTTCCGTTTTTTCTGTAAAGGGGCCTTGCGACGGCCGTCGGGAATCCCTACACTGGTAAATGTCTTTGACAGACTGATTGTTTTTTTTGACTTTGAATGAACTGAGATTGCAATGACCACGAGTTTACGTTTCTTTGCTCTCCTGTGTCTTCTCGCCATCACCGCATGCGGCGAATCCAAACTCCAAGTCAACTTCGGACCCGATCGTGACGAAGGACCGACCACGTCTGGCAACGATGAGCGAGAGCGGCCTGCTCCTTCTGGAACTGAACCCACTGCGCTCGACGTAATCAGCGGTTTCGAGCTGCCCGATACGCTGTTCCGGGTCTCACTCAATGAGAGTCCTGTACGCTCAGGCACAGCGGTGAGTTTCACGGCAACGGTGGTCCAAGGCAGCGTTGACGTCACAGACAGCTGGACGCTGCAAGCCAGCGTCTCGCCAGAGGGTGGCGTCGATGTATCAGAGGGAATCATCACAATCGCCCCTCCGGGAGAGTACCTGCTGACGGTTCTGGCCACTTCGGGCGAAGACACCCTGTCGGCTCAGGTCCCCTTTCCGGTCGTCGCAGGCGAGCTGGCGACGCTAGACGTTGCCGCGACCCCACACCTGTCGCCGGCTGGTTACGCGGTAACCTTCGAGGTCGAAGCGAACGATGCGAACGACAACTCCCTGGATCCAGATCTGGAGGGTGTAACTCTCACGGTTGAGCCCGGTGGCCACGTGGTGTCGGACCCAGTGAACGGTTTGGCGCTTACCGAAATGGGGCAGTACCAAGTTCGAGCGGAGGCGCCCAACGGCGTCTTCTCGATCGATGTGTTCAACGTTACTTGGTCGGATCCCGAGACCCTCGAGTTCTCTCTCGAAGAGTACGACGACCTCGACCCGGGCCTTTCACTCGACTACGAGGCAATCGTCGAGGACCGGTATGGAAACCAGATCGAGACCCCTGATCTGGATGTTTGGACTGTTCCTGACACATCGTTGGTCGATGGACGCCGAATTCAGTTCCTCGAGGAGGGAATCTACACGATCTACGCACGAGTGAACGATACACCCCTCGAGCAATCAGTCGGACCAGTTGTGGTTGACGGCTCGGGTCCGGTCATCGATCTCAAGGCGCCCGATCGCGGGAGCTTCCAGACCGTGCGCAATGTCTGGCTGAACGGAACAATCAGCGACCAGGTCAGCGGTTTTGACCGCGCAGAACTCAACGGCGAAGCCCTGAGTGTCGACGCAGCCGGTAACTTCGACTTGACTGTAGCTGCCGAGCCGGGCGTCAACTTGATCATCATCGACGCCTGGGACACCGAAGGCCACCAAAGCCAGCTCGTGCAATCATTTCTCTACGGCTCGAGTTTTGTGGAACCCGGTGACACGATCACCAACTCATTGGTGGCCCGGTTGAATCAGCAAGGCATCAACAAGATCGAAGAAGCAGCGGAAGATGCCGTGAGTGTCAACGACATCCGCAATGCGGTGGTGGGTAGAAGACTGGTCTCAGAGTGCATGACCATCATCCCCGGTACCTTCCTTAACGATCCGGTTACCGCCTGCATTTATGTAGATATCCACAGCATGTCGACCGACGGGCTCGACATCCAACTGACGCCTCGCAGTGGCTACGCCGAGTTCCGAGGTACGCTGGATGATGTCCGAGTGAACATCAAGGTGCACGGAACGCCACCCACAGCCTATCCGTTCATCGAGGCCAACTCGGTCAACCTCACCGGGAACATCACGGTCTCGGTGAGCGGCGGGAACCTGAACGTCAACCTGACGTCGGTCAACGTTGGCATGTCCGGATTCGACATGGGTTTGGGCGGCTGGCCAAGCTGGGCCAACGAGATCATCACTCTTGGTGGTTTGCTCGAAGACGTGGTTAGACCAATCGTCGAGCAGGAGCTCGAAGACGAGATACTCGCCCAGGCCCCCGACGCGATCAACGACATGTTGGCCGAGCTCGAGATTGCCATTCCGCTCAACGTGATGGGCACGACGATTCATGTCGACGCGATACCGCAAGCGGTGCCCATCGACAGCAACGGGCTCTCGCTGGTCCTGAAAACCGCCGTCGAGGCGGCTTCTGTCCTGCCAGACTTCGAGGGCCCCGGTTCGCTGCGGACATCAACGAGCCGCCCGAGTTACTCGACCTCTCCGGGTTTCTATCTGTCGGTGAGCGACGACTTCGTCAACCAGATTCTCTACAGCGTGTGGGAGGCCGGACTGGTCAATACGGTCGTCGATCGAGAGGCTGGCAACGCCGACATGTCTGGTCTTGTATTGCTCGCTCCTGGCGCGACCTCCTTTGACATAGAGTTCGATCCGCTCCTTCCGCCAGTCTTTCGGCCCTCGGATGCGGCTGATTCCGAAGGCGAGCTTCAGCTCGGAGACATGCTGGTCGACCTTCATGCGAACTTCCCTCGTGGCGAACAGCAGCACATCGCTCGCCTCGCTGTGAGTGTCTTCGCCCAAGCCCAGATTGACATGGACTCCGACGACACCATCTCGTTCGAGGTTGTGGGCGAGCCGGAATTCTACTTCGACGGTGTCTTCTCGACAGTCGAGAATCTGGATGACGACGATATGGCCGAGCTTCTAGAGGTCCTGCTGCCGAGTGCGATGCCCAACATGCTCCAAGGTGCCCAGGAGTTTCCTTTGCCGAGTTTTGAGGGGTACGGAATCAACAATCCGCAGGTCAATGTGGCTGGTCCATCGGGGGACTACTTCAACTTCAGCGGCAACCTCACCAGCCGATAGGCCGAGGGACTCATAGAGCCGCTACGCGCTTCTTCTCAATCTTTCTTCGTATCTCGGCGACCACCTCTGGATGTCGTTCACCGGTCACGATGTGCCGTGGCGCCTTCCGGAGATCCCAGACCAACCCCAGCTTGGACAGGAGCCACAGCAGATAATACGAGATATCGATTTCCCACCAGTAGAAGCCCTGTCGGGTCGATCGCTGATAGTGGTGATGGTTGTTGTGCCAACCCTCTCCAAGCGTAAGCAGAGCGAGAATCCAGTTGTTGCGACTGTCGTCGCCTGTTTGGTATCGCTGACGACCAAAGACGTGGCTCAGCGAGTTGATCGTGAACGTGATGTGCCATACCAACACGGTACTCCAGAAGAACCCGACAACGAGCCCTGTCCAACCGAAGAGCATGTAGATCACCACGCCGAGCAGGACCGGTGGAACCACGGGGTGGTTGTCCAGCCAGACCAGCTCGGGGAACTTCGCGAGGTCCTTCGCTTCGCCGGTCCGCGTCTTTTCGTAATGACTCGATAAAATCCAACCGCAGTGGGAATGCCAGAATCCATCACGGGGTGAGTGCATATCGTCGGGACTGTCTGAGTGGCGATGATGATGCCTGTGGTGCGCCGCCCACCAGATCACACCCTTTTGAGCCGAACTCATCGCTAGGAGCGCTGTTAAAAACTGCGTCACGCGCCCCATCTTGTAAGTTCGATGTGAGAAGTAGCGATGGTAACCGGCTGTCACCCCGAACATCCGCACGAAGTACAGTACGGCGCACAGAGCAATGGACCAGGCCGGAACTCCGGTCCATATGGCACCAAAACACACCAGGTGGACTGCTAGAAACAGGATTAGGTTGATCTTGGAGCCGAGTCTCGTTCCGTAAAGAGTCATCTGAATCACCGTCTATTCCGTGTGGCACAAAGGGCCGACGTTGGGTGTAGCTTAGGCAAAGTTGCCTGTTGGAGGTGTAAACGTTGTGTAATTCCCAACTCGCCTCGGGCGATCTCCCTGGACAAACCACGGCCAAGCGAGTGCAATGTGCCCTGAACTGGTGGTCCGAAGGAGCCCCAACGTGGAAGCAACCGACTCAGCCGATCTCGCCTCTCGACCTAAGCGACTGCTACTGGTCGAGGATGAAGAACACCTGGCGTTTTCCCTCAAGTTCAACCTAGAGGAGGAGGGCTACTTCGTTCATTTGGCTGTGACACTCGCCGAAGCTGGGCTAGTCGACTGCT
>CAZDBH010000361.1:0-8901 GCA_964503485.1 uncultured Bradymonadales bacterium | reverse complement strand
CCCTTTCCCTTTCCCTTTCCCCCTTGGCTTGACATCCTCACCTTCGCCGCTACATTCCCCTCCAGCTGATAGCTGATAGCTGATAGCTGATAGCCAGGTCGCGCTTGCGAGCGCGGTCGCTTTGACAAGGGGGCGATACGGTTTCGACGGGGATGAAGAAGCTGATAGGTCGCGTGCCGAGGGGCGGTTGGCCTCGTAAAAAGCCGCACAATACAGTTGCCAACGATAGCAACTACGCTCTCGCAGCCTAATACGTTGCGACGGTCGATTAGGAGTAGCCCTAGATCCTAGTTGATTGACAAAAAACAATGGGCTGGATGTTAGCCGGCTAGCCGGGCGACGCATCGAGATTAACAGGCTAGAACCCCGAAGTGGACCCTGCCTGTGGGGGACGCAAGGGGTATTAAATCACAGGATACGCACGTAGAAGCCGCAGGGGACCGTTTCCGGACCCGGGTTCGACTCCCGGCGCCTCCACTACTTTTCTTTTGTAATTTCCGCTAGTTACAAAAACCACTACTTTTCTCGTGCCCAATTCGTGCCCCCGAGGGATGCCACGGCGTCCCTTAGGGCGCTCGGAGCGAGGTGGGCATACCTCAATGTCATGTCCATGGTCGCGTGCCCCATCAGCTCTCTGATGACCGGCATGGGAACCCCTTTCATCGCCAGTTGCGAGGCGAAAGAATGGCGCAGCGTATGCCAACCAATGGGCCGAATGCCCGCCAGTTTGCAGATCGTGTGCAGATGCCGCCGGCAGGTTGTCCTGCCGATGGGCTCGCCGTTCTCTCCACAAAAGAAATAGCTTCCCCGAATATGTCGGTGCTTTTTCAAGATGGCCACCGTATCGGCCTCCAGCGGGAGAATCCGAATCCGGTTGTTCTTGGGTGTCCCCAAAACGCCACGTGCGTAGCAGTGCTTCACTTTAACCAGGCCATTTGCGAAGTCGATCGACTTGGTTTGCAGTCCCCGCAGCTCGCCCAGGCGCATGCCTGTTCGCACCGCCAGGATGATCAGAACTCGCCAAATGCCGTAGGCGTGCTTGATCAATTCCGCTGTCTCGGCTTCAGTCAGCCAATCGAAGTCCGGGTCTTCGGCTTTCAGCCATTGAAAGCGCGGAATGCCATCGAGTATCTCGTCCTGATGGGCTTCATCGAGCATTCGACGAAGCACGGTCAGGTGATTGTTGATGGTTTTGTTCTTCAGGCCTTTTCCGCGTTGCACAGCCTTGAAGTGGTCGAGCTGCTGTTTGCGAATTTGATCGAGCCGCAGGTTTCCCAGAGTCGGCAACAGATGCCGGTCGAGAATCGTCCGTTTGCTCTTTCTTCCGCTCAGCTTCCCGTCCTTCTTGGCTTCCCGTGCCGTGAACGTCTCGGACCAATCTTTTAGTGTCGGGATCTCCTCCTTTGGTTTGGGTTTGTCGAGCACGGTCGTTGTCTTGCTCTGCATGAGCTCGAGCAGCACCTGTCGCTCGTATTCGTGCGCATCGCGTTTGGTTTGAATTGGGGAAACTCGGCGAATGCGCATTCGTTTACCATCTGGACTGTACCAGCGGATGTCGATCATCCACTGACCGTCGTCTGAGCGTCGTCTTACCGCCACGTTATCTCTCTGTTGTGGCGAGACTTACCCATTGCCCTGCGCCAGCCACAGTAGCACAGTCCGAGCGCAGAATCGCAGGCTTCGACCCACTCGGCGGCAACCCGGTATCTGGCCCTTCTTGGCGAGCCGGTAGACGGTCTCGACATTGACTCGCATCAGCTCAGCGACTTCCGCGGCGGTCAGGACGCTGGGTACGTCGACAGACAGATTGAGTAGTTCGTTATCGTTCACAGCTTCTCCCTTTCGTGCCGGAACGAGTTGGCGTCGTTCCATGTCTCCAGTAGAGCACAACCACGGTTAGCTCGCTGGAAGAGGGCAGGAAGAAGGCTGGAAGGCGAGTCGTTGTCCGATGGTTTTTTTCTAGAACGTCAAAACTGCGGGAGGATTTGCCGAAATAGCGAGGTAGCCCGGGCTAGAGGTCTTCAGGTCGCCTTCGCTGCTTCCAACACCTCTTGAAACAGGTCTGTTTCGAAGAGGAAGCAATAGGTCACTCCGTCGACCGGCTCGAACCAGTGTTCGCGCTCCTGGCCTGTCGCCTTGTACCGCCAGCGAAAGAGCCTGTAGACGCCTCGTTTGGCGACGTAGTCGACTTCTTTGCGGGCCTTTTCGAACGACTTCTTTCGGCTCAGTGTAGTGGTCACGTTGGGTACACGGTTGGCGTCAAAGTTGAATGGGCCACCAACAGTGGCAGCCCAATTCAACATGGAGAGGAGCGTCGTGATGGGCCACCGGCCCAGCTTCCTCTCTTCCCGACCTTCAGGCGTCTTCACCCAGGCCTTGGCTGCTCGATTGGTGGCATCGAGGAAGTGGTCGTAGGTGCCTTTTCGACCAACGATGTGTGCGAGTCGGGCTTGGTCGATCAACGCGGGTGTGCCATTGGAGTCGGTTGAGATCTCGACCGCGGCCGCTTTCTGGGCCTGTGATGTCGGGTTCTGCTCGTCGCTGGTTTTCAGACGTGGCTGCGGGATGACGTCTTTGGGTCGGCCGGGTATGAGCAGCTCGTTCCAGACCTCGTCGAGCTCACGCCACACCGACGACTTGTGGTCGTAGAGCGTGACTAGGCCGCTTTGCACGAAGTGATCGAAGTGTTTCACGAAGGGTTTGAGAACCCGTTCCAAGAGCGGGCGGTGATCATCCGGCTGGGTAAAGTTGGTGCCCGGCACGAAGGCTACGTTGAACCCGCCCAGGTAGCCGCTGATGGTCGCCGCGTTCCACAGCAATCGAAGCATGACTGTCAGCCGTTCGGCCAGGTTCGAGGGCCAATGCAGGACGCCCATTCCGGGATGCCGGACCGACCCCACCGCTTCGGCATACCAGGTATCGAAATAGACTGGGGGCAGAGCACCTGGGTTGAGATGGCGAACGACATTCTCGAGCTGGATTTTCAGGTCATCGACGGCCTCGTGGAAGGGAAGCGCTGCCCAACCGTCGGCCTCGTTACCCAGCAGTTTGACTAGCTGGGGTACGGTTTCGGACATCTTGTACTTGGCTGGTGGCTTCATCGGCTTCCAACTAACGCTCTGTGTAGTAGGGCAACGCCAAACCAGGCTATCCGGCAACAACATGGTTGCCAATGGTTTAGTGAACGAGCGCACCTGAGGTCGCCACGCATGGGATTGTCGCGTGGCTGGAAGCAAGAATCGACCTGAAAACCGGAGGGGGGGCTCGGTTTGGGTTGTTTTTAGGTCCCGCCAGGGGGTTAAGGGTACCGGTTCAACGAACCCAAAATGGCCAATAAAACTAACCCAGCGCCGCGTTTGCGGGTCCTCAATCACGGCTACACCGCTGGTCTTCGCGATTCGCTAGACTCCAGTGCGAGTCTGCCGCTCTCTGGCTGTCGGTCAACGAAATCAAATTTTCTACCAAAGAACAATAGATCTGCCGACTCACCTAGAGCCCGGACGTTGCCCGTCACGCCCGACGAGACGAATATTCAAGAGGTGGATGATGAACGAATCAAAAACTGTCAATAATACAACGCTCGAAGCAGCCATCGAGTTCCTGGGATGGCGTTGGCTTTGCGACAGCGAACAGAGATACCATGTCGGAGTCTTTGCCGATCCAGAGCACGGCAATCTCGAGACCGAGTACTGGTTGTCGCTCGATCCCGAGATCGACAATACACTCCTGTTTCGTCTGTACGGGAATGTCTGGTTCCTTGGTGCCCCGGAATCGCTTCGGGAAGCGTGCGATACCTGGAACCTGTGCACGAGCTACCCCAAGGCATGTCTGGTCAAGGACGACGAAGGCGACACTAGACTGGTCCTCGAGTGGGCTATCCCCTGTTTCGCCGAGCCTGTGTCACAGACGTTGGTCAACGGCTGGCTTCGTGATTTCAGTCAGGGCTGTGCCCTTTTCCTCGAGCGATGGGCCGATTTGCTCAGCGACACACCGAGATACACGGGTGCGGTCGAGCCCGGTCAGGACCTCCATTGAGGCTCTAGGTTCGCAGAGAGTTACATATTCGGGATCTTGGACCGTCTTCGATTGCCGAAGTGTATCCGTCGCGCGGTATCATCGCCAAGAAGTAGTGGAGAGAGAATGACTGTAGATATCCGCACATCAGACACGCACCCCCTCGAGGTCAACGGGATCAAGGATGCCCGAGCAGACTGGTTGGCTCTAACCCCAGCGCCCGGTCGTTGGGGTCCCTCAACAAAGGGGTGGGAATGGCAACGCGATTTGGATGCCGACCTCGAGCGTTTGACCGAGTTGCATTCAGCCGACGTTCTGGTTTGTCTGATCGAGGACCACGAGTTTCGAGTCCTTCGCATTCCGGACCTGGTGAAACGTGCTGAGGCACGCGGTTTGGAGGTGATCCAGTGCCCGATTGTGGATGGTGGTGTCCCGTCTACGCTCGGCAAAGTCGAGCCACTCGTTGAGCAGATCCTTGCCCGCGGAGCTGCTGGTCGCCGTGTTGTCATCCACTGTCAGGCTGGGTTGGGACGCACCGGAACGATAGCCGGCTGCTGCCTGGCAGCCCTCGGCTTCGAAATCGAGGCGATCTTCACCCGGTTGCGGGAGGATCGCAGCAAGAGGTGTCCCGAAAATGAGACACAGCGGGAGTTCATTCGGCGGTACGCCGCTCGGCGATCGACACTGGGGAATTAGCAGCGACCAGGCCCGACATCGTATTCCAGCCATTGGTTCCGTAACACGGACATCACGGTTGGCGGTCGTATTGCTCCCTCCAGGCCGTCGTGACCCTTTCGAGCAGTTGCTCTCGACTCGCATAGACCGGGTGTTCCGGGTCTTGGATAGTTGCTAACTCCTTGACTAAGAATTGAACGACAGGCCCGTATTTGGCCTGCAGTTTCTGTTTCTTCGCGGGGTCCGATACTTGATTGAGACGTAGGCCGTTGCAACCGAAATCACACATCTTGATCGCGAACGCATCGGGGTTCGCTTCAGCGATATGTCGAAAGTGCTCGAGATAGAGCTGATTCTTTCGCACCTTTGTAAACGCTGCGTTGGGCCAGCGCTTGCTGGCCATTTCTGCGAAATCCGGGTTGGTCAAATGCCCTACAAGCTCCGATACGCGTTCACCGAATCGGTCAGCGATAGTCGCGAGCGCGGCTGCGTGAGTCCCTCCCAGCCGCTCGGCCTGATCCTCCACTGAATCGTGAAGCAACGCCGCGATAATCACGTCGCGCCGGTTGCAGCGGAGGTCTTCAACGACTTGAATGGCGACATCCAACGGGTGGTTTATGTAGGGCGAGCCGTCGGGTCGGTCGGCCTGGTCAACGTGAAGGTCAATCATCAACGTCACAGCCTTTTCGATCGCGTCCAGTCCATCAACGTCTCGAACGCCCATCAACAGCCGGTCGATTAAATCACGTGTCTTTTCGTATTCGTCGTTCTGAAGTCGTTCGGGCAGCTGCACTGGATGTCCTCCGTTCACTTTCGACCGGCGCCAGAGTTACACGGTCACCGCGCAAATCCCAGCTAACTAAGGCCTCGAATGAATCGATGCGCTGTTGTCGGTCCCCACCATCAAAGTCATTTGCCACGACCTTCACGACGTTAATCGCGATGGCGCCGAAAACTCGTTGCCGAGCTCCTCCGCCTGATGGAAGTCTACAGGGCTTCCGTTCCGGTGCGCTTGATCGAGGAGCAGGAGTTTCGGGACCTCGGCATCCCAAACCTAATCGGCAGAGCCCACCAGATGGATGGGGACCACTCGGCTAAGAGTTGAAGATGAACTTTGGGAACCGGGATCTTGTGATGGCCCTTCCCAGCGACCCTTGACTGCCTTTGACGCGGTACCCCTGATTGGGCTTCCGCTCGATGGTCAACCAGCGAGCCTTGCGGGCCCCTCTGATCTTCAACACTTTCCCCAGCTCAGCCTTCTCGAGGAGACAAATGCCGTCCTTCGCACAAACAAAAGCGACCCAGACGTGCTCGGTGTGTTCGTCGTTGCTTGCCTTGTAGATTCTCCGTAGTTCCGGACCGCTGAAAGTGAATTGCCAGTGATCCGCTCCGCTCGTTGTGTACTTGACGAAGAGACTGATCGTCTCGTTGATCAGATAGTGCCCGAAACCTCCGAGGGGATGACGGTTCAACTTCTTGAAGGTCGGAAATTTCACCACCTTGGCAAGTGCCGCCCCGTGATACCTTTCGTGTTTGGTTATACTGCTCATCTAGTTTCCTGTTTGGCTGGACTGATGGAGGGTTGCATTGTTTTTCCGGAGGAATCAAGGCTATGAGAGAGGCCTTTCAAATTTAGCGAAGGTGTCCAAATAGGGTTTCAGCCAGGCCTTGCCGGCCTTCTTTTTGAGCCACTTCTTGCCCAACTTCTCGATCGCCCCCTCAACGATCATTCGGAGCATCGCCTCATTCTCTGAGTGTCGCTCCAGCAGTTCGGGCAGGTGCTGCGCTGCTGTCCCCGCCTGGAGAAGGGCTAGTTGTTGTTTGAGTGTCTCCTCTGGCGATGGCGGTGGTGACTTGAGTCGGCTCGATCGCCCCTCGCTGAGGGAGGAGGGCTTCTGCGCGGTCCGAACGCCTTTAACCTCATTCACCCCGATATTGCCAGCCCTGCGGGTTTGCACGCCGCCGGTACTCACTCGCGGTAAGTGTGAACGTTTGTCCTTCGCGTTGGCAAACTCGTTGTTTCCGCGTCCCCGGCCAAGAATTTGGTACCGTGCCACGTCTGGCGCTACTGGGCGAGCAAGCGCAACAAGCTCGAGTGTTTGGACGGATTGAGACCACTGGCCTCCAGCCTGCGCGAGTTGGCCTTCCATATAGTCCGAAAAGGCCTCGACGCAATCGTCGAGTTGAACGGACTCCCCAAGTGCTGAGGTCGCCGAATGCTCCAACACGCGCATTTTGCTGCGCCCATACCCGAGCGGGCGGCCCATTCCGAGTGCATGGCGTGCGTCCGGATCGCCGCCGAAGTCCAACGCCCACAGAAGGGCACCCAATTCGATCGGCCGAAGGTTGTGTACGTAGATGGAGAACTTGAAAGATGTCCCCATTGGCAGCGGCTTGAAGGTCGTCGAGACACGGCCGTGTTGCTGAGTTGGTTGTTCGAACGGCTCATGTGGCCGATACCGTTTCCAGCCGCGTGGCTGAACTCCCTCGTCTTGCCAAGTAGTCCAGAGCGACCTCGGGCCAGTACCTGGTCTGGCCGGATCCTGTTCAACGTAGTTGGGATAATAGCTTGCCTTCGGCCCTCCCAGTATGGTCGTTACTGGGCCCATCGGCTCTGGCGTGTTCTCAGCGACTGCATGCGAGAAGTCGATCCGGGACTTGAGCGCGATGGGTAACGGGGATGAGCGCTGGCCCCTTACCGTCCCGAACACCGCCTCCGCAAAATCGAGACCGTGGTCTTGACGTTCATCTCCCTGCGCATTTCTTACTGCGTCCTTGATTGAGTTGCGGTAGGGCAATCGAAACATCATGGCCAGCCCAAGAGCCGTAACTTGGTGGGAATCATCTACAATGAAGAACACCGGAACCTTCCCGCCGCGCTGCAGTTCGGGCTCCCAGAATCCCCACTCCTCATTCGGAATATGTGACCGATTCAGACAGTTTTCCAGGCCTCCGTCGCTATGGGAGAATTCAAAGACACGGTAGACTGAAGGGTCTACATGTAGATGGCACATTGTGCCGTCGAAAAAAACGAAATCGTGGTGTTTGGCCTTGCTGCCCCTGCCTCTGTAGGGGACCGGCTGCCCAGTAAACACAAGCGCGCCCTCTCGTTGTGGCGCCCTTTCACCCCCGGTCTTGCCAAAATTCGAAATCAGTCGAGGCCCTTCGCCCCGAATGTTGTTGGCCCGGACAGACACCTCCCTCGAGCGACCCACTCCCCAGCTTTCATATTTGTCGCGGGCAGATTGCTTTCTTCCCGGATCGAACCGAGGTACGCCAGCTCTCTGCGCCTGTTCCTTCAGCTGGGCATACTCGATTTTGGCGAAATCGCACACGTCGATTCGATACTCGAAGCCGCCGTCGCCCTCAACGCGACCCAACCAACCCGCATTCACCAGCGGCATAGGCTCTTTCTTTCCCGTCAGCAGATTCTCAACGATCTCCGACATGAACTGTCCATAGAGGTCCCGATTTCGCAGATCTCTCACAGCATAGCGATGGTTGTTAACGTCTCGCATGCGCGAGAACGAGGCGATCTCGACCACGTTCCGAAGGGCGCCTCTCATGCTTGTCGACGGCACTGCGTAACGACCGTCCGGGAGCTGGAAAAAGTCGGACGGGCGCCCTGTTCCACGGATGAAGATCGGTGTCTCGGCGGTGATTTCAACTTCAATCTCACCGCAGATCCCGTCCTCAAAAGGCACGTCCTGTAGCGGCGGGGCGACCTGTCGCGAGCTGTCGTCGTCGGTTTTGGGTTGCGCCCAGTCGGGATGAACCACGACCTCGTTGAGCGGCACGAAACCGTATGGGGCTGTATGAGTCGGCATGGCTAGTCCTCCCAAGAGCAAAATCGAGATACGAACGGCTTCCAAACCGAAATGCCGTCGTCGTCTACCTGGCGCCAGTACGTGCGATAGGTCATGGTGGGTATGGCAGCGCTCGCTCTCTTAGCTGTCGACACAAAGTGTTCTTCCACGTAACGAGCCGATATGTTGCCCCCTTCTTCGATTGTCCACGAGCTCCACTGACCGGCAGAGAACCTCACAATGGTGGTCTTTGGCCCATCCGCTACTTCCGCGTTGAGAAGGACGCCGCTTCTGTCGGTAGGACTGAATCGCCGGATCTCGGAGGTGGTCTCAACCCAACCTTCACCCGTGTCGGGTAGCAACGACCATATTTTGTCGCGATCGACGACAGTCCCGAGAGCGCGCG
>CAZDBH010000360.1:0-8916 GCA_964503485.1 uncultured Bradymonadales bacterium | reverse complement strand
CGCTAAAAGCTAACGGCTGGAGTCCGGGGCGTTATACCCGACGGGCTCCTAGGTCCGCGGCTCTAGGCTCTAGCCGGAGCTCCAATCTACTGGCCAGCCGGTGGGGAGGCATCTTCAGGTCGCTCAATCCCCACCAAACGAAAACCAGTCGCGGCAGTGTCGTAGAAATGGAGGCGTGCTGGGGGCAGCGCCTCCGCTCCCGGTTCGGGTACCACTGACAGGTCGAGGATGGCGTAGCGATCGAGTGAGTCCTCGTCAGCACTTCCGGCTCGATCGGCCGGGCGTGAGCCATTCTCGAGCAACGGGATGCACAATTCACCGCGCTCGTTGACCGCATCGAGAGGCTCGTTTCGGCTCCAGACGGGTTCCTCCCAATCGCCGAAGTACATCTGTGATTCGTACCGAGCGACCCGCCCGTCCACGATTCCGCTCATTACCGCCAAATCTGTCGCGCAGAGGCGCTGCTGGGCACCCTCGCCCTCGACCTCGAAGTGTGACAGTGGGCTGCGCACTCGAAGGTAGTGTTCGAGAACCCGGTCTCGGCGTCCGATCAAAATTCGAAAGAGCTCTTCGTCGCGATCTGGGACGGAGATGCGCGACTCGTTGAGCATCGCGCGAAGGGCCTCGTCATCGATGTGGGCAATGATTCGAGCCATCCATGCGGCGTCGCCGTCCAGCATGCGCGCAAAGGTCGGATTCGGGTAACCCGGTCGCCAGTCCTGAGGTGTAAAATGATTAACGTCGTAGTAGCGGAATTCTGGGGCGATCTCGGAGCGCTCCGACTCCTCCCAGGGTCGCGAGATGAGGCCCAGAGTGATGAAGTCGACGAACACGTGCTCGAGGTCCAAGTAGTTTGAATGACCCAGTCGTCGGGTGAGTTGGTCCCAGTCCCAGTCGCTCCCGAAGCAGTCGCCGAAATCGATATAGAAGTGCTCGACGTAGCTCCTTTCTTCCTCCTCCATCCAGACAGCGAGTGTGTTCTGCTCTCTGGTATCGAAGTGATTGAGCCACGCGGCCAGAACTCGCCCACCACGCAGTTCTCGCCGGTCTTGGTGATCGACGACGTCGTTTGGATCGGCGGACCAGGTACCTTCGTAGCGCCACGGACCAACCGGACGACCCGTTAGGAACAGACTGGCCGAAGCCCGCATTTGGCCGTTGGGTAAGATCACTGCGGCCGCCAGAACGGTCTCGACGTCCTCCTCGGTCATCGGCACCTTTTCACCGATCGAGTTGGTCACCTCAGCGTCCGGGTCCATGACCAGCTGGTCTCGATCGAAGGAGACGATGAAATTGCACGGAGAGTGAAAGCCCACTGCGTGGTAGAGCCGAGAGCCGAAGACGTCGGCGCTGGTCGCTCGCTCGGGCTGAAGCTGGCCGTCGAATTTGAGGAGGTATCGACGTCCGTCCACCGCCCGGATGATAAAACCCGGGTTCGCTCCGTTGGGTTTGGCCGCGGTAACCTCCCACGGTCCGCTCATGTCGATTCGCTCGTCGGGACACGCTCCTCGTGCGAGCTCCTCCGGAGTCATGGCGGTCTCGCCGATCCGGTTCTGGAACCAACTCGAGTTCGGCACTTCGTCGAACGCGTTCACGTTGGCGGCTGGTCCGGGCGGATCCACAGCGAAAACGCGCGTCAGCGGCCGAAAGAACGTCTGGTCGAGACCATCCCACCCAAACGGCGAATAATAGGTCTCAGGGCGCTCCTCCACGTGCTGCCGGTCCGGATCCTCGGTCAGTGGATCGGCCAGCGGAAACGGGCGCACGCTGGATCCACACCCCACGGTGTGGGCCAAGACCGCGATCAATGCTGCTACAATTCCAACGGACGTTCTGGTGCACATGAATATGTGGTAGCGCGTCGCTATAGCGACAGTCAAACCTCTGCGTTATAACGGTTCTCGATAGGGAGAAACTCCAGAACAGTGTCAGCCGCGGCTTCTGTACGTCCGCCCGTAGTGAATGACATGACCGCCTTCGAGGACATTTGGAAACACGTGCTAAGGGAGTTCGGACTGACCGAAGCGCCCGATCGTACGATTCCTTTTGAACAACACTTCGTCGGTGAGGTGCAAGGCATCCCAGTTCACGTCGAATGGCGGTACGACGGCCCCGGCAACCGCTTTGTTTCGGTAACAATGCCGATCGACCAAAGCCTCCTCACCTTGCGTTCGAGGCGGGTTCTCCTGACAGACGACGGCGCGATCGCTACGGGCGACGCACGTTTCGATGGCCCGATCGCAGTCCACGGCGACATGGTCCAGGTTGTCGGCCTACTCGATGAGTCGCTTCGGGATCTCTTACTGATTCAGGATGCGAGCTTCGACATGAACTATGGGGCCGAACGAGTCGAGTTGATCGACTATGCCGAGACGGACAGACCGCGCGCTGTCGCCACCGTGTGCGCTGCCATCCGCTCGGCCGCACAAGTCAGCAAACGTCTCGGAGGCACCGCGGATGCAATCGATGGATTGATCTCAGCCTCTGAACGATCTGGGCCAGCAGGCCAGCGAGCCTGGCAGTTGATCGACGAGTTGGCCCACGGCAAGCACCCGACGTGGGATTCCTGGGCGACTCGGGTTCGCTGCCTCAAGGCAATTCAGAACCCAGACGTTGGCTTGCTGCAGGACGCAGTTCGATACGCACCAACCCCGAGCACCCGGATTGGGATGATGGAGCGCCTGGCAGCGACGTGGTCCGACTCGAAAGACATCCTCTCTTTCGCCGCGGGATATGGGACTGAGCAGCACAGCGAAGTCCAAGAAGCAATCGCCCGATGGACAACCGAGGCGCTGAGGAAGACCGACCCAACACTGCACACGGTACTCCGTCTGACGCGGGCACTCGAGGGGAATTCCGCCGCTGACCAATTGTTCGGCGAAGTGCTCGGTGCACTTGTCCAGGCAGCGGATCGAAAGGTAATCAGGAAGACCTTTTTCGATGCTGAGCTGGAACTCCAACGGCGCTTTATGTCGGCGGCTCGTCTGCTGGGTGCTGAGACGTTCTATACGGTTTGCGGTTTCTTGCTTCCTACAGTCGGCTTCGAGTACCGCGAGCTGCTCGACGACGAGCGGACCGCGGCTCTACTCATCCAATGGGCCGAGGAAATTCCTATCTCAGCCGTTCAGGAGGAGGCACTGATAAAGCTCTTGGAGCGTCAGCCTTCCGCCGAAGTGGCGAACTTGCTAATCGACGTACTGGGCAAGAAGGGCGCACATCGAAGTTATCTGGCCATCAAACGGTTTACGGCGGATTGGGATCCGACCGTACCCTCTGGATGGAGTGCTCGCGCTGTCTTGGAATCGATGGCAGCGCGTTTGGACTTCGACGGAAGCCTCAGCGTCTCTGGTGACATGGGCGGCGAGCTGACACTCGATTCCAAGAGCGGGGGTCTTTCGAAGCTGCACGATCCCGAGTAAGCTGCCGCCGCGTCACCGCCGGAGAGCACCATTGTTCATCACCTTCACGTTTCTGACATTCCTAGCTATCGCCACGGCTCCGCCCAACTCGACCGATTTCACGATCGAGGCCCGGGGGCAGGTCTTCAAAGGCGACCGCTGCGATTCAGAGTGGTGCCTCTTCGATTCGACAACGCAACTCAGCTACGCCGCCAGTGTCTCGGGAAACACGCTCGAGTTGTCCCAGGAGGACGAGGCGATATCCGTTCCGATCGGGGAACGCGTCGTGATTGCAGAGGACCTCGACTGGACGTCCGTCAATACGCTGCAGAGCGCGGAGCCCGACATTCAGCTTCAACTGGTTCGCGACCCCACTCGATTGGTGGTTTTGAGAGTGCAAGGTGACGAAAAGACGCTGTTCGCCCTCATCGAATATGGCGGCCTAGAGACTCCGGCCGAGCCTCCCAAGTAGTCCCCGGCAAAGAACCCTGTTGGCTATCACTCGAACTGCCGTTATTCTCTGGCCTGCCGAGCGTCCGGCGCGCAGAGGAAATCATGGCTAAATCCCGTCTACTCGTTGTCGTAGCAGTCCACCTGGTCGTCCTTCTTAGCGCCAGTCATGTGCTTGCTCAAGCGCCTAAATTTATTAGGCTTTCCGTGAGCAATCCCTCCGACACCACCATGACGATTACCTGGACAACAGACATCGATACACCCACAGAGGTCGTCTACGGTGATACCCCCGGTTCACTTGATTTTAGGGCGGAGGGCACCTCATTTCGGTCGGTAGGCGACCTGGAGTTCATCCACGAAGTTCAGGTGACTGATCTCGAGCCCGACACCACTTACCACTATCTAGTTGGCTCGGAGTCAACCGGTTTTTCCCTCGAAAACACCTTCCACACGGGACCCGCCCAGGACCAAGATTGTGGTTCATTCAGCTTTGGGGTCCTGGCCGACAATCGACCGGACCCGACCTTCGGTGGCGGCGAAAACTACCCGCAGATTCTTTCCGAACTGGCTCTTCGCGGTCCCGACTTCATCCTAAACGGTGGCGATATGGTGATCGATGGCGACGAGATCGATCAGTGGGTCGACTTCCTCGGTTGGACGACCGACATCTCTGCAGATATCCCGTTCATGCCAACACTCGGTAACCATGACGATGGGCCAGGGGAGGGCGACGAAGCCTACTATAACCAGATCTTCTCGCTGCCCCGCTCCGAAGGCGCGAACAGCAGTGGAACCGAGGACTACTATTTTTTCACCTACGGGAATGCGATCTTCGTATCGCTCTCCACCGAATCGTTTAGCGGAGGCGATATCCCCTTCGCCGAGCAAGCCGCTTGGCTCGATCGGGTGCTCACCGAAAACCCGCGCCGTTGGAAGTTCGTCTTCATCCACAAACCGATCTACACATTCGAGGCGGCGTTTTCGATCAGCCACGAGCCCAACGAAGAGAACCAGAACGCAGCCTTCGTCCCGGTTATCGATCGCCACCACGTCGACGTCGTTTTTGCCAGTCACAACCATTGGTATGAGCGCTACGAACCGTCCAATTGCTCGGACAGCGGGCGCCCCGGCTCGGATTCGTCCTGCTCTGTGGGAGCCGAGAACTACGCTGACGGGACCGTCTACGTGATCACCGGCGGCGCAGGTGCGTTCACCATTCCCGAAATCCTCTGTCAGGGGTTTACGCCGGTGCAGGGTCGAGTCGCCTGCCGGGACCCCCATCACTACGTAACGGTGAGCATCGAAGACGACACGCTCAGCTTCGAGGCACGAGAGGCGCTGGGTGAAACCGGTCTCATGGACTCCTTCACGATCACGAAGCCGGGTGTTGATTGTGCACCTGAGCCCGAGCCTGAGCCCGAGCCGGCTCCGGAACCAGAAGCTGAATCCGGCGACGAACCTGACGCAGGTAGCGCGGATGGTGCGGTCGCAGAGCCGGAACCAGACGCCGGGTCGTCAGAAGAAGACGTTCATGAAGAAGTTGAGAGCGATGTGCCCACTCGCCGAGGAGACGACACCGGAACCACTACTGAGAACGAAGCTGCGGCGACCACACCTGACGAGGGCTGTGGATGTGCCGCCACATCAGCCGGATCCGGTCTGTGGATCCTCGGCTTGTTCCCGGCATTCGCGATTTTCCGCCGTCGAAGGCTGCGCCGCTGACGGACGCCTCTCAGTCGGATTCGTCGGTGGGATAGAGCCGCAGACGTTCGACCGGTTCCCCACCGACCAAGTGTTTCTCAATAATCTCTTCGACGTCGCCATTCATCACGCCCGCATACCAAACATTTTCGGGATAGACGACCACCGAGGCTCCCGGGAGACAGATGTCGAGGCAACCGGTCTGGGTCAGGCCGACCTGTTGCTGCAGTTGGCGCTGGGCGAGTCCCATCTGGAGCATATCGGCGACCATCGAGGGCTCGGTTTCCGGCCCCATACAGCTGGCACAAACAAATACGTGTCTCTCGAAAAAGGGCATCTGGTCTCCTCAGTCAGACGACACAGCATAGTGGATTGATGGATTACGGCAATCGCTTTGTGCGACCGATCTGCAGAGCTGGGTTTGAGCTAGTCTCTGCGCAGGAAGTACTGCGACGGCCGCTCGTCCCTGGAGAAGTCGTCCCAATCCAACAACTCGTGGCGGTACTCGGCCTCAGCGTTCTGGGTAAAGCGCACGAAACTGAAAATGGTCTTTCCTGCGAGGTCTTCGCGCATTTCGGGCCAAATCGCGATCCATGTTCCGCTGTTGACCAGCAGCTCCCGACTCACATCGCTCGACAAAGGTTTAACACCCTTTTCGTGAGTGTGGCCGACAACGGCATAAATCCGTTGAAAGTGGTGCTCCCCGAGGGCTTGTCTAAGGGCGTTTCGAGTCCGTTCCGCACATCGATCGAGGCCCTTGGCGGCGTCATCCGCCCAGGATCGGGCAGCTCGCTTCCGCTCCAGTCTTGTTATCAGTAGCTCCAACCGCAACGCTCGCCAGGCCTCAGTGACGAAGCTCCGAGCGTAGGGAAGGATGACTGGCAACAGGGTCCCGCCTATGCCTCCTGCGGCTAGCAGCCAGCCGTTCGCGTGACCGGTGATCCACTGTCGAAAGTCGGGAAGAACGAGAGCCAGGAGCAAGCCGAGTCCCGCCACGAAAGGAACGACGAAAGCCAATGCGGCGACGATCGCGATCAACTTAGCTCGCAATCCGTTCACTGCGATTGCCCGGGTGACGAATTTCCTGGAATTGAGCAGGATGCGGAGCAACGCCAGAGGCCGTTTCTTCACAAGTTGGGCCAGGGCTCGGTCGGGGGGCTTGATGTTGTCTATGAACGGGTACAAGTCTTCGAGATGATTGATATAGTAGCGGTTCACGAAGGACCCGAGCGGAAGCATCAACTCGAAGCCGCCAGGTAGGAAAGGGCCACCGCTGACACGCGTGGTCCAGTCGTGCTCGTGCCCATGCTCAAAGTAGAGGTTCTCCAGCACAAAACTATCTGGAACAAAGCCCACTCGACCCAAACTGCCAGTCTGGCCAATCTGATCGACGAGCGCCGCTTTGATCGACCGTCTCACAGCCGGCCAATGATACTCAACGTCGTGATTTCCCAACGTGAAAAGGACGTCGTTGCCAGCTCGAACCCAGGTTCGCAGCGCCTCGAAGAATTCGGGGTGGCCGTCACGAATGACCATGAACTTCCACACCGACTTGTGTTGGGCCGTGCTCAGACCGTGTTTGATCTCACTGGCCCGTACCTCTCTGAGCAGGTCTGGGCTGTGGGGGAAGCCCGCGGCGTCCAACTCCACAGACCAGCGGGTGTACTCCTGCTCCTTTCGCGGGCGAGTGACCACGCGCAGGAAGTCGAACACGTCGCCGTTGAGAACGAGCAGTGCTCGACCTTCCAAGCGTTGCAGCTGATAGCCGATCCAGCGCGAAAACGCGTCGTCCGAGCAGAAGTTCTCGAGAGAGTCCCAGGCTTTAGTCACCGGGTCGCGCCCAGCGCTCAGGTGAAGATCGCTAACAACTAGGATCTGGTTCGGCTTCTCGCCCAGGATCTCGGCGACGTCGCTCGATTCCCGCGTCCAGTGCCCGTCTAGATCGTTCAACTGGTGACTCCTAGCTTCTGCTCGCCACAAAGGTCTCGGCTACTTCTACGACGAAGTCCCCGAAACGGCCCAGCTCGTCGCTGGGGTCCTCATCACCAAAGAGGACATGTTCTTCGATTAGACTCAGGGCGAGTGCATTCGTAATCAGACGAACTAGGAAGCCACCCTCTTCGGTGGTCATTTCGCCATTTCGGATCATCGGTTCGATGAAACCCTGCATCCCCGCCCGCGCCATATCGGTAAACATGGTTCGCAGAATCTCTCGGAATCGGGGCTTCTCAACCGTGACGACGAACATGAAACGCACAAAGACGGGGTGCATTGGGTTTCTGTAAACGTGTAAAACCACATGCCGAACGTAGTCCGGGAGCTCGGCCAACCCGCTCGGGAATGGGATGGGTGGTATGTTCGCAAAGTAGGGAAAGCCGCAGTACCGAATGATCTGGTCGACCAGCTCTTCTTTTGTCTTGAAATAGGTGTACAGGCTCGGCTGGGAGATGTTCAGCCGACGGGCGAGCTCTCGGAGCGATCCCCCCGCATAACCCCGTTCTGAGATGAGAACGAGCGCTGTCTCGAGAACCTCAATGTGACGTTTTGAGGGTTTCACCCCCGAGTAAGTACCATCGTCCCTTCGGTTCGGCCAGATTCAGCCGTCTTCAGAACGGTTTCGAACGCGCTCTTCGGAGCGTAGCGTCCGCAGTTATCACACAGCGGGTCAACAAAGGCCTTCTTATGGGCCGAGGTGATCATCGCCATCCAACAGAAACCCCAAATCGGAAGGCTGAGGAAACCGAACATTCCCAAACATGCGACGCCGAGTGACATGACGCACACCACCATATAGGTAGCGACGAGTACGACCTTCCAGATTGGGTGAGACCCCTTCGCCGGTTCGGTGTGACCACAGCAGGGACAACCTGCTACGTGATTCGAAGACTGAATATTAGTGTTTTTGATTGAGTTAGCCATTTCAATTCCCCTCATCTGTTCCCCTATCGATTGATAGGTGAACCTAGTCTAGCCTATCGGGTGATAGGGTTGCAAGCGAAACTGGAAATATCCCGTACCTGGCTGATATTGCTTGGGTTGTTGTCTGTTTCGCGGCAGCCGCGGCTTCGGTCGAAGGAGGCACATCGTGCCCACGAACCTCCTCGCATCCCAACTACGGGGCTTTTGGTGGAAGCGGCCGATACGCACTGCCACATTTAGTAGGGATGCTAGAGTTTGGCGCAAGCCTCCAATTAACTGCTTCACTGGGGAACAAAGTAATGGCGATGTCATATTCGAATTGTCCTGCCGAGCCTGTTGGTACAGATCACGACAGCACTTCAGAGCATTGTGTTGGAACCGAAGGGGGCCAACAATGACTGGTGACAGACGCCTCAAGGTTTGTCCTCGGTGCGAGTTCAGGCTT
>CAZDBH010000359.1:0-8925 GCA_964503485.1 uncultured Bradymonadales bacterium | reverse complement strand
CCGCTAAAAGCTAACGGCTGGAGTCCGGGGCGTTATACCCGACGGGCTCCTAGGAAGCGACAGACTGCCCAAGGAAACTAGGAGCGGAGGAACGAGAAGACGCCCTTCTTCTTTTCGTCTTTTGCTGGGACCGGAGCATGGCCGGCAACAGTCTTAGCCAACTCGACGAAGGCTTTCGCTGATGGGGATTGGGGTGCGACCGAGACAACCGGTTTGCCCTCGTCACCGCCGCTCCGCACTGACATGTCGAGCGGAATCTCACCGAGCAACTCGGTCTTGAGACGCGCCGCTTCTTTGGCGCCGCCGCCCTCACCGAAGATGAAGTGTTTTTTGTCGCAACCGTCGCATAGGAAGTACGACATGTTCTCCACGATGCCCATCACGGGAACGTTCAGCGTGTTGAACATCTGCAATCCACGAGCCGCATCGATCAGCGCGATATCAGAAGGCGTGGTGACAACGACGGCGCCGTCAATCGGCACGCTCTGAGCGAGCGTGAGTTGGGCGTCACCGGTACCTGGAGGCAAGTCGAGAATCAGATAATCTGTTCCTCGCCAGTCCACGTCCTGAGCGAATTGTCGAATGATGCTCGTCACAATCGGGCCACGCCAGATTGCGGGTGCATCGTCTTCGAGCAGGAAGCCGATGCTCATGACATCCAGACCGTGGGCCTGTAGAGGCATGATGCGCTTGTCTTTGATCTTTGGCCGGGCGTCGATGCCGAGCATCGTAGGAACGCTCGGGCCGTAGATATCGACGTCCAATAGACCGACCTTGTGACCCAGTGATTTGAGCGCCAGGGCGAGGTTACAGGCCACAGTGGACTTGCCGACGCCGCCCTTCCCACTGGCCACTGCGATCACGACCCCAACACCCTCGATGCTCTTTTGGCTCGGGATACTGCCAGCTCCAGGCTCATGGCGGTGCTGCCCGTGACCATGACCATGATCGTGACCATGACTATGACCCTGAGCTTGGGCAGGTTCCTCCTCTGGTGGGGCGCCGTCCTTTGTGAAGACCTCAATCGTCACGTCTTTGATGCCGTCGACGGCCTCCACCGCCGAGTAGATCGCATCCTCGAGTTCCCAACGTTCGTCTTTTGTACGATCGTCGGGTCGCTCGATTCTGAGTTTTACTTGCGCATCCTTGATCTCAACTGCGTCGATCAGTTGCGACTCGAGGAGACTCTCGCCAGTTTTGGGGTCGGTGAGCTCATCGAGCGCATCGACGACTGCAATCTTCAGTTCATTATCGTTGGCCATGTGTTCCTATGCCTTTCGAAATGCCATGGTGACGGCGGTTTTATCGTCGCCCCCGACATTTGCTGTGACACCAATCGTGGGGGGCGTTTTGATTTGATAATCACCGCTTCTCCCGTTCATTTGGCGCCAGATTTCCACCACTTGTTTGACGCCGGTGGCGCCCACTGGGTGACCGAATGCGATCAACCCACCCCCCGTATTCACAGGGATCCGCCCTTCGATACCGGTCTCACCGGAGCGCGCCAGCTTGCCGCCAGCACCCTTATCGGCGAAGCCGAGGGCTTCGTACATCATTACTTCTGTAACTGAAAAGCAGTCGTGCACTTCAGCTACTTGGACTTGCTCGGCTGTGATGCCGCTTGCTTCGTACATTTGTTGGGCAGCCCGCTTGGTCGTGCCCAGCTCGGTGAGGTCACCAACGACGCCAAGCGGACCAACCGAATGGCCGTAGCCGAGCAGCTCAGTGCAGTCGTCGGTTGTGAGACCGAGCTTGGCGAGGCCTTCTTCGGTGGCCAGTACCACAGCACTGGCGCCGTCGGACACCTGCGAGCAATCGGTCAATTTGAGGTGCTCACGGTACTCCTCGTTGCCAAGAAAGTGAGGATTCTTGGGTGAAGCGGTCGCGGCGTGCTCGAGGCTCATCGAGACCGTTCTCATATGCGCTTTGGGGTTCTTGTTTCCGTTTGCGTACGCCTTGGCGACAACGTAGGCGAGATCCTCGTCGGTCACGCCCGTGGCCTCCTTGTAGGCCTTTGAACGTCGGGCAAAGAGAGCAGGAAATGTGAAGTCGTCGATCGCGCGCTCGGTTGCGTAGTGAGAGGCTCTCGCTAGAAAGTCTGCTCCTTCACGAGCACTCACCGAGGTTTGAACCTCGACGCCCGTGGCCAGGGTCACATCGGCTCCCGCCTGCATCGCATCGACAGCTGCGAGTACGGCCAATCCGCCACTGGCGCAGGCGCCTTCGAGGCGGGCGATCGGCTTGTATGCCAGGCCTTCGCAAACCCGGGCCAGCAATGATCCCACGTGGGCCTGGTTGACGAAACAACTGCCCACGAAGTTACCCACGAACGCTTTATCGACTGCCTCGGGTGCCACTTTTGTGAGCGCGAATGTATCGCTCACGGCAGCACCCAGGTGTTCTTCCATGGTCGGATTTTCCCGAGTTCCGAAGTCCGGGTGCCTCTTCCAGATGAAATCAGGATGACGCTTCCCTAAAATTGGTGTGTCCGACCCCCCGACAAAAAAGACACGACGATGAAGTTTCATGGTGTTCTCCTTCGGCCCATTCAGCGTTGGTGCTCGAGGCTGGGCTACGATTCAACACCGCTTACATATCACATCAGTTGTCGCTGAAAAGCGCTTCGTTCACTTGTTCGGGGTCACCGACGACGCCAACCTGGAATCCGCTGAGGTAATCAGCAGCAACGCGCTGAACCTCTTCTGGGGTTGCGGCCCGAAGGCGACTCACATACGAGTCGGCGTGCTCGCGGCCACCGCCAAACAGCTCCCACCACCCGAGCTCGGAGGCGACAGCGCCATTCGAGTCCAGACCGGTGTAGTAGCTGGTGATGAAGACGGCGATTTGGTCGCTCAGATCGCGGTCGACCAACGGCTCGTTTTGAAGCGCACGGATCTCGTCGAAGATGACGGGGATCGTAGCACCGGGGTCGGTAGCCGTTACGTAGAAGTAGGCGTAGTTGGCCAGTCTCGAGCCCATGTTGGCGCTGACAGCGTAGGTCAGATTACGGGCCGTTCGCACCTCTTCGAAGAGACGGTCGCTGAGGTAGTTCACCGCCAAAACCATCGCTGGATAATCGCTGTCGGTCGGATTTGGGGCTGGGGCCAACCCGATGATGTAGTTGGTCGGGATAGAGGCGGATTCCGCTGACATTCGGCTCGGTCGCGTCTCCAATGGAGCGGGGGGAAGCAGCGGAACGCCGCTCTCACGCCCGGTCTCGAATGTGTCACCGACCAGTTCGAGCAGCTGATCGCTGTCCAGGTCGCCGACGACCACCAACAGCATCCGCGAGGGATCCCACATGTTCTGGTAGTAGGCCATCAACTCGTCACGCGTGAATCGTTCCAGGTTCTCGACCGTTCCGCGGGGCTGATTACTGTAGGGGTGCCCTTCGAAGATAAGGCCGCGGGCCAAATCGACGACCTGGTCGTCGGGGTTCTCTTGGCGCATCAGCAACGACTGGACATGTTGCTGGCGAAGGCGTTCGATCTCTTCCTCGGGAAACGCTGGCGTGCGAAAAACCTGCCGATACAGGCCCCAGGTATCATCTAGGTAGGCCGTGAGGCTGTTCATGCTCAACGTGCTGTAATCGAGGGCGGTGCTTGCTCCGATTGCGCTGCCCATGCTGTCGAGCGTGGCCTGAAAGTCCGCTCGTGCGACCGCTTCCGAGCCGCCCTCGGTGGCTACATCCAGAGAAAATGCTTCGATTCCGCTGGTCTCGGGGGCGAGATTGCCCGCTCCGCCCCTCACGAACAGTCGAACAGCCACGACCGGATTGCCCGGTGTCTGTTTCAGAATGGCCGGAACACCGCCCGGAAGCATCAGTTCGACCGTGTTGCCGTTTAGATTGCCTTCGAACTCGGCGGCTTCCTGGGGCGAGTCACACACCAGACTGTGATCAAGCACCTGGGATCCACCACCGCCGCAAGCGGTGACCAATAAGCTGAAGCTGAGAAGCAGTACCTTGGTTTTCATCTCACCGTCCAAATAGGTTGAAGCCGACGATCCCAGTCTAGGTTCAGAAGTCGTCGTAGTGCTGTCGGTTGTCCTCTTCTGGCGGGGCGTCGTTTGTCGTGCCCTCCAGCAGGAGATTATCGACCGAACCAACTGAGCGTACAGGTGCATAACGCGTCGGCTCGGTACCTTCAATAAATATCTCTTCGTCGTACTCGTCTGCGTCAGGCTGCGCCAAAAGACCGGTGGCCGAGTCGATTCGCCGGGTCACGACGCCGTCGTCTGGCTGCTCGAACTGCTCAACCGGCTCGTCGGCCAGGGCAACTTGCATGTATGCGAGCCACATCGGAAGCGCAGCCCGCCCACCGTATTCACGCCTTCCCAGTGGCCTGTAGTCGTCGAAACCAACCCAGCCCCCTGCGACGAGCTGGGGCACAAACCCGACGAACCAGGCATCTCTAGCCTCGTTGGTCGTCCCCGTCTTTCCAGCTGCCGGTCGATCCAGAGCCCGCGCTCGACGGGCGGTTCCGTTCTCGACGACCGAGGTCATGAGGCTGGTCAACACGTAAGCGACGGCCGGATCCATGCCCTGCTCGGGGCGGTAGTCGTCCCGCCAGACCACTTCACCATTCGCGTTGGAAATGTGGGTCACCAGGATCGGGTCATTGACCTCGCCGCCACTGGCAATCGTGGCGTAGGCGTTCACGAGTTCCAGCACGGGTATCTCTGTAGAACCCAGCGCCGCGGTCAGATTGTCTGTGAGTGGCGTGGTGATACCAGCCGACGCGGCGAATTCACCCGCGCGGCTCAAGCCGAGCTCGTCAAGGAGGCGTACGCTCACGACGTTCCGCGAGCGAGCAAGCGCGGTACGGAGCGCGATCTCTCCGAGGTACTCCCCATCGGAGTTCTGCGGATTCCAACTTCGTCCGCCCGGCAACCGAAACGGCGTCGGTTCGTCGCGCACCCGGCTGGCTGGTGTTACCAATTCGGCGGCCAAGGCAGCGCCATAGATAAAGGGTTTGAACGAGGAACCCGTCGGACGGTGCGCCTGGAGGGCACGATTGTACCAGCTCGTGCGAAAGTCGTACCCGCCCACCATCGCCACGACACGGCGATTGCTGGGATCCATTGCTACGAAGGCGGCCTCGGCACTCGGTGCAGGGTTGAAGTCAGCGGCGTTGGGATTCGCTGCCAGTGTTTCTGGGTTTGCCGTGACGCCTGGGGTGATCTGCAGTACGTGACCGACGAGGAAACGCTCTCGAGGAAGCTCCCCATCAGGGTTCAGGCGAGGGAATCGCCGAAGATCGAGGGTCAGATCGTAGTGGCCGAGGGCGAGGCTTAGCTCGTCTCCATCTACGGCGAGTACTACGGCTTCATAGACTTCATTTTCTTCGACGCCTTCATCTGCGTCGAGTCGCCGCCGGAACGCCGCAATCTCACTCTCTTCAATTCGGCGTACAGGCCGGTAGGTGTCGTGTCGTTCGTCGTATTCGTGCAACGCGGAATGCAGAGCCTGTTGAGCGGCGGGCTGATGGTCCAACTGAATCGTGGTGTAGATATCCAACCCACTCGTCAACAGCACCTCCTCGCCCAGCTCTTCTTCGAGCAGCTGCCGAACCGCCTCTGTGAAGTGCGGGGCGGTGCCCAGGTGGGGAAAGCTATTGTCGCTCAGCTCGAGGGGCGCCTCCATCGCGGTCCGATATGCCGCTTCTTCGATAAAGCCCTTTTGCCACATCTGGTTGAGCACGTACTCGCGTCGCTCCAGTGCGGCCTCGGGATGTCTACGTGGGTTGTATCGGGCAGGACTTGGAAGGAGGCCTGCCAAAAGGGCGGCCTCGGGCAGGGAAATCTCTGAGACCGGTTTGCCGAAGAAGTACCGGCTCGCCTCTTCGACACCGTAGCGATTGGCGCCGAAGTAGACCTCGTTGAGATACAGACCCAGGATCTCGTCCTTACTCAGGTGCTCCTCCAGCCGAAAGGCGAGCAGCACCTCTTGAATCTTGCGACGTATCGACTTTTCGGGGGTCAAAATGAGGTTTTTGACCACCTGCTGCGTGATCGTACTGAAACCCTGCGACATTCGGCCTTGGCGTACGTTTGTGTAGATGGCTCGCAGCACGCCAGCGAAATCGAGCCCGGAATGCGAGTAAAAGTCGGCGTCTTCAGCGGCCAAGACCGCGTTTTGCATGACCTCTGGAATCTGATCGAACGCAACGACCCGACGGTAAATGAGGTCGTCGTCGGTCCATAGGTCGATCAGCTCCCCGTTGGCGCTGTAGACGCGGGCGACCTGTTTCGGTTGGTAATCCTCGATACTTTCGATGGTCGGCATGCCCTGGCCGTAGAACCAGAAGATCCCGGCCACAGCGATGATCCCGAGCAGGACCCCCACGAAGGCAGTGGTCAACAGCCACTTGATCATCCTGATTAATAGGGGTTGCTTCTTCCCCTTTTTTCGCCGCTTTGCTCTAGCCATCTGTTTCGTAGACCTGTGGCCATCACCGAATGGGCTTCCTTTACCACCAAACGTCGGAGGACGCGATCCCCTGAGCGCATGTAGTCAACCAAAGCGCGCTGTTGTTCATTTCCGTTGTAAGTGGTTCCGCAGCAGAGTAGGTCCGCTCGTAGACAAACTCCGCCTCAGCCTCAGTCGCCGCTGCGCCCCAGCTTCTTGTAGTTGCCAGCCTTCCAGCGCTCGAGGTCCGACACGTACCAGCGGGAGAACCGCCTATCAGAAGGTCCCCCGGCGAGGGCTGTATGCAGCACGTCCTCCCCCATGTCGGCGATAAACCGAAGCGAGGGCGCGAAACTCGTTGTCCGGCCGCCTGACTGATACACCTGCCCTTGGTGCGGGGTCGCGCGGCCTCCCGGCAATACCAGAGGACCCCTGTCGAACCCCAACCACTTTGGTAGCTTTCCACCGAGCAGGATGTGGGACATCAGCACTTGGTTTGTGTCTCCCCAAGCGCCGCGGTCAGTCCTAGCCGCTCTTTCGAAGGCGCTGGTATAGACGTCCGATAGTGACCTGTCGCCCAACCAAGCCGATTCCTCCGCTGTGAGCAGGCGGTCGAAATTCTGGTAGAAGTCGATGAAGACCCCAGTTGCATCCTGGAGGTGTCGCACCACCGGTTCTCCCAGCCCAGGAACGAACATTTCTGCGATGAGCTCCTCGAAGAAGTTCTCGAAGAGTGCGGCGCCCCTCGATTCGGGTTGGTAGCAGCGATCCCAGTCGCGCAATAACCGTCCTGGTGCGCTGTCGGGCAGCAGCGGGCCGAGTATGGCCATCATCTCTTCGGCCTGAATCGAAAAGGTGTCCTGATGTGCCCTACGAAATGTCTCGAAATCGCAGGTCCCACTGACGAGCAGATCCGCGATCCGTCGGGCGCGATAATCCCCCATGGGCATGTTGATCGGGGTGCTCTCCCCGAGGTGATTGAGGTCCTGGTTGGCCGTGACGATGATCCCGTCGGGTGGGTCGATGACGCGCGGTAGTTGAGCTGGGTCGACCCAACCCTGCCAGTCAAACGCCGAATCCCAACCTGGCATGGGTACCAGACCACTAGCACTTGGGTGACGAACCGGCATCTTTCCGGACATCTGGTAGCCGATATGGCCTTCGTCGTCTGCGAGAACCCAGTTCCAAGCCGTCTCGATCCGGCCCATGGCCTCCATTCCCTCGACTACGGTTTGGGCTGACCACGTATCGACGGCGGCATGCAACGTCGCCGCGCCACAGTCAGCTGGCGCCCAGCGAGTCGCGAGGTAGTAACCAGGCTGATTGGGGTCGCCGTCGAGCACACCGTGCTCGTTCTCGTAGAATGTCACGTCGACGGGATCACGCTTCTTGCGCAGGATACGCTCTTCTCGGACCCGAAATGGCACCCAGTCGTCCCCTCTGCGGTACTTGCCATCCTTGCACTCCTCGACCCAGGAATCGACCGCGTCCATGAATGTATAAGTTGCACCCCAGGCCAACCGTTTCTTGCGTCCTACCAGCGCACCGGGTAGTCCCGGCATGTTTGCGGTGATGACAGTGTCGTCGGGGAGCTCGACGACCTGCTCGACCCACACGTTTGGCAAGCGGTTGATCTCTAAATGGGGATCGTTCGCCAATAGAGCGTTGCCACTGGCCGTCCGTTCGGGAGCCACAACCCAGTTATTCGAGGCCATCATACGGGGGGCCACCGAGGCCCATCGCAACGAGTCAGGCACAATCCGTTCGCCCAGTTGGACCTTTTCGAGGAGCTCCCGATCAAGACCCTCGAGGCCGACGGGAAAGAGTTCTGACAGTTTTGCGTCGTCGATTCCCGCCTTCACCATTTCGACGAGCAATCGCTCGATCTCAGCCTGAGATTGGGCCAGTGTCAGATAGCCCGTCATGCGGAGCAGCAATACACAATCGGCCGGCGTCCACGGTTCGGGCTTGAAGCCCAACAGACGAAACTCCCACGGTATGCGTTTCGACAGACGCGCGTTGACACCGTCGCAGTAGGTCTCGACCAGCTTGCGTGCAGGCCCGTTCAGGGCATCGGCTTGCTCACTGCTCCCGCCCGCCCAGTTCATCCTGCGAAAGAAGCGGTCAACCTCCACTGTCTCATCGCCACCGTCTAAACACTCTGCCGCTCGTCCCTGCCCGAGCACGCGCATGAGGAGCATCTGCATGCCGCGGTCGAGGGCGTGGCAATAGCCCATACCCCAGTGGGCGCCGGCTAGATCGGTTGCTCGAATGTGTACGACGCCGAACTCGTCTCGGCTCAAACGAACCCCATCTGGGGTCGCTGCATTGATCGTCATCTCAACTCCTCAATAGCGAACTCGCTCGCCGGTAGGTTGGCACCGCCCCAAATCTACTGTGTCCCTGGTCAGCGTGCTACCCGGTTCGGTCCCGACGGACTAGTGAGCCATGAATTGACAGCGGCCGGCTAGGAGCCCGTCGCGTATAACGCCCCGGACTCCAGCCGTTAGCTTTTA
>CAZDBH010000358.1:0-8946 GCA_964503485.1 uncultured Bradymonadales bacterium | reverse complement strand
CCGCTAAAAGCTAACGGCTGGAGTCCGGGGCGTTATACGCGACGGGCTCCTAGGATTACCAGGTGGGAGCGCCTAGAGCGCACAGCCTGGAGACTCCTGGACCTAGAGCCTCCCGAAGCCTAAAGCCGAGACTATTCGGTGATGTCGATTTCGACCGCGAAAGACGCGGGTGTCGCGGCAGGCGGATCGTGATCGACCACGATGTACAGGAAGTCGCCTTCTTCCGCTTCGACCAGGACCAGCGAATTCAGTTTGCCGGGCTGGAGGTCATCGCCGCACGCATCGGGAACGGCTTCGACGTCGCATGACTCCAAGTAGAGGTAGACGATGGTGTCTGTGGGCGCCGCCGTTGGCGTTTCAGTCCGGACGCGGTAGGTGCCATCTTCTGGAATCTCGAGACGATAGGCAACCTCTGAGCCTGATCCGAGCGCGCTTCCAATTCCACATTCGAGCCCGAGCCCATTGTAATGGCTTATCCCGCCGGGAAAGAAGCGGAATGTGTTGGCAGTCTCGGGCACTCGAACGCGACCGTCGTCGTTGAGGACCCACTCCAAGACGTTGATCTCGACGTTTTCGTCGCAGTCGACTGGGCAAGGCTCGCCGCCGCAGTCGCCACCGCAATCGATTGCCTCTTCTTCAGCGTTGAGGATGCCATCGGTGCAACCTGCCCTTGCACAGCGGCGACCGTCCTCTGCATCGACGCAGTTGCCCGACTCACAATCCAGGTTGGAACCGCAGAGTTTTCCGTCTTCGCAGGGCTCGCAGGCGCCGCCACAGTCGATGTCGGACTCCTCGAATGAGGGCAGCCCGTCTTCGCAGGTACCTCGACACATGCGTCCTTCGCAGAGCTCGCTGGCGCAGTCGCTCGATACGAGACAGCTGCCACCGACGGGACAACCGGGACAGGCGCCCCCGCAATCCACGGCGGTCTCTGTACCGTTGATGACCTCGTCGTCGCATTTTGCACCCGAGCAGAAGTCGTCCTCACACAGGAAACTGAGGCAGTCACGGTGGGCGGTGCACGGTGCTCCTTCCCCGCAAGCGGCGCAGTCCCTCCCGCCACAGTCCGTGGCGATTTCGTTGCCGTTCATCACCTCGTCAAAGCAGGAAGGGGCCTTACAAACATTCTCGAGACAGTTGAGGCTCAAGCAGTCGTCGTGGCCGTCGCACCCGCTTCCGGCTGTGCACGGATTGCACTCGGGGCCGCCGCAGTCGACACCAGTTTCGTCTCCGTTCAACTCGCGGTCACGGCACGATCGAGTTGCGCAGGTTCCATCGGTACAAAGGAGCACGAGGCAATCGGAGTCTCGGCGGCAGCCCTGGCCAGCAGGGCATGACAGACAGTCGCCGCCACAGTCCACTGCCGATTCGTTGCCGTTCATGATGTCGTCGTCACAGGTGGCCTCGGCGCAGCTTCGCCGGAAACATCTCTTGGAGGCACAGTCGAGCGGATCGCTACAGGGGGTCCCGTCGGGACAACCGGGACAATCGCCGCCACAGTCGACCTCGGCCTCGAGACCGTTGAGAACTTCATCGTCGCAGCTCGGGGGCACACATTCGTCATCCAAGCAGTGGCCACTCTTGCAATCATCGTTGTCGCGACAGATCGCTTCGTCTTCACATTGACCGCAGTCCGCTCCGCCGCAGTCAACGTCGGATTCGTCGCCATTGAGGAGTTCGTCAGTACAGCTTGGCGCTAGGCAACGGCCACTTGGGCAGATATCGCTCTCGCAGTCGGTTGCACTTACGCAGTCGCGACCATTGCGGCAGGGTGAGCAGATATCGCCGCCGCAATCCTCGTCGGTCTCGTCTTGGTTCATATAACCGTCGCTGCAGCTGGCGCGCTCACAGGTTCCCTCGTCACAGTTCCCGCTCTGGCAGTCTTCAGGGACAACGCACTCGTCACCAACGGCGCAGGGCGGACAGTCACCGCCCCCGCAGTCAGTGGCTGTCTCGTTTCCGTTCAGCCGGTCGTCGTCACAGGTCGCTGGAGGTCGGTAGCAGTAAGACCGAGTCTCCTCTTCTCGGCAGATGCGATCCCGTTCGCTGCAATCTTCCCGATTCTCTTCGTAGACACACTCACCGGTGTCATCCTCGCAGTCCCCGTCTTCGGCGTAGGTCACAACCGTGGCCCCGTCGCATGAAGCCTCCGGGGGCGTGTCGCACACGACCCCCTCGCAGGGCGCGGGGTCGCATGCCCCGTCGGAGCAGCCGAACTCGCACTCTTTGAGTAATCGTGGATAACTGCAGGTTCCGCTCACGCAGGATCCGAACGGGTCGGATGCGATCAAATCACCGTCGCTGCACACACCGGGCGGCGGGGTGAAACACCCACCTGCACACGTTCCTCCCGACGGGGTCTCTGCTGTGTCCGAGCAGCCAACAAACACCAGTACGGTGACTAAAGCCGCTCCATAAACCAACTGCCTCAACTCTCGAACCTCCAACCCACCGTATGTAGACGGGGACCTGACCTCACATCGGCATCTCTTTGCGCGAGCTTGAGCGACAGTTTCCTCATTTGGACAAGCCGCTCAAGTTCGGCCAACTGCTGTGACGTTTGCCGGATCTTAGCACGAACTGCGCCTCTCGTCTCGCCCTCGCAATAGCCGCTCCATTACCAGTACTTCCAAGCCACTCGCCAGTACGCTCTCGTCTGCCAATCCGATCTCGTCTGATTCTGCGCTGGGACACTCTACTCCTCCAAGGCCGGTGTCGCGAGTTCGCTGTAGGGATCGATCACCCTGCCCAGGCCGTCTCTCAGTGCCGACTCGAAGAATTCGACCGCCTGTAGCGCTCCTTCCGGACTGAACGGGGTGTTGTTATGCCTGGCAGGCGCCACCGTGTCGCCCTCAGTAACCCGATCGAGCTGGAAGTACGCCACGGTGGTATCACCATCGTTTCTATTGCCCTGCAGGGGCGCGTCTTCGACCTCGAGAAGGTCCACCGGCCCTGCGACCGGGCGAACGTGGCTAGCCCAGAGAGCCCGCGCCAGGGCTCTCCCGGTCGCTGGCGGTACCTGCTCGTCCTCGAGGGCAACTTGAAGGAATACATCTGGCGCCAGTCCGTCATTGACACGTGTGCCTGTCGTGATTGCAGCGTAGGTTGCGGGATCCGCGGCGTCGATCAGGGGCTGTATTACGGTAAGAAGGCGCTGGAAGTTAGCCTCACCTCCCGCCAAGTCCATGATGACGGGTTTGAGCGGTGCGACCTGAGAGTTGTCCGTAATGAACGTGAGTAATCCCCCGCCAGCTACCGCCAAGATACCCGCGTCGAAGTCCTCGCTCAGTGCCAGCAGTGAGCTGCCCATCATGCCACCCAGGCTGATCCCGTAGTAGAAGAGGTCGTCTACCGCGAGGTCGGGGTGCTCATCTCCATCAACGTCAGGCATGCCTCGAATGACTTCGATCAACTGAAGGCGGTCGAGCGTGGTCTGGTTGAAGTTCCCCCGCATTGCCAGTGCATCGATACGGATGTTTGTCATATCGATCCCCAGAAAACTCATCGCGTCGAGCGTCGAATCCTCAGGAATATTCGTAGGATGGTCTCCGTGCTCGAGCGCGTCGGCTGCGATCACGGCATAGCCGAGGGGCACAAAATGGGAAGCGACTCCATTCCCCATTCCTCGATCGTTGTTGATTCCGTGCCCCACCACAATCGTCGGGAACGGGCCGTCACCTTCGCTTGGGATCCAAACTGTCACGGGAACGCGCCAGGAGTCACCGGGTGTACCGTCCTCGACGATTCGGTCGACCCGAAAGTCATAGGGCTCGAATGCTGTCTCACAGCGTAATGCCTCGCGCCAATCGGCACAGACTGGCTCTTCGGAAAACGCGTATTCAGTGGCCCGAATCGTTGCCGCAGCAGTCAACATCGGCTCCAGATCCCCGTGGGTCGTAAACACGGTCATGGCTGAGATGTCGGCGGCCTCCAGACCAGTGTGCTCCAGGACCTCTCGAAACCGAGGAACCAGACGTTGCAGCTCGGGCGATTCCACGTCGTCGGTCAGGAGACCGATCGTGCTGTCGCTGGGCCGATAGCACGATCCAGTGCCGTCCCGAAAGTCGTTGGTCACGATGAGAGCGTGGCGAGCGTGGGCTTCGAGCGGCACCAGAGGCTGGATAACCAAGTCGAGGCCATCGTTGTGGGCAGTCGCCGAATAAGGACGAGCAACGGCACCATCGTCGGAGAGCTGAACCAACTGCAGCGCGGGTGTACGGGTCGACTCATCGGGCGTCGGCAAATCCCCAACCGGCTCGGTGAATCGTACCAGTATGGGGCCGTTGGTGCCGAAACCGCTGCTCACGGAAACATCAGCCAGGCTGTACCCGATTAGCTCGGGCACATCGGCCAACCACGGCGCGTTGTCCTCGTTCAAGTCGAGGCTCAAACCCGTGGGTGTATCGGCCTCCAAGGTGAAGTAATCACTCGGAAACAACTCAATCTCGGTGCCGTTGACTGGGTCGTAAATCTGCTCGCCCGGCCCCTCGCAAAACGCGATTTCGTCGGCTACATCCTGGCTTGCATCACTCAGAGTTTGGCCGTCCACATCGCCCTGCGCGTCTGCATTTGGGCCCATGTCTTCGGTCTCCGCCATCTGATTGGAGGCCTCATCGCTTTCACAGCCAACCCAGAGGGTAAAAACGAGCAAGAGTGACAATTGGCGGATGGGTAACCTCATCACGTACTCCAGCAAAACTGATATTCGAGTTAGCGACACCGCGCTGGGCAACGGTTTTAGCTCAAACTCGCACAGGACAGTAGCGAGTTGTTGCTTCGAAAGAAACGCTGGCGGGGACCAGACTCGAGCATTGCCGGTGCCGGATCAACCTTGCACGCGCTGCCTACATCTGGTCTACCAAGCAGTGTTGTTTGAGGGGAGGTTGCATGGGTTACGGAGAGAAACTCGACACGTTTGCGGGGACGATGTCTCGCTTCCTCCATCTGAGGGCCGCAAGACACAACACTGTCGCTGATATCGGCCAGTATTACGACCTCCCCATGGAATCGTTCTTTCCGGAGCCCCGCACGATTACCGACCTCAAGACCGAACGTCGCCTGTTCGACAAGATTCTGAAGACGAGCACCTTGAGCTGGACGAGCGGTCACGAGCCGATTTGTCAGAACTACGCCCGTCGTCACGATGGAGAGTACCGCAAGAACAAGACCGCCTGGGCGAGGTGGATTCGCCCGGAGGGCCGAATCCGCGACACCTGTGTCATCTACGTACACGGATGGCTCGAGCCCGGCTCTTGGGTCGAAGAGGCAACCCTCTTCAAGAAGTGGACGAAGGAATTGGGCGTCGACATCCTGCACATTTCGTTGCCCTTTCACGGGCGGCGAAACCCGCGAGGCGCTCTATTCAGCGGTGAGTATTTCTGGACAGCAGACTTGGTACGTTCTGTCGAAGGCGTCCGGCAGGCGATCTACGACACCCGGGCGATCATGGCATGGCTCGGTGACAAGGGCTACGAGCGAATTGGCGTCAGCGGCATCAGCTTGGGCGGAGCACTGACGATGATGCTGGCCTGCGTCGAACCCACGCCCGACTTCGTCATCCCGATCGTAGGCCACTTGAAACTCGAGGACGCGGTCGAAGAGGCGCCTATCTTGTGGCGCATGAAGCACGACTTAGAGAAATGGGGCATCGACGAATCACGACGACGCGAAATCTTCAAAAGTCTCGGGATCTCTCATTACAAACCGAAACTCGACCCCCAGAAACAACTGTGGATTGAAGCTGAGGAAGACGGCTACATCAACCCCCAGCTCGTGAGGGAACAGTGGGCTGACTGGTCAAAGCCACAGATCCACTGGATTGCGGGCGGACACATGACCTTTCCTATTCACGCCTCTGAGATGACCAACCGAATCAACACCTTCCTCCGGGGACTTTGACCTCGTACGCTGGCGTCTTCATTCGAGCGAGGTTGTCGCTAGAGCTCAATCACGTCGCCCGGGATGAGTTCGCGACCGCTGAACCCGGGGTAGCTCGGTACATACCGATAGGCGCGAAAGACTGCCTGATTCGCTTCCGCCCCCGTTCCGCTGGCGGTCTCGCCCTGGGTGATTGGACCACTTCCAGTCACTGGGTTGATATAACTCCAGACCACGTCTCCTGACGCCGTCACCTCGAAAATCTGCCCACTGCGTCCCGCACAGATCAGCGTGTTTCCGTTTGGCATCCGCTGAGCCCCCGACAGGTTGGCTGCGAAGAAGTCCGATGGTGGATCGGCCTGGTAGGTCCACACGGGGGCCTCGGGCCCATAGCTATCACCAGTGAGTGGGTAACTGCCATCGACCGCCCCAGGCGTTTCGACCTCGACGATGCGCGAGTAGCGCCCCGATCTGCGAAGTCCGTTGTCGAAGACCAGCACGTTCCCAGCCCCAGGCCGGCCCGCTTCGATCCACTGGGTATCGTGTTGTCCGAAGAGCTGCTGGTCGCTGCCGGTGCCAGCGCCATAGGCCGCTGGGTTTCCCCAGCGGTATAGAAGATCGCCGCCGCGGCCGCCGTCGCCACCCGTGTGCTGAGCAGCCTCTTCTGTCGTAGTCGAGTGGTCGATGATCCACATCTCGCCGGTGTTGTGAACGCTGAGGAGGATCTGATCAAACTCCGGATTGTAGTCAACAGCGTTCGTATGCAACCAATCCGAAGAAAACCCAATTTGGTAGTTGATATCGATCAACTCGGGGTGCTCGGCGGGGTCACCGAAGTTGGGCAACTCCGAATCTGTGTCCTGGACGATGTGATCCCAAGCTCGCCATTCCCATACGATTTCACCGGACACCGGACCCGTCGGTTTCACCTCGATCAGCACATCCGGCCACAATCCGTCCCCGTCGACACGTCGTGTGCGACCCGCTTCATCAGCCTCCTCTTCGGTCTTGTACTCCCAGGCAATGAGCAACACGTTGCCGTTGGGCAGCATCTCGACGTCGTGGTGCTGACGATGGTCGTCGTTCGAGTAGGTGTACGACCAGGTGAGGTTGCCGTCCCAATCGTAGATCTGAACGATTCCCCCTTGCCCGCCTGCGCTCAAGCGCGGTTCCTCCGACGGGCTGTAGCTTCCAGTAACGAGCAGGCTGCCGTCCTCGAGCAGGTAAACCGCCATACCGGGCCAGTACGCTAACTCCCAGCTGTGAACCAGGCGACCTAGGACATCAATCAAATAGGCCGAACCGGCCCTCAATGGAGCGAACAAAGTGTATCCCTCAGAAACCTCCGGTGCGCACAGCATCAAGCCGACAGTGTGGTCTGGGTACTCGATATCGCAGGGCACATCGTCGGCGCCGTCGCCATCTGACGTGTCGGCTTCATCGGAGGCCGAGTCGATTTCCGTGTCGCCCACCGTATCGACCATCGCGTCGGAACTATCGGTTGGGCCACCATCATCGGTCTCGTCTGCGTCGTTCGAATCGACGCGATCCGGGGCATCTGACGTATCCGAGGAATCGCTTGGGGCGTCGGCCACGACATCGGGCTCGGCTGAATCACCCGAAACGTCGTGGTCGCCGGCGTCCGTGACGTCTGCGGGACTGGCGTCCTCCAGCGTGTCCTGTCCCGCATCATCGTCCGGGCGGTTTGAGGTGTCTCCGGCGTCAAATTCGGTGTCGGGAGTTTGGTCGGCAACCCGGTCTAGAGCCAAGTCGACGCCCTGGTCGCTATCGGTGACCTCGACGTGTGCGCTATCCCCTACCAGGGAGCCGCCGCCGGGCTCACCCGAGCAGGCGGCCTGTACGATCAGGGCCAATAGAACCGCGTAAGAAAAGCGTAACCGCGTCATCCGTCTTCCGTATCTCGACATCGATTTGTTTCGGATGTTCTAGCACGAGTTGCCGCAATCGTCTTGCGCGACCTGTTTTTTTGGGACGGGTCTGGGAGGCTGGGGCTGAGTGGTACTGCTGCTAACGCTCGATTACATCTCCTGGCGTGAGGTCACGACCACGCAGTCCCGGATATCCGGCGTCGTACCGGTAGGCACGGAAGACGCTGTTACCCGCACCGCTTCCGCCAGAGGGGCTCTCACCTTGCTCGAGGACACCACGGCCGGTAACCGGACTGACGTAGGACCAGACAACATCGCCCTCATCGGTGACTTCGAAGAGATGCCCGCTAGCTCCTTCGCAAATCAATGTGTTCCCGTTCGGCTGCCGTTGGGCGCCCGAGATGTTGCCTGAGTAGAATGCCGAGCGCGGATCGGCTTCGTAGATCCATGTCGGGGCGTCAGGTGCGAATACGTCTCCTTCCAACGGATAGCTTCCGTCACGGGCAACCGGCGTCTCGACCTCGACGATGCGCGAATAACGCCCGCCACCTCGGTTCAAGCCGTTGTCGAAGACGAGAATGTTGCGCTCACCTGGCAGCCCTTCCTCGATCCAGTGCGTGTCATGTTGACCGAAGAGTTCCTGGTCGCCCGGTGAGGCCGTGCTGTAGGAAGCCGGGTTGCCCCAGCGGTACAAGATGTCACCACCCATGCCGCTGTTTCCGCCCGAGTGCCCCGCTGCCTCTCGAGTTGTCGTCGAATGATCGATGATCCACATTTCGCCGAAATTGTGGACGCTGAGGACGATTTGATCGAATTCTGCGTTGTAGTCGAGACCGTTGATGTGAAGCCAGTCGGAGCCGCTTCCAATCTGGTAGTTGATATCAACCAACTGCGGGTTGTCGGCCGGGTCATCGTAGTTTGGTGCGTCTGGATCGTTGAACTGGACCAGATGGTCCCAAACTCGCCATTCCCATACGATCTCGCCACCGTCCCGCCCCGCCGGCTCGATTTCGATAACCGCATCCGGCCAGAAACCACTGCGAAGCCCGGTGGTATCGCGACCGGCGTCTTCGGCCTCCTCTGTCGTTTTGTATTCCCATGAGATCATCAAAACATTGCCGTTGGGCAACATCTCGAAGTCGTGGTGTTGTCGATAATCCAGGGTTGAGTGTTCGTACGC
>CAZDBH010000357.1:7411-8978 GCA_964503485.1 uncultured Bradymonadales bacterium | reverse complement strand
GGCGTGGCAACGACGCGGGGTGGGGGGCGTGCACGGTCGAGGTCGTCGATCAGGCTGATGACAGTGACGTCGCACTCACGGCCTACGCTATCAGCGGCGTCGACATCGACGGCCAATCGAGCTACCAGGAATTTCACTAGGTGGGCCAGTTCAGCGCCTATCGGGTGGATGCCGACACGCTGCTCACAGTCGAACCCGCGGACGAGGGCAGGGTGCGTTTCACAGGTCGCCGAAGCAGCTTGGACGGGCGCTCCTTCGACGACTCGGCGTCCTACATCGCCGACATCATCGCCCCTGTCCATCGAGTCACCTTCCGGCTCGGCATCAACGACGACTCGGACAGCAGTCGCCTGTTCTCAATCGCCTTTGGTTCGCCGCTCGGCGAGTTTACCGAGCCCGTCGAGACGCCCGCCCCTTCTGTGGTGCTGACCACAGAAGCGACCAACTCCTCGGGCACGTTTACTGTGACCGCCACGTTCAGCGAAGCTGTAACAGGCTTCACTGAAGAGGACATCGCGGTCGAGGGCGGTTCGGTTGTGCCCGGCAGCCTGGTTGAGGTGTCGGATGATGTGTACACGTTCGAGGTCACGCCCGACGAGGATTCATCGACCAGTGTGGTCGTCCCGGCTGACGCTGCCCAAGGTGATCCCAGCACGATCAACAGCACGACCTCTAACACCCTCGCCCTCGATCCGCTCGACACCTTCATCGACTCTGCGCCGTCGGACCCGACCGGCGACCCAACCGGCGACTTCGAGTTTAGCGGGACTGAAGAGGACGTCACGTTCGAGTGTCGGCTCGACGGGGGCGATTGGGAACCGTGTGAATCGAGCTACACAACCCCCTCGCTGGAGGACGGCGAGCACACCATCGAAGTACGGGTTGTGGACGTAGATGGAGACCATGACGATACACCAGCAACCCACACATGGACGGTCGACACAGGGGGCGAGGCTCCCGACGACCGGGATGATGACGGTGTGCCAGATGATGATGACAATTGTCCCGACGACCCGAACACAGACCAGGAGGACCTCGACGTCGACGGCATTGGCGACGCCTGTGACGAGGATCGAGACGGAGACGGAATCCCCAATGATGACGAGGGGGAAGATGACGGTGGGCTCGACCCCGATAACCCCGATACCGACGGTGATGGACTGTGCGACGGGGCGATCGCAGTCGAAGGAGTGTGTATCGCAGGCGAGGACCTCGACGGCGATGGCGAGGTCGACGATGGCGAAACCGATCCCACCGACCCCGACACCGATGATGGCGGTGTAGACGACGGAACGGAGGTTATCGGTGGCGATGATCCGCTCGATCCAGATGACGATGACCCGGTCGGTGGCGACGACGCGGGAATCGGAGCTGATGCCGGAGCGGACGCCGGAACCGGAGGTGACCCCAACTACGACGGCTACACAGTGGCAGGCGGAAGCGGTTACGGCTGCAGCGTGGCGGAGCGCTCGGGCAGCCCGGTTGGATGGCTCCCCGTTGTGCTGGTTCTGATACCGCTCGTCGGTCGGCGCCGGAGGAACACGCGGGGAAAACGGCGAGCGCGCTG
>CAZDBH010000357.1:0-7401 GCA_964503485.1 uncultured Bradymonadales bacterium | reverse complement strand
CCGCGCCCCCCGGGCCCCCCCCCCCCCCCCCCCGGCGGCCCTGGCGAGTATTTTGGGCCTAGCAGTCGCCACGGCGCCCCTGCCCGTATCGAGTCAGGAGGGTTTTGACGTCCAGAACATGACCCCGGGAACCTCCCGCAGCACCTCCTACTGGAACGCACCCTTCGCGGATACCCTCCACCAGAGTTGGTGGGACGTCGCCTTGTTCCTCAACTACGCTGAAGCCCCGCTCGTATTAGACGACCCCGACGGGGAGCGTGTCGCCGAACTCGTCGGCGGCCAGCTAACCGCAGAGCTGCTCGGCTCTCTGGGACTCCACGATCAGTTGGACGTGGGTCTCGCCATCCCCCTCATCCTCCACCAGACTGGGGAGCAGCACCCGCTGGTGCCCGGTGTTGGTGGCGACGCCGGCTTGGGGGTTGGGGACGTGCGCCTTAATGTGCGCGGTGCATTCTTCTCTGACATACCACCAGAAGAGACCGGTCCAATGCTCGGAGCCGATCTGACCCTGCGCATCCCAGTTGGGGACGACGAAGGCTATCAAGGCGGCGAGTTTCGAGCCGAGCCCAGGGTGTTGTTCGATTGGGTCTTCGCCGGCGGCTCACGCGCCGGCGTCCAGGCCGGATACCAGGTGCGGCCCAGCCGCCAGCTGGCTAACGTCACCATGGACGACCAGTTCACCCTTTCGGCGGCCGGCGCAATCAACGTTGGTGCGACTAAAACATGGTGGGTGATCCCCGAGGTGCGCACGGCGTTTGGCGTACTCGAGGGAGGCGAAGATGACAACGACTCAGGCCTCGAACTCCTAGTCGGTGGGCGTTGGGAGTACACCGACTCGATTATGTTCGAGCTGGGAACGAGTACGGGCTTCATGAAGGGTGCGGGAACACCTGACTGGCGGCTCTTTGGGGCGGTATCGCTTCGCCGACCCGATCCGCCCATGGGCGACCGAGACGGTGACGGACTGCTCGACCCAGACGATGAGTGCCCACGCGATCCGGAAGATTTCGACGACTTCGAGGACCTCGACGGTTGCCCAGAGGCTGACAATGACCGCGATGGCATACTGGACGTCGACGACGGGCCGCTAGACGACAGCGGGTTCGGGACATGCCGGAACGACCCTGAGGACATGGACGGGTACGAGGACACCGACGGTTGCCCAGACCCCGACAATGACAGCGACGGTGTCCTGGACGTCGAAGACGGACCCGTCGCCGAGTCCGGCTTTGGCGAGTGCATGAATCAGCCCGAGGACCTCGATGGGGATGCCGATGAGGACGGATGTCCCGAGGAAGACGAACCCATCATTCTGATTACATGCAACGCGATTGAGATCGACAGCCGAGTGTACTTCGACACCGACAGTGATGTGATTCAGAGTCGTTCATACAACCTGCTCGAGAACGTCGCGGAGGTCCTCAATGAAGCGACCCATGTCCGCTTGCTAAGCGTCGAGGGACATACAGACGACCGGGCCAGCAGGCCGCACAATCAAGACCTGTCCGAGCGCAGAGCGGCCTCAGTCGTACGGTTTCTGGTCGAACACCGGGTGGACGCCGATCGGCTGCAATCGGTTGGCCACGGTGAGGACGAGCCAATCGATACGAATGACACGGAAGAAGGGCGGCAGAACAACCGCCGAGTCGAGTTCCTAATAGTCGAGCAGGACACGGAAGGTTGCGAGTAGGCTGGCGTTCTAGGGAACAGCCGGCCGGTCGTTGGTAACGCAGTGCACGCCACCGCCGTTCTCCCAAAGCGCATCGACATTGACGAACCGGATCGCCCTGTTGGGGAAAGCCCCCTCGAGTACCCGACGCGCCTCGGCGTCTTGGACGCGGTCGGCACTTGTTCCCACCAGGACAAAACCGTTGCCAATCAAGAAGTTCATGAACAGCACAGCCTCGTCCGCTACGAGTCGCTCGATTCTGAGGTCCGGCCGTTGCTCCGCAATTTGAGCGGCGACTTGGTCCAACAGCTGACTACCGTCCTGCCCGACCAGCACGGTATCCTCGGCAATGAACCTGGCCATCCCATCGATGTGACCCCGAGTAATGTCGACCGGATCGAATCCCTCGACCCAGATGACCGACTCGACTCCGAGGGCTTCCTTGAAACTCGCCTCGAGTTCCTGCCGGCTGTGTCCCGGGTTTCTATGCGACACCACACTCCAATTGACCATGGCGGTATCGCTGCCGTTCACCTCCAGATCGCCGCGTTCGTGGATCATCGATACCCGCTCCAACGGAAGGCCCAACAACTCGCCCACATAGTCGGGAACGGCGTTGTCTTTCGCATAGTCTGATTCGCCAGCATCACTGAGACCCCAAGCGTTGAACTCCCAATTCTGGACCACGAGCCTACCGTCGACTTCCACGTAGCGGGGACCATTGTCTCGCATCCACGAACTGTCGGTTGGGATGACATGCAGTTCGAGCCGAGAGGAGTCGGACCCCGTCAGAGCAGCCAGCGCCCGCTCACGGTCGCTTTGGCTGTTGACCACCAAGTGTACATCCTCGTACTCGGTTATGATCTCGATGATGTCGACGAAGGCAGTCTGTACCCTCGCGCCCTCCCAGGGCTGGGGCCACTGCAACCAAACGGCAGCCTGAGGCTCCCACTCGGCGGGCATCCGCCGTTCAATGCCCTGAACCATGCTTGTTATCTCGATCGGTTCCACTTCCGTCATTGTCTGACAGCCGGCGGCGGCCAGGGCAACAACCGTGAGAAAGGTAATCGTGCTGCGCATCATCATCAAGTCCTCCAATGATATGTTCAAACCCACCCGACTGGGCTCTATCGCATTCACCGTGCCAACCGATGCGCTACACCAGTCTGAGATTGGCCTGGTCCGCACACGTCGTTTCAGACGGTCTGACAAGACAGAGACACGCTCTGGAGCTGACCTCGTTTGACAAGAAAGACACGTTTCGCCACGGGAAAGTTGTGCCCAATCGTGGCCTCAAACTCAGTTGGATTGTGCAAATGGATCGATCTTCAGTGGGGTAGCCATCCCTGCGGTGGTCTAAACGCCATGTTCAGCCCGCCGCGATCGGGTTAGAGTGCGGGCCACTCGACCCGAACCAAGGACTGACAATGGGCGATTTCAACGACGTTTGCGTAATGATCACTGGAGCCACGGCTGGATTCGGCGCCGCCACCGCTCACCGCTTCATCGAGGCGGGTGCTCGCGTCATCGCGACCGGGAGGCGGGTTGAACGACTGGACGCACTGCGCGATGCATGCGGGGACAGGCTGCTCCCCCTCTCGTTCGACATGTCGAGCCCAGAGGCCATCGCCGAGGCGGTCGACTCGCTTCCGCTCGCCTTCGCTGACGTCGCAATCCTGGTCAACAATGCGGGTCTCGCGTTGGGGCTGGAGCCGTCGCCGAACGCGTCCCTCTCAGACTGGGATACGATGATCGACACCAACGTTCGGGGACTCGTGCACCTAACACGCCATGTCTTGCCGGGGATGGTCGAGCGTGGCACCGGGCACGTCATCAACATCAGCTCCATCGCCGCCAACTGGCCCTATCCGGGTGGCAACGTCTACGGCGCGACTAAGGCGTTTGTCTCGCAGTTCTCCCGGAACCTGCGTAGCGATCTGTTGGGGAAGGGGATTCGAGTGACCTCGATCGAACCCGGTTTGTGCGAAACTGAGTTTTCGCTGGTTCGCTTCAAGGGAGACGATGACGCGGCCAAGAAGCCCTACCAAGGCATCGAACCCCTCACCGCCGTGGACATCGCCGAGTCGATCGTCTGGGCGGCCAGCCAGCCGCGTCACGTGAACGTCAATCAGATCGAATTGATGGCAACCAATCAAGCCTTCGGGCCCTTCATCTTCCATCGCGAGCAATGACGTTTGGGGACCACGATAGCGAGCTGAGGCGGTGCTCATGACCCTGAGATCAATCGTCTCCTGCATTCTAGCCCTCTTGTGCACACGATCTGTGGCTGCACAGGACGAGGCAGCTGCGAGTTCGACCGGGTCGGGCGTCTTCGTAACGCCCCAGCAAGCTGAGGTGTTGAGGCTCGAGGGCGCGGTGTTTCTCGACACCCGGGGCGCCGCGGGCTTTACATTGGGACACGCGCCCGGCGCGGTGCGTGTCGATTGGCGCGACTACAGCAATCCAGAACAACTGGGTCTTCTCGACTCAGATGCGGACCGTCTTCAGACCCGAATCGAAGCACTGGGTGTCGATAGTGAGCGGCCTGTTGTCATCATGGGCGCCTGGCATCTCGGCTGGGGCGAAGAGGGGCGGATCTTCTGGATGCTCGAAGCGCTCGGGCACAACCACGTCAGAATTGTCGAGGGCGGCTTTTCAGCCTGGACAGCCGCTGGCCTCGAGGTCTCCCGAGCCCAGAGCGCACCCAACCCCGGGAACTTCCCACTCGCTCCTCGCGCGGACCCCAATGCGTCACTCGACCAGTTGCGAGACCCCAGCATCGTGCTGCTCGACGTTCGGACCAGCGCCGAATTCGATGGTGCAACACCATTCGACTCTGTTCGAGGTGGCCACGTACCTGGTGCGCGCCACTTGGATTGGCAGGCCCTTTTTGACACCGATGGGAGGTTGTTGCCACGGGAGGAACTGGAGCGCCTGCTGCCCGATAGCAGCCAACCGGTCGTCGCCTATTGCACCGGTGGTGTGCGCTCTGGCTTTGCTTACGCAGTCATGCGGGCGCTCGGCCGCGACAATGTGGCGAACTATGCTGGGTCTTGGTGGGAATACGCGGCGTCCGAGCTACCGGTAGAATGATGTGCTCGAGGAGGCCGAGACTCAGGCCTCGCTGCTCCACTTGGTGTCGATATGTTCGGCTACCCGTTTGACCGTTTCCTCGGTCTCGGGTGTTGTGGCCATGACAGCGACCCCCATGAAGGCCTCGCTGTGCAAGGTGATCAGCTGACCATCTACCTCGACGTCCACGTAGGACTGCTCCAAATCGATCAGCTCTTCTTTGATCTCGCCACCGAGCTCGTCGACCACCTGGTCACAGAGTGTCTTGAACTTTGAGGGGTCGTTCGAGAGCCAGGCCGCAAGGGATTGGTCGGCCATCCGTGAGTAATTCACGCTCATTACGGTTCTGTCCTATTTTCCTTTGGTGAGTGCGCAGATCACGGAATGCCAACTTTGACTACCCCCACCGCGTCCCGCGAGTATCTTCGATTCCCAGTCCGGACGTCCCAGCCCAGCGGCCAGGAGTTTGGGAATGATATCCTCACCGCCCGGGTTGCAGGCGCCCTCGATGATGTCGCTCCACGACCTGCCTTTGCCCTTGAGGTAGTCGGGCGTGGGTCCCAGTTTGTCGCCGTACTTCTTGAGGTTGCGCTTGTAGATCTGCTCGCGTTTGTCGGCGGGGGTCAGGTCTTTGTACTTAACTCCGAGCTTGCGCCGTTCCGCGCTGACGTGTCGGGCGATTTGTTCCTCGGACTTCTTACCCTTCATGCTCGAAGCGACGGCTTTGAGCGCTTTGACCTCAGTCTCGTAGCTGTCTCGCATCTTCGCCATCTTGCGGATGCGTTCGGCCTGCGCCGGACTGGGCGCCGTTTCTTCTTTCTGCACGGCTGACTGAGCCACGCCATGCGACGATGCTCCCTGAATGAGGTCTGCAGCGCTCCGACCCTGTACCACCCGGTCAGCGATGGCGTCTGCTTGTCTTTCGTACTGGTCGCCAGACTTTCCAATGCCGCCTTCGAGCTGGACACCCGCTCGTTGTTGGACAACGTGGGCCGCTTCGTGAGCCGCGGTGTGCAGGCTCGGCGCCGTCTTGAACGCGACGTGGTTTCCCCGCGCGTAGGCGTTGGCGCCGATCTGTTCGTTGGCTCCAGACGCAGCACCTCCGACATGTGCCACGATGCTTCCCACATCGACGGCATCACCAAACGCATGTTGGATCTTTTCGGCGTGGGGCAGTACAACGCCGCTCCCGGAAACGCCCCGAGCCGCGGCTTCGTGAATGCTCTGCATGTCGCCATTTAGTTGGCCAGCCGCGTCGGCCTGAACCTGAGGTCCGCTCACGAGCGCCCGTGCCTCGTCGGCCTGGGCACCGCTCGCCACCTGACCTAGGCCGTCGCCGCGCTGGGGAGCCTCTTGCGAGGCGACCCGCCGTTTGGCCGTCTTCTTTTGTTGAATGAGTTGTGAGTCGCTCATTCATAATACTTAAGTCGCGTACATGGGGTTGTCAAACCCAACTGAGGGCGCGAAATTCAACCTCTCGAACATGCAGCCAATTGTGCTGGAATAGAGCCACTCCGAGCCGCTGTTATGGGCATGTATGTACTTCAATCCGAACAACTTGTTCAGTCTTGCACGAACCTGGTTGGGCCGCCTTGTTTCGGCGCTCATCATCGGTTTTGGTACCTATCAGATAACAACTATCTACTATGAGTTTACCCACCGGCCGCGTCCATACGAGCCCGCGGCCTGGACAGCCTCTCCAACCTGGACCGAGCTCCACTTCGATCCCGGGGCCCCGCACCACTATGCCTACAGCTACGACAGTAGCGGGACGGGCTCGATGGCCGCCTTCACGGCCAGTGCGTTCGGCGATTTGGATGGGGACGGCAGGTACTCCACTTTCGCTCGCATCGGGTGGGCATACCAAGGCACATGCTCCGATAGCTGGGAGACCAGAAATCCGAAGTTGAACGCAACCCGCGGCCTCATCCAAGTCAATCCGCTGGACTGACGCAGGCCCCCGGCTCGAACACCGATCCGTGGGAGCGCCTGCAGCGATCGATCCCACGACACGGGACCTGTCGGGAACCGAACGAATGGGCTGCACGTTCCGGCCGAGCTCCTCTGTTCAGCCAGCCCTGAACCTTGCCAACGGCCGGACGCAGGGTTACCGTTGGGTGACGCAAAGTTACAACGAGAACGAGGCTAAGATGTCCAAAACGTTTACCGTCGAGCGCTCCGCGACGATTCCCGCAACCGCCGACCAGGTCTATTCCCTCGTGGTGGATTTCCACGAGTGGAAGAAATGGTCGCCCTGGGACGAGCTCGATCCTGATATGAACCGGAACTATTCCGGTGAAGAGTCCGGTCCTGGCGCAAAATACGCATGGAACGGCAACAAGAAGGTCGGGGAAGGAAAGATGGCGATCACGGCCGTCGCAGAGAACGAACGCATCGATATCGACCTGTCGTTCGTCAAACCGTTCAAGGCCGAAAACAAAACGGTCTTTCGCTTCGCCGAATCGAACGGCGAGACCGAGATGACCTGGTCGATGACGGGCACAAAGAACTTCATGATGCGGATCATGAGCTTGTTCATGAACATGGACAAAATGATCGGCAAGGACTTTGAGAAGGGCCTGGCCAACATCGCCAACGCGGTGAAGAACTAGGAGCCTGTCGCGCATAGCGCTCCAGGCTCCGCCATTGGCTTTTAGCGA
>CAZDBH010000356.1:0-8982 GCA_964503485.1 uncultured Bradymonadales bacterium | reverse complement strand
GCTCTCCGCCAACCCGACAAACCCTCGAGTCGGTGAGGTGGTTCGCTTCGACGCTTCCGGGAGTAGCGATTCGGACGGTACGATTGTTACCTACGCATACGATTTCGAGGGGGATGGCTCATTCGACTCGGGTCCATCGGTCGTCGAACACACCTACGCTACGGCGGGGACCTACACGGCTGTACTGCGAGTGACGGACAACGACGGGCTCAGCCACGAAACAACCACGACCCTCGCGGTAGGGTCTTGCGGGGCCTGCGGTGCGGGCGAGGTCTGCGTCAACGGCGACTGTGTGCTCGAGCCCAACTGCGATTATACACCTACCGACAGCTCAGAATTCTGCATGGAGCACGGGGCGGGTCGGCCGGGGGACGTCGTCACGATGGAGCTCTTCATTCAGGGGTCGAGTGAGTGCCCCGAACTCGAGCAATCGAGCACCAATATCAACCTGCCCGGTCTCACGACCGAGGAGTGCTGCCCAGTTGTGGAGACACCGGGACTGTTCACTCTGGCGAACCCGGGCTTCGGGCCGCTCCTGGGCGTAAGTGGGGCAACTGGGGAGGGCTGCGTCAATCGCTGGACGCTAAATGAACGCTACCATGCAGAACAACCCCATTGGCGTGGAATCCCGTGGTTTCGTGTTCACGCGTTCACCGACGGCGCGATCAACATGTGTCCGGAGCGAATACCCTCCGGCACCAGCGTCCCTATCGAGATCAGGATCGAAGCAGGAACCCCTCCTGGTGATTACGAACTCGTGTTTGACGTGAACAGCGGCGTTGAGCCGTACGAGGGGTATCATCCCAGCCAGATTTATGGGCCGGCCTACGACGAACCCTGCAATTCCAATCGGGCCAAGAACGGGATTCTACGTGTGCTCGCGCCGTAGGTCCTCTTTGTTTGGCCGGGGCGCGGGCAGGTTGCAATCCACGAGTGTCCTCGCGACTGATCAGGCCTTGTCGATACGTTCACACGCCGGCACATAACCGGACTTAAGGGGCCCTAAGTTGATGCCCAAGAGCCCGAACCTCTACCGTTGAAAGTGTCAGAACTCGCAAGCGAAAGGAGCGGCCCGATGTTAGTGAATTTACGAACTCCATACTTGGCTGCCGTATTGGCCTTCGGAATGGCGATTGCATCGGCCGGTTGTCAGCCCGAAGTCGACGAACCAAACACAGATGCCTTAGACGCAGGCACCGATTTGGTGATTGAACCTGACGCAGACGCAGCTCCCGACGCAGACGTGGTTCCCGACGGCGAACCGGACATCCCCACTGAACTCGGTGAAGGCGTCATCGCAATCCAGACCCAGCCGATCGACGAGGACGGTGGTCTGCTTACCTTTGGTGACGTTCCCATCTCAATCGACATTCCTGCCGGCGCTCTCGATCGGGAAGTTACTATCGAAGTGATCGTCGAGGAAGCCGACTTTCCCGGTGCGGCGGGGCCGACCTATGCTCTCGGGCCACCCGGACTCACCTTCAGTGAGCCTGTGACTGTGACGATAGAGCAAGACCTGGCGCTCTTGGACGAGGTGGCCGATCCCGGGGATACGTCATTGTCGGAACGTTCGGGTGACAGATGGTACCGCGTCTTTGACTATTCGATCGACCCGGAGACCTATGCGGTCTCATTCGACACCTATGCCTTCCAGCCCACCCAGATCCAAGAGGAAGGGACCCAAGAAAAATCGAATCTCGATTTTTCGTACAACATCTACTCGTTGTCCACGCCGATCTACCTCGACCCCGACGGTAATGATCTGCAGCTTACGGCGGGTCAGCACTGTCGGAACGATGGTGACTGTTATGGCAGCTCAAACGCCTTCTGCAACAGCGACAATGTATGTGAACTAGCGTCGTCCTGCTCGGTGGACCTTCCCTCTCACGCGGATATTGCGGTCCTGGAGTCGCACCCGTATCGAACCTGCCCAACCGATCCCGCGACACCCTGTGACCGTCTCTGCTGCACCCGCAACTCGGCGTGCAAAAGCTTTGAAGAGGCCCTTCATTATGTCGACGAACTGTGGTGGGCGCCACCACGGAACATTGTCTTCCTGAACGACATGACCGTTGTCTCAGGTCAACCCGGCTCGGCGGGCTCGACGGTTGGGGGCACGAGCTTCCCAATCTATTTGAGGCACGACGTGGGCGTTGTGGGACCCGCGACCTTCCGAGCGCCGCCTGGGGAGGCAGTGTTTGTTCATGACTGGAACACAGGCGTCTCAGTACTCGAAGACCTTACTCTGATCAGCGAACCCGACCCGATTCTGAGGCGTCCAACGGGCGCCGCGCTCGAGGTCTGGAGCGGAACAGTAATCGGAAAAACCCTCACTTCGAATCGAACGAGTACGGGCGTGTACGCCGGCAGGGGGGCTATGGACGCCTCCGGGGTTCAACAGGGTGGGACCGTGCATCTCATCGGCGGCTTATTGGCGGGACACGCGGCTCACGTTGAGTTGACTACGACCGGCACCGGCGTTCGAACGCTTCGTCCGGGCAGAATCGAGCCCGTGGATTTGGCCGATCATCACCGAGACGGCAACACCTGTTTGAACGAGGATGAGAACGGCAATGTTATCTTGCAGCTGTGTTCGGTAATCGACGGGACAGTCCTCCGTGCTGCCGAGACGTTCTACTGTGATGACGACGATTTCCGGTGTCGATCCTCCGTCTACATCGAGTCCCCAGGGGACGGGCAGACCTTTGGCAGAATTGTTCGGCCCTCGCTTCTAAAGGACAGCCCGGAAGGAATAGGCATCTGGTACAACTGCCGAGAACCGTCCCGAGGGAATAGCGTAGAAACACTTTGGGCTTACCCCGAACAGATCGTCGGCGTCCGTGACGGTGTTTGGTTGGGCTATCTCGCCTCTACCGATGGACTCAGAGTGGCGGACAGGGATGGACTGGACCCAGAAGGCTCGCTGGGGCGGGCAAACTGCCACGCCCACATCGAGGGGCTCATCAAACCCGTATCCGGGTCGGGTCTGGTCATCGCATCCGATGGCCATATCGACCGATCAGGCCTGCTCCACCGTGAGAGCACAACCGAGGATACTGTTTTGGATGTCTTCAAAGGGCCCGGGGCCTGGTTCATCCCAATCGATGTAGCGATGCCATTCGAAGAGTGGGGCGAAGAGCGCTGGTGGGAGTTGAAAGAGGGCAATGAACCGCCCACCCGACGTTTTGGAGCCGTTGGTTGCTACGATGGGACCAATGCAGTGCTGTTCGGCGGTCAATTTGAGGGGACTCCGCTCAGCGACACCCATCTTTTTGAGTGGGACAGCTACCACTGGTTTCCCTATTCGCTAGACCTCGAGCCTCCGGAGCCGCGCGCGTTTTCAGCGATGGCGTCGGCACCAGACCGCGACCGTTGTTTCTTGTTCGGCGGTCGCGGCGCTGACACGGGCGGAGAATTCAACTACCCGCTGCAGGCACCACAAGATACCGGATTGGTCTGGGAATGGGATCGGTTCGCCGGCTGGTACGAGCGGAGGCCGGCACCCGATCCGTACACGGGGAGGTACCCCGCTGCCCGCCACGGGCACAGCTTCACCCGTGTCGGCGACACAGCGTACTTGCTTGCAGGCGGGTGGAACGGTCGTACCGAGTTCGAGGACACCTGGATCTACATCGACGACGGCGAAGACGGGAGCTGGCACGAGCTCAGCGACACGACGGTCTACTCTGAGTACGCACTCGGGAACGCGCCATATCTTCGCCATGACCATGGATCGGCCTCGTTTTGGCCCGACGACGACCGGACGGCCGTACTCGACGGCAACGGCGGCCTGAGTGTATTCAACTGGCACTCCTGCCTGCTTCTTCGGACTACTGTTTTGGGCGGAAGCCCATGCGTAGGACAAACCGCGGGTTGGGTGGAGCAGACTGGCGACGGAGACTCCCCGCCGGCACTTCTACATGCCGGGCTAGCGCGAATCCACGACACAAGTGCTGGGAACCCCCAGATCCTGCTCTTTGGGGGAGAAGACTACACGGAAGGCATTGGAGCCGACTTCTTCACTTACATTCCAAGTTGGACATACGGCACGGGGACCTGGACGGACAACGAGGTCCAAGAGGATACGTCGCTACCTCAGGCTCGACGAGCACACACGATGATCCAAATCGATACGACCGACCAACCAGAAGGCGACCTCAAGGTGCTCGTTTTCGGCGGTCAGTCAGCCGACACGGCTGGCAACGTGGACGAAACCTTAGGGGACACCTGGCTGTACATGCGTGGCTACGATCAAGCAACCTGGTAGACCCGTTTGCAGTGCATTAGCACTCGGCAATGGCATTGCCTGATGGAGGAATAATGGATCTCATTACAATAGCAAGTCATCTCGGTGCCTCGAGTCTCGCGCTCATCGGCTTGGGCCACACACTCACTGCATTTCTCGGACGAAAGACGGCGGGAGCACTTCCGGTCGCGGCCGAAATGCGCCGGACGGAACTCGACATGCCCGGTCGCCGCGTGACGCTCTGGCAATTGAACGAGGGGTTCTCTTACACGATGGGGTTTATGCTGCTGGCCTACGGCATACTCAACGAATTGTGGTTCATTCAGACGTCTGACATCGCCTCGATCGGGGCGCCGATCCTGCTGTTCAATGTCGTCTGTTCAGCAGCTATCCTGGCACTCGCTATACGCTACTTCTTCGCTGTGCCGATCGTATTTGCCCTCATTTCTCTGGCAGGCTTCTCGACAGCAGCGATCATGAGTTTGTGTTAGTTCTCATCCAGTCAGAGATTCACGCCGACTCCAGCCGACAGGGAACATACTTGTGGTATGGGCAGCCGGTAAAACGGTCTCGACTCTGGGCATCGGTTAGCTCGTTCACGTTTACACCGACTTCGACCAGGTTGCCGTCACCATCGGGAAAGAGCTGGCCGAAGCCATTCGGTATGTGGATGTGTCCAGAGATCACGGAGTCATGAACCACCACCGGAAGCTCCACCGACCCCGTTTTTGAGGCAACGCGGACAGTGGCGCCGGTGACCAGGTCGCGTTCGGTCGCGTCATGCGGGCTAACCCAGACCCCGCAGTGTGGCCCTTTGCCCTTACGCCACACCGGCTCGCGCTGCCCCGAATTTGCGTTCCCGCCGGTTCTAATGCCGGCGGCCCGAATAAGCGGATAGGCGTCGTCTTTGGCCGGCAGATCGCTCAGCGACGCGGCGATCTCATCAAACATCTGCGGCTGATCGAAGGCGATCTTGCGGTCCTTTGTCCGCAGAATCGTGTCCAGATTGGTCGCAGCGTCAATGTCTCCGACATGGAAGCCCTCGGGATGGTCCATCAACTGCTCGAAGAGCCACGCACCAAGCGCAAACGGATTCTTGAAACGCGCAGCTTCAGGATGGGCTCGCAGTAGGTCCTTTCGCTGGGCGAGAGCGTAGGTCATGCACGTAAACCAGATGAAGACCAGGGCGGGGGATTTCAGCTTTGTCCCGAGTGTTTCGTACAGTCCGAAGAGCATGCGCGGTAGCGATTTTTCCACACTTCGCGATTTCGCTCCCGCGTAGGCAACCATGGCCGCCAGTGCAATCGGTGCTTTCCACGGCGAGGTTGCCGAGGCTGCCAGCCACTTCAACGGTCTGGGCAAGTCCTGGGTGAGCCCCGCCGCCCGGGCAAGGCGGTGATAAATCTCGGGCTCTGATAGGGCCTGTTCCGGACCCCGGACGACAGGAGGCCGAACCTGGGCGTAGACGCCGGGATAGCCCTTCGGAAAACCCGCGTACTCCCATTTCTCATATCCACACAGAGCGGGGAGGACGTAGTCGGCTAGGCGCGCCGTTTCGGACATGGCTGGTTCAATCACAACCAGTATGTCGAGGGCGTCGATCGCTTCACGCCACTTTGGCGTGTCAGCCGCCTGAAGCATCGGGTTGCTGCCCTCGACGAACAGCGCTCGAATCCGATCGTCCCGATCGGCCAGGACCTCCTCGGGAACGAGGTTGTAGGAGTAACCGGCTATGGGCGTCCACATGGCGATGCCTTCGATACCGGACACGGGGGCGATCGGAGGGCTCTTCTTCAGCTCCGGACCCGCAGCGCCGAAAAGTCCCATGAAGCTCATCCCGCCTCGATTCCCCAGGTTTCCGGTCAGGCCTGCGACGACCCGCATGAGATAGGCCGTGAGGGTGGAGTATCGAGATTGCTCCAGCCCCAGATCGACAAAAATGGAAGCGCTCTCGGCCGCTGCAAACCCGCGCGCGACGGTTCGAACGTCCTCGACGTCGAGACCCGCGAAGCCACACAGTTCGGCGACGTCCAGGCTACCGATCTTCGTTCTCAGACTTTCGAACCCACCGACGTACCTATCGACGAACCCCCGATCATGCAGCTGCTCTTGCAGAATCACCGCGGCGATGGCCAACAGCATGTACACGTCGCCGCCCGGTTTCACCGTCAGGTGGATGTCCGCCTTCTTGGCAGTCTCGGTTCGGCGTGGGTCGACAACCACCAACGTTCGCTTGTCATCCGAAAAGGCGCGGACGAAATCGCGAGACTTGCTGCCACGATTGCTCAGCAACGGGTTGGTGCCGATCATCAGAGCGAATTCGGAGTGTTCGATATCGGCGTGAAAATGGGTCGTCGGATATGCGTCGAACAACCACTTGTCGACCAACGCGTGCTGCGTCTTCTCTTGTGCCAACGCGTTGAACCACCAGGGTGACTCGAGGCCCAACAGAAAGGCGAGCGCGTAGGCGCCGTCGAGATGATTGGCCTGACCACCAACGCCGACTAGCCCGACGGCTCGGCCGCTGTAGCGATCCTTGATAGACCGCACTTTGGTTCCGATCTCCGAGATCGCCTGATCCCAACCAATCGGAGCGAATTGGCCGTCAGCCTGGCGCTTTAGCGGAGTTTGCACTCGCTGTTCGTGCTCGACGTAGTGAGGGATCGAGTAGCCCTTGTTGCACACGTACCCCTGCGTCACAGGGTTCGTTTCGTCGGCTCTGACGGCAACGATCTTGTTTTCGGCTACGTCTACACGAAGACCGCAGTTGTGGCTGCACAGCACACATACCGTGGCCAGGTTACTGGCGTTTTCTTCGATCCGGTTCATCAGGTTCTGCTCGCAGTGGCGTCTGGAGGCCTGAATGGTAACCAGCGATCGGTCGGGCGCAACTCAATTCTGTGCAACGGCTCGGGAGCCAGCTCAAGTGGTCGAGCGGTAGCGGCTACTCCCAGTGCGATTTCTGAAGCTCGACATAGTGGAGCCCGTCGTCGTCGTAGAACACGAGGTGGACGGCGCGTCTACCGAGACCCAGGTCGCTCCCTCGTCCAATGCCGAGGTCGTAGACTTGCCAGGGGCCGGTGTCGAAACGCGGATTGTCCTTCGTCGCGTAGTGCAGGTGGCCGTTGGGACTATCGACCGTGTACGAGATGTGAACCCGCCCATCGTCGACAATTGATGGGGTCCATGTCGAGCTGATGTTGGATTCGACCACCTCACTCTCCCAAGAGGGGTCATTCAACTCTCGCCGAGAGTAGACGACCTGATCGGTGTTGCGGTCGTAGTAGGTGACGACGGTGGATGATAGGTACGAGTATATGGCGGGTCGGAGCGCACCTGCCTCAGCGATTCGGGTGGTTTCCCAGCCGGACTGATAAGTTGCGTGAAAGAGGCCCTCATCCCAGAACTCGTAGACCAACTCTTGGCGGTTGTTGTACTTCAAATCGAAGGCAAGGCCAGATGGCACCTCTGAGAGGACTTCCTGTCGGTTCCACACCCCAGATGCGTCCCGCCAGGCGTAGGCGGTCGAGCTGTCGATGAAGACCGTATGATAGTAGCCTCGAGCATCCCATCTGAATCCCACGGGAAAGGAGGGTTGACTCGTCTCGGAAACCACGACGATTTCTGTTCTACCGTCTATCACGGTGGCCAGCCTGACTTGTGACGGTGTGTTCTCGCAGCCCTCCGGAAACGGGGGAGGTCCAGGGCAGTTGGAGCCCTGCCACGTATAGAGAATGCCGATATCCAGACCGTTGGTGCCAATGAAGTCGAAGTCCAGAACCGCTAGCGCTTGAGGTCCGTCAATGCGCCGAGTCTGCCACACGTCCCCATCGCGCCACATGTGAAAGATGGTCCGATCTGCCTCGTAGACAACGTGCGGGATAGCTGGGTCCACCTCCAAGGCTATCTCGACCTCGGGACCGCTGATCGACCCAGACGGATCGAGTATCAGATGGCTCTGAATTCGTTCCTCGAAAACCGTACCCACTGCCAATGGGCCGATCTCCGAACTGACGTCCGCATCGTGCTCTCCCGAGGAGCCGGCGTCGCGAGGGGTGTCGTCATCAGGTCTCCGATCCACCGCTCGAGAATCAACCGTCGGTACGTCAGGAACAGGGCCAAGGTCCGGCATCTCTGGGGTGTCGCTCTCACCTCGAGTATCCTCCAAACTGGGTTCTGGTAGGTCGCTCTCGAAGGAGTCCGTCTCAGTCCGCCTTCCCCGATCGGGCGCCGGCCGCTCCTCGGGAATCCCTCTTAGGTCGGTTTCGTCGTCTCCTCCACTCCCGTCCGAATCGGTCTTGATACACCCGATGGAAGTTGAAAGCAGAATCACCGAAGCCACCAATAACCATCTCGACATTGTCGCACCTTCGTGTTCGAACCGCTGCCCCGCCGAGACAGTGCCCTGAACGGCTTTGAGCGACCAACCAAGATTCCCTTAGATCCCGTCGACCATTCTTTGACTTCAGTGTTGCGTGCCGAACAGGGAGTGCTTGGCAAATTCGGACTCGGTGGCCTATCCTCCCGCCCCTATCTCAGTTGGAGTTCTATGTCGGAGCAGCACACCATCTACATCGCAGAGGCCACCTACGGTGACGAGGAAATCGAGGCCGTCGCGAGGGTGTTGCGCGAGCAACCGCTCCAGCTGGTGGATGGTCCCAAGTGCGCGGCGTTCGAGTTGCGGGCTGCGGCGGCGATAGGGGTGGAGCACGCAGTGCTAGTCAACTCCGGTTCCT